>JACQDF010000134.1 GCA_016201205.1 Acidobacteriota bacterium
CATGCGGCCGACAAGCTGGTCGAGCGTCCCGGAGGGCGCGTCTTTCTTGGTGCTGTGGTGAATCTCCCAGGCCCAGGCGCCGTAGGAGGGCTCATTGACCAGCAACCGCGAGGCCTCGGAGACGACGCGCAGGAAGACGTTAACTCCGATCGAGAAATTGGGGCTCCACACGAGGCCGGTGTTACTCGCCGCCACCACTTGTTTGACATGATCCAGCTTCCCGGTCCAGCCGGTTGTGCCGGCGACAACGGAAATGCCGAGCCTGGCCAGCCGCTCGATGTTCTCCACGGCGGTGGCGGGCGTTGAGAACTCGATCGCCACTCCGATGCCGGCAAAGTTCTCCCTGGTGATGCCGGCGCCGCCCTCGTTGTTGAATTCATCAAGACGTAAAGCGGTCTCAAAGCCGAATTCGGGGGCAATCTGGTCGATCATCCTGCCCATCTTTCCATAGCCGACAATGGCCAGTTTTTTCATGCTGCGAACACCTCCGGGTCGGGTTCGGCGAAGAATTCGGTGTGCAACGCATCCACCGCGGCTTTCAGGTCCCTGGCGTCGATGACGAAGCTGAAATTGAGCTGGCTCGATCCCTGGGAAACCATCAGCACGTTGATATCACGAAGAGCGTGGAAGATGCGCGCACCCACGCCGGGCGTTCCGCGGATGTTGTCGCCCACAATGCATACGATGGCGCGGCCGCTCTCCACCTCGACGTCGGCGATGCGATCGAGCTCTTGGCGAATCTCGGCAAGGTACTGCGGATTGTCGATGGTGAGTGAGACGCTGACTTCGCTGGTGGAGACCATGTCGACCGGCGTTTTGAAGCGGTCGAAAACCTCGAAGATGCGGCGCAGAAAGCCATGGGCCATCAGCATGCGCAGCGACTGGATCTTGACCACGGTAATGCCGGGCTTGCAGGCGATCGACTTGATGACGTTGCGGCAGGGCACGGTCTCTTTGACAATGCGGGTGCCGCTGGCTTCGGGCCGGCGCGAGTTCAGCACCAGCACCGGAATATTCTTTTCGATGGCCGGCTGCACCGTCGCCGGGTGGAGCACTTTGGCGCCGAAGTAAGCCAGCTCGGCGGCTTCAGCGAAGGAGATGGTTTTGATGAGATGGCCGCCTGGCACGATGCGAGGATCCGAGGTGAGCATCCCATCGACATCGGTCCAGATCTGGATCTCTTCTGCGCTGATGCCGGCCCCGACAATCGAGGCGGTGTAGTCGGAGCCGCCGCGGCCGAGCGTGGTGGTGACGCCGTCCAGGGTGGAGCCGATGAACCCGCCCATCACAACCACCTGCCGCGCGGCGAGCGGAGACACGGTTTCGGCAAGCCGCGCATAGGTCCTGCTGAACAACGGCGCCGCCTGGGTGTGCCGCGAGTCGGTGATGAGGACGGATCGCGAGTCGACGTGAACGGCGTCGATGCCGAAATAACGGAAAGCGAGGGTCACGATGCGGCTCGAGAGGCGCTCGCCGAGCGCGGAAACGGCGTCGATCATGCGAGCCGGGAATTCTTCAGCCTGCGCGATCCGGGCCACCTGCTGGGCCAGCTCAGCGAAGTGCTCCTCGATCATAGCGGTCAGCCCGGAGCGATCGTTCTCGCACACGATGGCGGACGCTTCGGCGGCGTGATACTGCTTCAGCTCGGCGAGCTGGCCCAGCGCGTCCGGCTGCCTGCCATCGGAGGCGGCTTGCCCGATGGCCAGCAGGCGATTGGTCGTCTTGCCCATCGCCGAGACGACGACCACCGGGCGGCGGGATTCGCGCGTCTTGACAATTCCAGCGACACGCTCGATCGAGGCGGCGGACTCGAGTGAGCTGCCGCCGAATTTCATGACGATCATCAGTCGAGCAGTCCTTCCGTGAACATCAGCTCGGCGTTGAGGACGGCGGCGCCGGCGGCCCCCCGGACGGTGTTATGGCCGAGGGCGACGAACTTGTAATCGAAGACGGGGCATTCCCTCAGGCGGCCGACAAAGCAGGCCATGCCGTTTTCTCTGGCGGCATCGCGGCGCGGCTGCGGCCGGTCCACGTCCTGCATGTAAATGACGGGCTGGGGCGGCGCGCTGGGCAGATGGCGCTGCTGCGGCAAGGTGCGAAAGCCGGCAAACGCCTCGAGCAGGTCGTCTTTGCCGGGCTTGGAGGAGAACTCGACGGATATGGTGGCGGTGTGCCCGTCAGCCACCGGAACGCGGTTGCAGTGCGCGCTCACTTTGGCGTCGAGCGGGCGGATGTGATCCCCGGCGAAGTCGCCGAGAATTTTCTGCGCCTCCTGCTGCATCTTTTCTTCTTCGCCGCCGATGAAGGGGATCACGTTGGCGTTGATGTCCATCGAGGCAACGCCAGGATAGCCCGCTCCGGAGATCGCTTGCAGCGTGGTGACGACGACGCGGCGGATGCCGAAAGGCTTCAACGGGCCGAGCGCCATCGTCAGCACGACCGTCGAGCAGTTGGGGTTGGTGGCGATCTGGCCGGTCCAGCCGCGCTTGCGCTGCTGGATGGGAATCAGCCGCAGGTGATCGGCGTTGACCTCGGGCACAAGCAGCGGCACGTCGGCTTCCATGCGGTGGTTCTTCGAGTTGGAGACGACCACGTGGCCGGCCCTGGCGAACGCCTGCTCGATCTCGGTGGCGAAGGAGGCATCCATCGCTGAGAAGACGATCTTGGGAGCATGGCCGGGCTTCGATTCTTCGACGGCCAGATCGGCCACCGAGGCGGGCATGACGCCGTCCAGACGCCAGCTTGTGGCATCGCGGTACTTCCTGCCCGAGGAGCGGTCGCTGGCGCCCAGCCAGGTGATCTTAAACCAGGCGTGCCCTTCCAGGAACCTGACAAAATGCTGGCCCACCATGCCGGTGGCGCCCAGAACTCCAACCTCGATCTGTGGGTGCATGATCTTCCTTACTTGCCGGCGAGCAGACGCTTCGCCATGGTTTTGTAGATTTCAATCGCTTCAAGCAGTTGTTTCTTGGAAACACGCTCCTCGGCGGTGTGCGCGACATGGATCGTGCCGGGGCCGAACAGAAACGGCTGGCCCCAGGCGCCGCCGAACGCGGGAATGTCGGTGGTGTAGGCGACGGTGGTGGTGGGGATGCCATCGAGGCTGCCCAGATGGATCGCGGGAATCGAGAGCACCTCGCGCAACGAGCCCCGGCCGGCAACGAGAGCTTCGACCGCCTTGCGTGTGGCCGCACCGTCATCCACCAGGCGGATCATGACTTCGGCCTGCGCCCGGTCGGGGACGACATTGGGTGCGCGGCCGCCGGAGATCGTGCCGATGTTGAGCGTGCCCGGACCGAGAACAGGATCCACGGGCAGCGGCATCCGGCGCAGATCCGCGAGGATGTCGAGCAGCTTGTCGATGGCCGATTCACCCAGCTCGGGGTAGGCGGAATGGGCCATGCGTCCGCTGGTTTCGATCTCCAGCCGAAGCGCTCCTTTGGACCCGAGCGCGAGCTGGTTTTCCGTAGGCTCGCCGTTGATGAGGTAGCGCGAGCCGCGCGGATTTTTCGCGGCGAAATAGGCGCCGGCGCTGTTGCGCTCCTCGCCCACGACGAACAGCAGGGCGAGGTTCCGGACCCCTTCCTCGAGC
>JACQDF010000128.1 GCA_016201205.1 Acidobacteriota bacterium
GGCAACGAGCGCAGCATCTCCGAGCACTCCTACGGCCTGGCGCTCGACATCAACGCCGTCGAGAACCCGCGCACCGGGCAGACCGCGCCCAACGGCTGCCACAGCACGATGGATCCGCGCATCGTCGCCATCTTTCGGGCCTTCGGATTCACCTGGGGGCGCGACTGGCGTACTCCGGACCCGCATCACTTCGAGATCGCCTGAAGCAGTTGAGTGACTCGCTCCGGCTAGTCCGGTAGTCTGAAACCATGGTCCTGCTCAGCGGAGCAAGTCTCACCATCGCCCAAGTCTGCGCCGTTGCAGCGGGCGAGGAGCAAGCCGCACTCTCGCCGGAAGCCTTGGAAGCGATGCGCCGATCGAGGGCTGTTGTCGAGGCGATGGCGGCCGGAGAAAAGCCGATGTACGGCGTCAATACCGGCGTTGGCCTGCTGGCCGACCAGCGCATTGCCCCGGCCGAGCTGGCCGAATTGCAGCGCAACATCGTCCGCTCGCATGCCTGCGGCGTCGGCGAGCCGCTCGCGGACGGAGTGGTCCGCGGCATGATGCTGATCCGCGCCAACGTGCTCGCCAAGGGACTCAGCGGCATCCGTCCGCTGATCGCGGAGCGGCTTTGTGATTTGCTGAATCGCGGCGTCACGCCGGTTGTGCCGGCGCGGGGCAGCGTAGGCGCCAGCGGGGATCTGGCGCCGCTGGCTCACATGGCGCTGGTGCTGATTGGCGAAGGAGAAGCGCTCGTGGGGAGCGAGCGTTTGCCGGGCGGCGAAGCGCTCCGGCGCGCCGGCCTCGAGCCGGTCACGCTTGCCGCCAAAGAAGGCGTCTCGCTCATCAACGGCACCCAGGCGATGCTCGCCATCGGCTGCCTCGAGCTCGGCGCCGCCAGGATCCTGATCGAGACGGCCGATCTGGTCTGTGCCCTGACCGCGGATTCTCTCCGCTCGACGCCGCGCGCCTTTGATCCGCGGGTGCATCAGGCGCGCCCGCATCCCGGACAGCTTGCTTCGGCCGCCAACCTGCTCCGTTACATGGAGGGAAGCCAGATCCGCGAATCCCACGTGAATTGCCCGCGCGTCCAGGATGCTTACGCGATCCGATGCGCGCCCCAGGTCCACGGCGCGGTGCGAGATACCCTGGCGGAGGCCGCACGCGTTGTTTCGATCGAGCTGAACTCGGCTACCGACAATCCTCTGGTCATCGACGGTGAGCTTTTCTCAGCCGGAAATTTCCATGGCCAGCCCGTAGCGTTCCAACTCGATTACCTCGCCATTGCGCTGGCTGCGTTAGCCGGCATCTCCGAGCGCCGCATCGACCGCATGGTGAATCCGGCGCTTAGCGAAGGCTTGCCGCCGTTCCTCGCTCAACACCCCGGCCTTGAATCGGGTTACATGATGCCCCAGGTCACCGCGGCCGCTCTGGTGGCGGAGAACCGCGTTCTGGCCACGCCCGCCACCCCGGGTTCGATTACGACTTCGGGGAATAAGGAGGATTTCGTAAGCATGGGGATGACCTCCGCGCTCAAGCTCCAGCAGGTCGTCCGGAACACCAGGTACGTGCTGGCGATCGAAGCGCTTTGCGCCGCCCGGGCGCTCGAATTTCTCCGCCCGCTGACCACAAGTCCTGTTCTGGAAGCAGCTTACGAGCGAATCCGGGAGGCCGCGCCCAGGACGGACGCTGACAGCGTCTTCACCCCGGTCATAGAAGCGCTGGCCCTGGCCATCGCCGCCGGCCGGTTGGTGTGAAACCAGGCTTCCTTCTGCGGCGTCCTGTTCAGTAGAGTGACTACACCGAACAGTCAAACTTGCGAGCTCTCCTTGTAGAGGCAAGGCCAATTTTTTGTGCCAGCCTGGCTCGCAATGCCTCCTACCCTCGGGGATCCACTTCCCCGAGGGCTTTTTGTATTCGATCAACGAATGCCGTAGCTGGCCGGGTCGAACAGGTCTTTATAGTTTGCGCCGACCTCTTCGAGCGCCTGGGCCTCGCTCGCGGGCAAACCATCCAATTCAGCCTCGATGCGGCCCAGCCACTGCGCCTCTTTCTTGCTGAGAGCAAGCCGCCCGGCGGCTACCCCTTCCTTTAATATCTCGACGGCAGCCCGGCCAGCGGCGAGGGTCCGTTGGTAGTCGTTGCCAGCACCGACGATTGCCTGAGCGATCCTCGAAGCAGCCGCCGGCGACAGCACCGCCGCCTGCGGGCTCAGCCACTCGTCGGAGGCAACCAGCCAATCCCGCAGCAGTCGCGCCTGGCCTTGTCCAGCCGCCGCGTTCATCAGGCGGCAGTCGTAGATCAGCGACTCGGTACAGGCTTCCACCGCACTGCCGGACAGCAAGCGCACGTTCTGCACCGATTCGTTGCTCCACAGGTCGCACACCGCGGCTGCGATATTGCCCACGGGACTGAAGTGCGCACAGGAAGCGGACTTGCCCTCCATCGAAATCGGACACCCGGTGATCGCCTTGATCACCGGCCCTTCGTACGCGCAATCCTTGGACGGGCCGATGGCTCCGTGTTCGAACGCCACCAAGCTGCGCACCGCGCCCATCGCCCGCACCACCGTAGCCAGCACCTCCGGCAACATCTTCTGGTGCGCCAGTTGCATTGCCGTGTTGGCGAACCCGCAGGCGGTGTCACCGCCGGGAATGGCGCGCCCGGCGCACAGTTCCGTGATCTGGTCCCACAGCCAGGCCGTTTCCCGAGGGGCCAACACGCCCAACGCAAACACAATCCCACGGACATCGCCGTACATCAGCGCCTGGTCATGCACCTCCTTACCACCCACCGACTCGATCGAGACGATGTCCGCGCCGGCCTCGATGCACAGATTGAACGACCGCCGCAGCTTCTCCCAGGGGCTGCCGCTGCGCAGCAGGGGTGGCTTGGCCTGATCGCGAATGTCGGTCGGTGTCACCCGCAAGGCGCACCGCAGGCCGTGCGTCGCGTGCGCCTGTTCGAGGTGGCGATAGAGCAGCGCCGTGATCTCGGCGCCCCATTCGGGCACTTGGGTCATGGCGGGCAACAACTCGAACTCCAGCACGATCCCTGGCGATTGCAGCGCGACCGCACGCCTCAGAATCGTTCGCGCCATTTCCTCGTACTGTCCGACAACCTGGGGCCACGTTGCCTCGGAAATACTGATTGCCGGCAGCGTGAAGTTCACCTCCGGATAGACGGCGCCGCCTCCGATCGTCAAACCGAACCCGCAGCGGACCGGCTTTGGCGCCCGGCCGAAAGCCAGATCCTCTGTGTCCGCTATGGCGAGTGAGTGGTACCGTGCCTGCACGCCAGGTGTCATCAGTCAGCTCCGTGCACTTCTCAGTTGCCGGGCCGGATGAACCGCCGAGCTGGCGTTTTCGCTGTAACCGTCCGCGCCGCCGGGCAAGGCGGACATGCCGATCCGCTCCATGTCAAAACTGAAAACGGAGGGCGAGTTGGATCTGCCGGCCCGCATCCGCCCCGCGGATCAAGCCCGCTCCCGGCGCCTCAATATTGATCCCCGGCAGTCCGAAATTCGCGTGGTTGGGGAAATTGAAAAATTCCGCTCGGAACTGGAGTCGTTTCTGTTCCCATATCGAGAAGCTCTTCATCACTGACAAATTAATGATGGATGCTCCAGGGCCGATCAGGATGTTGCGTCCGCTGTTGCCCAGCGTTCCGCGCGCGGGAGGCACGAAGGCGCTGACATCGTACCAACCGTCGATGGAGCGCTTTTCGGCCGGAAGCCTGCCGTCACGCAGGCGATCGGCTCTCAACTGTCCGGTCAGTAAGCCGCACCCGCAGGCATCCTGGCTCATGCTGACCGAGAACGGGCTGCCCGAAAAGAACGAGGTCACCGCGGCCACGTCCCAGCCCCCGAGAGCCAGATCGACCGGCTTGGATGCCTGGGCCAGGATAGACCTGCCGCGGCCGAAGGGCAACTGATAGAGCATGCTGTAGGTGACGCGATGGCGGATGTCCGTGCCCGACAGGCCGCGCTCGAGCGCTAAGTTGCTGGGGTCGAGGGGATACTGGTTTCCCGCCGCGATTCGGCCAAACATGTCTTCGTGGTCGTCGATCGCTTTGGCGTAAGTGTACGATCCGAGCAGGCTCAGACCCTTCGAGAATGTCTTTTCGACCTGCGTTTGCAGCGAGTGGTAGTTCGTCTTGCCCCGGTCCTCGATGAACGTGATGGTGCCGTATGAAGGGTACGGGCGGCGGGACTGCACGGAGCCGGCGCCCGGACGGGCTTGGTTGATCAGAACCGGCGTGAGAAAATGCGAGCCGTTCGAGCCCACGTAGCTCGCCTGAGCGCTCCAGTTACCACCGAATGTCCGTTGGAGCGTCAGGTTCCAGTTCTGCGCGTAGGCCACTCGCGCGTCGCCCTGAATGCCGGAAGCGGTTGGCGCCGAGATGCCCCCGAGCGAGAAAAGGTTCGAGGGAAGGCCGCGCTCCAGTTTCAGCAGCGGCTCGGGCGGGACCGCAAACAGGGCCACTCCGACGACATAGTTGGGGTTGTTCTGGAGCCAGAAGCCCGCGCCGAGCGGCTCTTCTCCGCTGTAGAACAGCCCGTATCCGGAGCGAACCACGGTTCTGTCGTCAAGGCGATAGGCCAGACCAATGCGCGGCGCGAACTGCCTATAGTCGGGTTTTACGAGCGCACGTTCCTCCAGGCCGCCGTCGCGGGCAATACGGAAGTCGCCGGTCACCGGCTGGAACGAACTGAACCGGTTGTGTGTGTCGACCAAGGGAGAGAAGAACTCGTACCGGAGGCCCAGGTTCAGCGTGAGGCGGCTGGTCACTTTCCAATCGTCGTTCAGGTAGCCAGCGGTGATGAACCGGCGCATGTTCGCGGCGCTGGTGCGCGATTGGCCCTGGAAATTCTGGGGGAAGCCGAGAATGAAATCACCGAGACCCTCGCCGGTCCCCGCGCCGCGGGCGGTGAAACCGCCCGTAAACGAGAACTGCCCCATCGCGTTCTGCGCGACCGAGAACGGGATGTGCTGGGTCTTGAATTCACCCCCGATTTTGATGGTGTGGCTTCCACGGACTTGGAAGAGCGAGTCCTTGATCTGCAACGTCTGCTCGCGCATCAGATTGGGACGGAAGGTCGCGCCGCCAATCGCGTTCACGCCCGACACGTTGTAATTCGGCATGCCGGGTGTGCTCAGCAAAGGCGCGGGCAGCCCCGGTACGTCGAACTTCGCCGCGATGTTGTCGTTCGTCCCCCAATTGACGTCGGAGCGCGTCCAGTGGAAAGCGGCACGGAATTCATTGACGACCGACGGACCGAAGACGTGCGTGTGGCCTGCGGCCGCCGACCGCGCGTTGGTCTCTTGTACGTCGCGATTGACGTTACTGCCGTCCACGATCAGGGGGATCCCTCTGGGCGTGTCGTTCTTCTGCTGCTGAAGGCTGAAGCGGAAGAACATCGAGTCCCTGGTTGAGAAGGTGTGGTCCACGCGTCCATCGTACTTATCGCGGTTGTCCCGGCTCGACGTGCGGTACAGATAATTACGGAAAATACCGCTGAGGTTCGGTTCGGGCCACATCTTTGAAAGCCGCGCCGACACCGGATCGAACCGCGAGGCCGGAATTCTGTTGCCGGCGAACGGAGCGCCGCTGGTGGGATCGAAAATTGGCTTGTAGGCCCCGAGGTCTCCGCCCCTGGCTTCCAGCGTCGGCACATTCGCGAAGGCGTCGGAACCGGGCGTACGGATCTTCCGCCCTTCATAGGAAAAGAAGAAGAAGCTCTGGTTGCGCACGATCGGCCCTCCCAACGTTCCGCCAAACTGATTGCGGCGGAGTTGGGCCGGCTGCACGGCAAAGAAGTTCCTGGCGTCCAGTTTGTCATTGCGGAGGAACTCGTACGCGCTGCCATGAAATTCGTTCGTCCCCGAGCGGATGGTTGCGCTGACGGCCGCGCCACTGCCCCGGCCGTATTCGGCCGAGTAGCTGTTGGTCAGCACCTTGAATTCCGACAGCGCATCGGGCGGCGGGGCGTAAGCCGTCGGATCGTTGTTCTGGCTGTTGAAGATGTTGGAGTTGTTGTCAGCCCCGTCGAGCACATAGTTGTTGGACTGATACCGGGCGCCATTTACGGAAACATCCCCGAGGCCGATGCGCGTCGCGCGGGTGGTCGGTACCACGCCCGCCCCGAGCGATACCAGGTCCTGAAAGCTCCTGCCGTTCAGCGGGAATTCCATCAGCACCCGCTGGCCAACCACCGTGCCTAGCGAGCCCTCGGCGGTTTGCAGCAGCGGTGATGCACCCTTGACCTCGACCGACTCCGACACCGACCCGACCTCCAGCACGAAATCGGCCCGGAGAATCTGTTCGACACTTAGCTGCAAATCGACGCGGGAAGCGCTCTTGAAGCCGTCGGCCTGCAAGGAGACGCGATAAGCGCCAGCCGGCAGCGACGGGACCGTGTAGTAACCAACCTCGTTGCTCTTCGTCTCCCGCGCCGCTCCAGTCGCCTGGTTGGTCACGGTGATGGTAACGCCGGGCACAACCGCATCGCTCGCATCGCGAACGCGTCCGGTAATCTGTCCGGTCTGGGAAAAACAAACCTGCGTTGCCGCCGCCAGCAGAACAGCCGGCGCACAGATACGATACAGCATTCTCATCACTTCCTCCTGTTCATTAGCTGCTGCAAGGGTTTCTTGGGCTCTTGACCATAACGAAACAGCGCCGCAGCGCAAGCGACGCGGGTTCATTATGGTCGTTACACCTCCAATTTCCACGGCGCCCGGTACGGTTTCAAGACCAGATTGTTGGCGGCAGGATCATCGACGACCTTGCCATTCTCACCGTCCCATCGGATAGCGCGGCCGGCTTGCCACGATATGTTCATCAGGTGTCCCACCGCGCTTGCATAGTGCAACGTCTCCGTGTTGGCCGCCGGCTGCTTGCGCGCACGAAGGTTCTCGATGAAGATCTCGAAGTGGCGGTTGCCGTCCCCGGCGGGGCGAACCGTTTCTTCCGGGTTGATCAATTGGCCTGTCGAGGTGACTTTCTGGCCCCGGGGAACTTCTTTGACAATCGAGTAACCTGCCCGGTCCAGGATCATCGACGCCTCGGTGCCGACAAAGCACTTTCCGTGAGCGCGCGTCTCCCGCCGGCCCCCGGTTCGCATGGTGTACTGGAGCAGGAATCCGTGTTTGGCCACCGGGCCGGGGCCGAACTCAAGGGTGGCGCTGAATGTGTTCGGATACTCGTGATTGTCCACGAAGGCGAAGTTGCCGCCGGTCGCGTACGCGGTTTTCGGCCACTTCACCTTCATGGCCCAGAGGACAACGTCGAAGTGGTGTACGCCCCACGCCACCTGGTGCCCGGCTCCGGCCACGCGGAACCAGTCGTAGCCATAGTTGTAATACATGTTCGGGTTGTAGTTGCGATAGGGAGAGGGACCGACGTAGAAATCCCAGTCCAACTCCGGGGGTGGGTCGCAGTCCGGCGGCGAGCCGGCGCCCGGCCAGTAGTTCTCGTAGTCCCATACTCTGACTTCGGAGATCGTGCCCAACCTTCCCGCTTGGATGAGCTCGACGGCTCTTTGGTAGTGCTCCTGGCTGCGCTGCTGGGTGCCGGCTTGAACGATGCGGCCGAACTTGCTGGCCGCGGCGACGGCATAGGGACCTTCGCCAATGGATTGGCCCAACGGCTTCTCCAGGTAGACATCCTTGCCGGCCCGGCAGGCGGCGATCATCGGCAGCACGTGCCACTGCTGGTTAGTGGCGATGATCACCGCATGGACGTGCTTGTCCTCGGCCAGCTTGCGGTAGTCTGAGTAAGCGGCCACGCCCTCCCCGCCGGCCCGTTCGCGCGCTTCAGCGAGATACTTCGCATTCACGTCGCATACGGCGGTGAACCGGACCCCGGGCATTTTGGAGAAGTTGGGGATGATCAGGGTGCGGCCGCGCGCGCCGCAGCCGATTAGCCCGAGGTTGACGGTGTCGTTCGGACCCGCCTTGGCGGTCGTCTTGCCGGCGGCCGCCACTGCGGCGGACGCGTAAAAGAACTTCCTGCGGGTGACTCTTTTGTTCATGGCAATGCTCCAGCCTCCATCACGTCAATGCTCAGAATCGATTCCCGACTGCTGCTTGCGGAACCTTCCAATTGGGATGCGGCACGTGGGCGCGCGCCATGACCGCTTCGATCTTCCTAACTACGTCGTGGTGGCCGCGGGCCACGTTGTATTTCTCGCCCGGATCGAGTGACAAGTCGTACAGTTCGACCGGCGCGGAGAACATGGGCTTGCGAATGCCTTTCCACTTGCCCATCCGCACAGCCTGCGCCGAGCCGCCTTCATAAAATTCCCAGTACAGGTACTCGTGCTCCGCCTGTGTCCCCTTTCCGGTGAGTGTGGGCAGGAAGCTGAGGGAGTCAGTATTGGGGGGCGATTCCACTCCTGCCAACGCGCACGCGGTGGCCATCAGGTCGCCGAAGTAGCCGACGTGGTCCGAGACCTGTCCGGGCCGGATCGTACCCGGCCACCACGCCATGAAGGGCACGCGGATGCCGCCTTCATAGAGGTCGCGCTTCATGCCTCTGACCGGCCCGGCGGGGTTGAATCGCAGCGGGTCATTGCCAGACTCCATGTGCGGCCCGTTGTCGGAGGCGAAGAGGACCAGGGTGTTTTCGGCGATTCCCAGAGCGCGCAACTTGTCCAACAAGCGTCCCACGTCATGGTCCAGGCGCGTGATCATCGCGGCTTGTCCCTTGTCGGGCTCAGGCCAGGCCTCCTTGGCGTAGATGCCCTGGTCGGGAATCTCCGCGCCGTTGCCCACACCGACAGTGGCCTCGTTGTTGGCGTGGGGAAGGGTGAACGGCAAATAGAGGAAGAAGGGACCGCTCTTGTGAGCGTCGAGCCAGCTCAACGCCTCGTGAATGAACAGGTCGGGGGAATACACCTTGCGGACGGTCGCCCAGCCGCTGTGAAAACCGCCGTAGGCTCGCGGCCCCAGTTGCACAACGTTGGGCAGCTTGATCTTGTCCCGGTCGCGATACAGGAAGTCCGGCCAGTAGTTGTGCGCGTGTACCTGGTTCAGATATCCATAGAAGGTGTCGAAGCCCTGTCGCAGAGGATGCCCCGGCTGGTCGAATTCTCCCAGACCCCACTTCCCGACCAGTGCGGTGGCGTACACGGCCGATTTCAATGCTTTGGCGACGGTGATCTCCGTGTCTCGCAGGGACTGGACGAGCATGTCACTGACGGCATTGCCTCGCACGTGACAATGTCCCAGGTGCTGGCCGGTCATCAGCACGCAACGCGACGGAGCGCAGACCGTCGAGCCTGCGTAGAACTGCTTGAACCGCATGCCTTCGGCGGCCATGCGATCGAGGCGGGGAGTGAGGATGACCTTCTGCCCGTAGCAACCGAGGTCGCCGTAGCCCAGGTCGTCGGCCAGGATCATGACGATGTTGGCCGGTTTGGCGGCCGTCGCCGCCCGCCTGAAGCTGCCCGCCGCCGCCCCCAGAATCGCGCTCCTCATGAACTGCCTGCGTTGCATCCTCATTTCCTCCCACGACCAGAACGCTCGCCTTCCTCGAGTTGTGACCGAAGGTAGTTGTACAGGTTTACCCCTCCACGAGTCCCGCTTCTCGAATCGCGCGCCGCACGTATGCCAGCGCGCCGCGGAAAGTGTCTGCCCCAACGTACTCGACGATGATCGGTGCGTGGGATTTGTATTCCGTCACCAGCAACAGGAACTTGCGATAGTCCAGATCGCCCTCGCCCGCGGCCACGCCTCGGGTCACGTGCAGCTTGCGGTCTTTGGCGTGGAAGGCCTCGATCCACGGGCCAAGCTGTAGGAACATCTCCTCGAGATCGTTGACCTCGAGCAGGTTGGCGGGATCCAGGAGAGTTCGGATCCGCGGCGATCCAACCGCCTCGAGAAACGTTCGTACGCGCTTGGCGGTGGCCAGGAATCCCTGGAAATAGGGTTCCAGCAACACTACCGCGTTGTGGGACTCGGCCGCCCGCGCCAGCCCTTTGACGGTATCCACCACCGTACGCCAAGTTTGTTCTTGCCAGTGATGCTGCTCGCGTGAAGCCGCACCCTCCGCTTGGTAGTGTCCCGCCTCAGTTACGAATGTGCGAACACCGACGCCCGCTCCCAGCTTCATCATTGCCTCGAAGTAGCGGAGATTGGCGCTGCGTTCGGAAGGGTCGGGATGGATCAGGTTGGCATAGACTCCGATGCTATCGATTGAGATCCCTTCGGAGCGATACGCGGAGGCGATCGCTTCCATTCGCTCCGGCGTTAGGCCGGTCAGGTCGCTACGGCTGTTGTACTTCCAGTAGTTGCTGTCGGTCTGGGTGAGAAAGAGCTGAATGGTCCGAATGCCCTCCCCGCCTAACAGTTTCGCGAGTTCGGCGTTGGTCTGTTGGCGAAACTGCGCCGTGGACATCCCGAGCGTCACCGCGTTCCGCCGGGCTCTCTGGGCATTCGCCAAACCGGCGCCCGCCAGAGCAGCCATTCCGGCCAACCGAGCCGCTTCCCGCCGGCTGAGTGCGTCCTGTCCCATTTAGACCTCCAATTTCCAGGGGGCCCGGTAGGGCTTCAGGACCAGGGCATTGGCCTCCGAGTCCCCTATTACCTGGTGGTTTGCGCCACCCCAGCGGATGCTCCGGCCCACCTCATGGGAGATGTTCATCAAGTGAGCCACATTACTGGCGTAATGGCAAGTCTCCAGATTCGCGAACGGCTGCTTCCGCTGACGCACATTGTCCAGGAACACTTTGAAGTGGAGGACTTGATCTACGACTCCCGAAACCGTTTCCTCCGGGCTGATGAAGGCACCGCTGGAGACGATTTTCGCGCCGGGCATCTCCTTGACAATAGCGTAGCCGGAGCGGTCCAACAGCAGCGATGCCTGCGTTCCCAGAAAGCACTTCCCATGCGACCGTGTTTCCCGGCGGCCGCCGACTCGCATCTCGTAATTCAGTACAAAACCCCGCTTGGCCACCGGCCCGGGACCGAATCGAAGCGTGGCGCTGAAAGTGTTGGGCCACTCGCGGTTGGATTGGAAAGCGAAATCTCCTCCGGTGGCAAAGACCGTCTCCGGCCACTTCACGCCCATGGCCCACAGCACAATGTCGAAGTGATGAACGCCCCAGGCCACCTGGTGCCCTCCGCCGGAAAGCTTGAACCAGTCGTAACCGAGGTTGTAATAGATGTTCGGGTTGTAAGCGCGATAGGGCGCGGGTCCCACATAGAACTCCCAGTCCAGTTCCTCGGGTGGGGCGCAGTCGGGTGGTGATCCGGGTCCCGGCCACTGGTTCTCGTAGTCCCACACCCGCACTTCGGAGATCTCGCCCAGTTTGCCGGACTGAATCAACTCCACTGCCTGATGGTAGAACTCCTGGCTGCGCTGCTGCGTATCCACACCTACCAGGCGGCGGTATTTTCGCGCCGCCTCGATGGCGAAAGAACCTTCGCCGATCGAATTGCCCAACGGCTTTGCCAGCAACACGTCCTTGCCTGCCTGGCAGGCCGCAATGGTGGGCAACACGTGCCAGTGCTGATTGGTGGCGATAATCACCACGTCTACGTTCTTGTCCTCGACGAGCTTGCGGAAGTCGCGATAGGCGGCCACCCGCTCGCCGCCGGCGCGTTGCCGCCCGTCGGCCAGGTGTTTCGAATTCACGTCGCAGACCGCGACGAAACGAACCCCGGGAAGTTTCTGGAACCCCGGAATGATTACCTGCCGGCCCCGTGCGCCGCACCCGATCAGGCCCAAATTGATGATGTCGTTGGGGCCGGGTCCGGCTGGGGCTCCGGCGGCATGAGGCGCCGCACCAGCCCAGTGAGTGGCCAGGGCTGCGGCCGGCGCGCCGAAAAACTCCCTTCTTGAAGTTTTACTCATCGAAGCTCCTTCTTCTTGAAATCTTAGTCCGGATCGCCACGGACCAACAGAACCTCTCTCTTGTCGGGATCTTCGGATTGATTGTAGTCTGCAAACCAGGGTCGGTCAAGCATTTTCCTAATGTTGAGCAAATGCTCAGAGTTTGCCTTGACCGCATACTCTGGCTGATTGCATCCCGAGGAGTTGTTTGATGAAAGGAATAGACATGGTACGACAATGGATCTATTATTAGAATATGCCTAAGGACAAGCAGATGCTCACCGGCTTGGGAGGGCTGTGAAGATTGATGAGCCTTGACAACAGCCGCCTGCTAGTCAAAGTGGCCCGGCTTTACTACGACCAGAACCTGACCCAGGCCGAGATTGCCGAACGGCTTCGCTTGAGCCGCCAGAAGATACAGCGGATGCTGAGCCAGGCCCTCGATTCGAGAGTCGTCCAAATCAGCATCCATCCCGTTCTCGGCACCTACTCGCATCTGGAAAGGGTCCTTGAGGAGCGGTTCCAACTTGCTGAAGCGCTGGTCATCGAGACCACTGCTTACGACAACCAGGCGGTAGTGGCACGTGAAATCGGGGCGGGCGCAGCCGCCTACCTTTTGCGTGTGGTCCGGCCAAACGACAAGATCGTGATCAGTTGGGGCAATTCGCTGCTGGGGATGGTGAATGCTCTTCCTTACCCAAGCAGGACCCATGCCGACGGCATTCAGGTGATTCAGGGCTTGGGCGGGCTGGGAGATCCGAATCACGAAATCCACGCCACCCAATTAGTCCGGCGCGCGGCCGGCGTCCTCAACGCCGACGCGATCCTGCTGCCGGCCCCTGCGGTGGCCGGGAGCCGGGCCGCTCGGAAGGCCCTCGAATCGGACCGGTATGTGCGGCAAGTCCTCGAGAAAGCTCGGGGAGCCGATCTGGCTTTTGTAGGGATCGGATCGTCCAGTGCGGAAACCATCCTGGTGCCGGAGTTCTGGAATATTATGACCCCGGCGACTCTGGCCGAACTCGAAGGGCGAGGCGCGGTCGGCTCGATTAACCTGCGCTATTTCGACGAGCGCGGTCAGACGGTGCCCTCCGAGCTGAACAGTTGCGTCATCGGCCTGACCTTGGAAGAACTCAAGAAGATTTACCGAGTCGTGGTCATAGCCGGCGGGCGGGCCAAGCTGAAAGCGATCGCGGCCGCTCTAAGGGCGGGACTCGTCAATGTGCTGGTGACTGACCACCTGACCGCTCAGGAACTGGCGAAGACCGAGGGGCGAGTGCGAGGCGCGCCCCGTAGGTAGCCAGAACTGGATCCGCAGCGCGGAGCGACTTTATGGAACGGTGCGTTGGCGGTGGGTGCAGGTCCGCCCTCTGATCGTTCGATCACTCCGTTCAGAAACTCAGCAGCACGTGCCAGATGTACAAGTAGGCCAGACCTTCGATGTCGTCCCAGACACGCCGCACCAAGGCGGCATCGCCAGACACAGTGGGCAACTCTCGCGCCTTGATCTCCCACGGAAGACAAACACCAGGGCGGACCTTCGGAGTGGTGATCCATTCCGGCAGCCCCGGAGTCGCGGCTGGCGCCGGCGGGGGCGGCACTGGACTGGCAGGCGACGACCGCCGCCGGCGCCGATCGTCTCGATGAGCTTCTTGCAGTGCGCTTTCACATCGGCGGGCTTTCCGAACGCCAGCAGTGCGTTTGGCACGCCGCCGCTCAGGCAGAACTTCCTGCCGAGGATGCGGTGGACGGTCTCAGGATCACTGCGATCGATGTGATAGACGATGCTGCCCGCCGGAAGTTCGGCGAACGCTGCCAGGTGCGCGTCCCACTTGCCTTCGGCGTAGAACAGCACCTGGTTGCCCTGTGCCCACAGCGAGTCAACGATCGGTCTGAGCGTTGGCCAGTAAATCGTCTCGAAGTGTTCCTTGGAAATAAACGGCGTCGAGCCGCGGTGCATCCAGATGGGGATCGGAACCTGCTTCTGCGGGTCGGCGCTGGTGAGCGCGATGTAGCCCAGGTGCGGCATCAACGCCTCGCACGCCTTGAGGACCATGTCGGGCGATTCCTTGAGATCGAACGCCAGGCCGATATAGCCGCGCAGCTTGTCGGCGAGGATGTCGAGGGGGGCCTTCAGCATTCCACAGATTGCCGAAACCGTCCCGCACTCACGCCGCATCCGCTCCACCTGCGGACCGAAGGCATGGAAATAGTCGAACATCGCCATGCCGCCCTTTACGAATGAGAGGTTGTTTCGATACGAAACCGGCTGCCCTTTGGCGCAAATCTCCCCGCTCACCCGTGGCAGCCAGGTCTCGTACAGGTAACGGGTCGGATCGTCGATCAGATCGTCATACTCCTCCCGCTTCATGAAGGCGTCGTCTTCGCCTGGTTCCCGGTATTGGAATGTGACGTCAGGGCCGACATCGATTCCCGGCACGCCGTAGTAACGAAGCCCGATGGCCTGGGTGAGACCGGTCCAGACGTACACCATGTTGGGCACGGCCGCGTCCCACTCAAAGTCGGAGCAGCACTTGATGACCGCGTCGAAGGCCTTGCGGTAGTCGTGGGTGACTTGCTGGCACGTGTAGCCGGCATACTTGGCGGTGATTTCGGCGGCAAACGGCCGCACCGGGACACGGTCCGGCATCCCGTTGTGCATCGCCGTAAGATACCGATGAAGACGCTCAGCGTATAGATCGTCGATCTGCGCTGCTTGGTCGCCGATGGCCATTCGCTCGACTTCGTTCCAGTATATATCAGGTTGGCGTAGACGCCGATGCAGCGAGACGCCAACGCGTCTGCGGGTTCGCACCGCTCAGCGGGGCCGCTCCATGGAGGAAGAGGCCCGCCAGATCCTGAAACTCGCGCTGGCCGGAGAATCGGCCGGCCGGCGCAACCTCGCGGACTCCATTCGGAAGCGGTTCGCTTCTCTCGGTGGAGTGGAGCTTCCCGGTATGCCGCGCGGGCCGATCCGCCGGCCCCCGAATCGACTGGAGTGTCTTTGCTGGCAAAGTGTGGTTGCCATGAACAGGGACCGTGACGAGGCTCGAAGCGCCCGGCTTTCTCAAATAGTGGTGACTTCCGCGGGTACGGCAGCCACGGTGCTTCGCGCTTCGGAAATCTCGGAGGCCTGGAAGCTTTCCTTTTGGGATAGTCTGATCGTGGCAGCGGCCGAGGGGCAGGATGCGGCCCAGTTGCTGACGGAAGACCTGGGTCACGGTCAAGTGATCGCCGGGGTAAGAATCGTCGATCCGTTTCTCTGATGGGATTGAGGCGGCCTCCCAATGATCGGCCAGACGCTCGACCACTACCGCATCGAGTCCAAGCTCGGTGAAGGCGGTATGGGCGTCGTCTACAAGGCTCGCGACACGCATCTGGACCGGCCCGTGGCGCATCTGCTTTCGTTGGAAGGACGGGGAGGCGCATGACGTGGAAATCGGACCTGTTCCTCACGGCCACTGCGGACGGCCGCACGATTCTCTATACCCGGGTGGACTCCTCGGTTGACGACCTGATGCTGGTGGAAAACTTCCGCTGAGGGTTTCTTCCACTGAGACAGCCCTTGCAAATCCGACACCCAGATAAACCCTGGTAAGCACCGCTCCCCGATAGGAATGTCGGGGTACCATAGGAGCATGGCGCGGCCAGCTCCGGAAACATTGCAGCAGATCTTGAGCCGGATCATTGCCACCGCGGAACCAGATAAGGTCATCTTGTTTGGCTCTGCGGCTCGGGGCACGATGGGGCCAAACAGCGACATCGATCTGCTGGTGATCAAGCCCGGCTGTTTCGACCGGGCCAGACTCACGGGAAACATTTACAAGAGCCTCCGAGGCCTGGAGTGCAATGTGGAAGTAATCGTCGCGACTCCTGAAGAACTCGAGAGGTACCGGAACAGCCCCGCTTTAGTCTTTCAGCCCGCCCTCCGAGAAGGGCAGGTCATCTATGACTCGTCATCCGCCGGATGATCCGCGCGAATGGCTGAACCGCGCCCGCAGCAACCTGGAGCGGGCGAACTTGAAGGGCAACCTGACGTATCTGGAAGATCTCTGCTTTGACGCCCAGCAGGCGGCCGAGAAAGCGATCAAAGCAGTTCTCATCCACAGAAAAGTCCCCCTTGTCTACACTCACAACCTTCAGCGACTACTGGATCTGGTCGAGCAATGCGGCGTTGCGATACCGCAAACGGTCGCCGAGGCTTCCTACTTGACGCGCTTTGCTTCCCTGACCAGGTACCCAGCCGCGGACGAGGCAACACCGGAACAATATGAGGAAGCAAAGCGAATTGCCGAGGCTGTATTACGCTGGGCGGAGCAACTCATGTTGGGCGAGACCGAGTGAGGTATTTCACTGAAGGCAAGTCCTCGCACTCGGTGTTCAGCCACTGCCAGGCTCCCTCCAGCCGGGACTGGAGTACCTCAGCGAAGTCCAGCCGTAGAGTGAGTGCGCCAGTGGTACGACTTTCGCCGAGTATGGCGAGCATGAGGCCCTGATCGGCATCGAAACGCTGTCTACCGCCGACCTCAGTACTGAAGCCGCGCAGCGGCGTTCCGGGCGCTTCGGAGGGCATTATGTTCCGGTTGGGCGTATCTTTGGGATAATTGTGGAGGCAGACAGGACACCCCAATATGAGCCAGCCGGCCAGTGAGTATGTGGAGATTCGCGACGGCGGCTACTATGTGGCCGGAACCAGGATCGGCTTGGATGTGCTGGTCTGCAGCTTTCGCCTCGGCAAGTCTCCGGAAGCTATCCTTCAAGCCCACCCTTCCATCGGGTCATTGGCGAAAGTCTATGGAGCAATCGCCTTTATCTTGGAGAACCCTGGAGTGGTCGAAACCTATCTCAGAGATCAAGAAGCGCTTTGGGATAAACTGCGAGAAACGCACCCGCTGCCGCCAGAAGCCCTGAACGCTTCCAGCGCGCCAGAGGAGAGATGGCGCCAAAGTCTGCTTGAGGATTCGTTTTTGACCCAGACATTGTAAGGAGTCTGTGTCGAAGGTAGCCCGCGATCGAATCCTCTCTCGCCCTGCGAGATTCTGGCGTAGAATAAGCCCATGCCTCTCACCATCGGCTCTCATCTGGGCCCGTACAAGATCGTTGCTTTGATCGGCTCGGGCGGCATGGGTGAGGTGTATCGCGCCACCGACACCAAACTGGGCCGCGATGTGGCGCTGAAAGTTTTGCACGACTCGTTCGCCCGGAACGCGGAGGGGTTGATGCGCTTCCACCGGGAGGCGCAGACGCTGGCCGCGCTGAATCATCCCAACATCGCCGCGATCCACGGGATGGAAGAAGCGGGCGGCGTGCGAGCGATCGTGATGGAGCTGGTCCCAGGGGCCCACGCTCGCTGAAAAAATCGCCGCCGGACCGCTCCCGCTCGAGGAAGCGCTCGCGATCGCACGGCAGATCGCCGATGCGCTCGAAGCGGCTCACGAGCGCGGCATCATGCACCGCGATCTGAAGCCGGCCAACGTCAAGATCACGCCCGAGGGCGTGGTGAAGGTGCTGGATTTCGGCCTGCCGAAGGCGGCCGAGGAAGCCTCGACGCCGTCCGGCGATCCCTCGATGTCACCGACGCTGACCATCGGGGCGACGCGCGCCGGAGTGATTCTGGGCACTGCCGCGTATATGGCTCCGGAGCAGGCGCACGGGCGGCCCGCCGACCGCCGTGCGGACATCTGGTCCTTCGGAGTAGTGCTGTACGAGATGCTGACGGGCAAGCAGATGTTCACAGGCGAGTCGATCTCGGAGGTGCTGGCCTCGGTTCTCAAGACGGACCCCGATTGGGAAGCGCTGCCGGCTACGACGACGCCGCCGATCCGGAAGCTGTTACAGCGGCTGCTGACAAAGGATCGCAAACAACGGCTTCAGGCGATCGGCGAAGCGCGAATCGCGATCGAGCAATACCTGGCGGCGCCCGAGCCCGCAACGGCGGCTGCGTCACAATCGCCGAAATGGCGGTCCTGGATTTGGGCCACGGCGGGAGTCGCCATCGGACTGGCGCTGGCCTCGGCCGGCTGGTGGGCTGCCACACGCCCCGCCCCGCGGCCCCTGATGCGCCTGCACGTCGAATTGGGACCGGACATCGAATTGTCGAGGTCGGTTGGCGGAGACGTCCTGGCTCTGTCGCCGGACGGCACGCGGTTCGCTATGACCGTGCGCGGTTCTGGCGGCAGGGCAAGTCTGGCGGCGCGCCTGCTCGACCAGACCCAGGTCACGCTGCTGTCCGGCACGGACAACGCCGGCAGCCCCTTCTTTTCCCCCGACAGCCAGTGGATTGCGTTTTTCGCCGATCGCAAGCTCAAGAAGGTGTCCGTACTGGGCGGAGCGCCGGTCACGTTGTGTGAGTCGGGCGCCGTCGCGCGTGGCGGAAGCTGGGGAGACGATGGCAACATCATTGCGTCGCTCTCTACAACCGGCGGACTCTCCAGGATTCCGGACGGGGGAGGTGTGCCGGCGCCAGCCACGGAATTGAAGAAGGATGAGCGGACACACCGCTGGCCGCAAGTGCTGCCCGGAAGCCAGGCGGTGTTGTTCACCGCGCACAGCGGTTCGAGCAATTATGACGACGCGAATATCGAAGTCCACTCGTTCAAGACGGGCGAGAGAAAGACCCTGCACCGCGGCGGCTACCATGCCCGCTATTTGCCCAGCGGGCGCCTTGTCTTCCTGCACAAGAGGACGCTGTTCGCCGCGCCGTTCGACCCCGGCAAGCTGGCGCTGACGGGAGCGCCCGCTCCCGTGATTGAGGATGCCGGCGGCGGTTTCTCGTCGGGCGCGGCGGATTTTGATTCTTCACGGACCGGCCATTTTGCCTACCTTTCCGGCAGAATGACGCAGACCGGGTTGACCATCTCCTGGCTCGACGGCACGGGCAAGACACAGCCGCTGCATCCGACTCCGGGACTCTATGCCTCTCCCAAGTTTTCGCCAGACGGGAAGCGGCTGGCTTTCTCGATGGATTCCGGCCAGGGAGCGGATATCTGGGTGCGCGACATCGAGCGCGACACGCCCTCCCGCCTGAGTTTTCTTCCAGGCCGGAATGGTTACCCTGTGTGGACTCCGGATGGAAAGCACCTCGTCTTCCGGTCCTCCGGCCACGCAACCCCGGGGATCTACTGGATCCGTTCCGACGGCTCGGGTGAGCCGAGAAAGCTGACGGAGCTCGCCGCTTGGCCACATTCGTTCTCTCCCGACGGCAAGCGGCTGGCCATCACCGGGCAGGACTCGGGCCTTGATATTTTGACAGCGCCTCTGGAAGGCGACCCGGCCAGCCCCCGGCTGGGAAAGCCGGAACCCTTCGTGAAAACCCCGTTTAACGATGGTTATCCGGAGTTCTCGCCCGACGGACGCTGGATCGCATACGACTCGAATGAATCCGGGGCCAGCGAGGTGTACGTGCGGCCGTTTCCAGGTCCGGGCGGCAAGTGGCAGATTTCGACGGGCGGCGGCGCGCAGCCCATCTGGTCGCGCAACGGGCGCGAGCTGTTCTTCCGATCCGGAGACATGCGCCTGATGGTCGCCGATTACACCGCGAAGGGCGATTCCTTTGCCCGCGGCAAACCCCGCGTGTGGTCCGAGAGGCGTCTTCTCGATATGGGGCCTTATCCCCTATTCGATCTGACGCCGGACGGCAAGCGCTTCGCGGCCATGCTGGCGCAGCCGGAAACGGGCGAGCAGAAGCCGGTCACGCATCTGATGTTTCTCGTTAACTTCTTCGACGAGCTGCGCCGGCGAGTGCCGGCTGGGAGGTAAGCCGCAGCTTGCGCACTCACCAGATCAGCTTCACCGCAAGCTGCACATACCGCGGATAATTCGAGGCTCCGAACCCCACTGTCGCCTTGTCCACGCTTCCGAAACTCGTGCTCTCGGGGTTGTTGTTGAAGTTGGCGTTGTAGAACATGTACGTGTTGAACACGTTGAACCCCTCGGCGCGGAACTGCACGCTCACGCTCTCGGTGATCCTGGTCGTCTTGTTCAGCGACACGTCCGCCACCGGCACGCTGTGCAGCCGCGTCCGGCCATCGCGGAAGGATGTAAACCTCGGCGCAAAGCGCGGCGTGATCAGGAAGTTGTACTCCGTGCAGCCGTAGGCCACGCTGAACGGCTGCATGGTGATGGTGTTGTTGTCATTCCACCGCGCCACGCATGGCTTCACCGCATAGACGCGCGGCGCCGGCCAGTCGATCTTGTCCAGCCGCGCCTCTTTCACGTACACCACGTTGCCCGGCAGATCCCACGGCCGGCCCGATTGCCATTGGAAGATCCAGGTGTTCTCCCAGCCGGAAAGCAGGCGGCTCCACACGCCATGCGACGTGTTCAGGTAGCGCCTGCCCTTGCCGACCGGCAACTGGTAGACGCTGCCCACGGTAAGCCGATGCGGCCGGTCCCATGTGTACAGGCCGCGCTGCATGATATTCTGCTGCACGTCGTTGAATCCGGTCTGCTCGATCATCTTCGAAAGGGTGTAGGTGCCGATCAGATTCAGCCCTGCCCGTTGCCGCGTCTCCACTGTGATTTGCAGGGCGTTGTACCAGATGCCGCCGTCGTTGCGGGTCACTTCCGTGAGGCCGCCGAAGTGCGGGTACGGCAGCACATAACTGGATCGCGCAAGGGTCGGGCTGGTGTACAGGCTCGTCCCGCGGAAGGGCTCGAGGTTGAAGAACGGATTGTTCAGTCGCTCATCGCAGTACACAGGGTTGCCGCCCTCCATCAGATTGCACTTCTTGCGGAAGTCGAGCGAATAATTGTTGAACGGGCGGCTGGTCTGAAGCTTCCGCGTGCGGTTGCCCACGTAGGACGCTTCCACTCTGACCCCGCGCAACAATTCATACTGGAAGCCGGCGGAAAACTGGTTGACATAAGGCAGCTCGAACTGCGGATTCACGAAGTTGAATCCCCTTCCCAGGAAGGTGTAGGCGCCCACGCTCCCGCCCGGCGGCGTCTGGATGCCGTCCGGGAACGGGTTGCTGACCAGGTTCGGAAGAAATGTGCGCCCCCCGTCAAGCGAGTTGATCAGCGGTGTGCTGGTGCTGAAGCCGTTGGTTTGCAGGTAGTCGTTATTCGGGTTGATGTAGTAGCGGCCCCATCCGCCGCGCAGCACCAGCTTGCCGCTGAGCTGGTAGGCGGCCCCGACCCGCGGCTGGATCGCGGCCTTGTACGTATCGGCGGCAATCCGCGGCGCCTCGTTCACGCCGGCAAACAACAGGCTCCCTTTCAGTGCCGGCAGATCGGGAAACTGGGTGTGGCTCACCTGCCTGTCGACGGGATTCACGACATTGGCGTCAAACGATCGGTTCATGCGGTTGTAGCGCTCGTTGGCGGCGATGTTGAAATCCCAGCGCAGGCCCAGGTTGATGGTGAGTCGCGGGCTGACTTTCCAGTCGTCCTGGAGATAGGGCGCGAAATAGCGGTAGAGGAACGTCGGAAACAGGTTGTAATCCGAGCTGCCGCTCGACGGCGTGCCCAGCAGCCAGCTTGCGATCGAGTTGCCGCTCAAGGCGTCGGCGCGGTTCCAGTCCCTTTGGGTGACGTTGCGAGCTCCGCCCAGCGTAAACGGGTTGCCAAAGTTGTTGGTGATGTATTGAATCCAACGCATGTCCAGGCCGCCCTTGATGGTGTGCCCGGACTTGATCCAGGTTGCCGTCGGATGCAGCCCCCAGTTGTTGGTGATGTTCTTGGTCGGATAACGCCCCAGGCCGATGTAGTTCTCAAACGAGTAGACGCCGAAATGAGGCGTGTGCGGGATCTGCCCGGCCAGCGGCTTCGGGAAGCCCAGCGTGGTGATGTCGAAACCCTCGTTGCCCTTCATGAGGTTCGCTTCGACAAAGCGGTTGAACGAAAGACGCCAGTTCACAATCAGCGCCGGCCGCAGAGTGCTCACCCAGTCCAGAACCTCGGCGTAGTTGATTCGGCGGTGCCGGTAGTACCCCTGGTGGCCCGGCACTTCCTTCAAGCCGTTGTCGGTGCGCTCCTGGAAGCGGTCGTTGTTGGCGTGCCGGAAGAACAGGCGGTGTTTGGCGCCGATGTTCTGATCCACTTTGGCCACGATGTTGAAGAAGCCGTCGAGCTGGATCTGGTCGCCGCCGGGCACAAACAGGTTCTGCTGCGCGTAGCCGGCGCCCGGCGTCGTCGTGTTGGGCTTGGGCATGTAGTCGAGGATCTTCCTGGCGATCGGGTTGATGCGGCCCCGGGGAACAGCGTTGCCGGCGAACGGATCCCGCACCCATGTGCCGTTCACATCGCGCCCGGTCACCGGATCGTACACTGCGATGCGCCTGCCCTGGCCGTCCACCAGCTTGCTGAAATCGCCATCGAGCATCTCCGGCGCCGGCGCCGACAGATTCAGCGGGCCGGGCGTCCCCTCGCGATAGCCCTCGTAGTTGAACATGAAGAACGTCCTGTTGCGACCGTTGTACAGCTTGGGGAGGTAGACCGGACCGTCGAGCAGGAAACCGTATTGATCCAGATAGTGGCCCGCTCGTTCGGCGCCACGGGCGTTGTTCTGAAACGAGTTCGCGTCCCAACCGTTGCGGCGGGCGAACTCGTACACCGTGCCATGCAGCGTATTGGTTCCGCTCTTGAGCGATACATTGATGATCCCGCCGCCGGTGTGCCCGTACTGCGCATCATAGGAGTTGGTCTGGATCTTGAACTCCTGCACGGAATCCACCGGCGGAACCAGGGCGATGTTATTTCCGCCGCCTTGCGCGTTGTTGGGAGCGCCATCGAGCAGAAATTCGTTGTTGCGGTTCTGGCTGCCATTGATGCTCCAGTCGGCGATCGCTCCGTTGTCGAAGGGGCGCTGGTAGATCTGGTTGCCGTTGAAATTCACGCCTGCCACCAGCATCGACAGCATGAACGGATTGCGCGCATTCAGTGGAAACTCGCGCACCTGCTCGTTGTCGATGACCGCGCCGCGGTCGGACTTGGCCGTCTCGAGCAGCGGCGTCTCCGCCGTCACGGTCACCTGGTCAGTGACGCTGCCCACTTCCAGCACTGCGTTCACAGCCGCCGTCTGGCCGACGTTCAGCACCAGCCCCGCCCGCGTGTGCGCCTTGAAGCCGGCCACCTGCACCGACAGCGTGTACGTGCCGGGACGCAGCAACGGCGCGGTGTAATCGCCTTGCGAATCGGTCACCGCCAGCGTGGTTTCATTCGTCTCGACGTTCTTGATCTGCACCGTCGCGTTTGGCACAGCCGCGTTCGACGAATCGGTGATCCGGCCTGTAACAGTGGCACGAAACTCCTGCCCAGCGGCCCCCGCCGCCAGAAGCATCAAGCAAAGCATTCGCCTCATTGGAGCCTCCTTCCTGTCTCACTGGTTTTGTTGATCTTGACACAGCCGGGCGGCGGAGACAATCCTACGTGGGCCATCACGACATTCGGGCCGGATCCGAACAACCCGCTCTACGCCTCTCCCGGCGCGGGTCCACACAGCGGAGTCGCCCGCCTGCTACTCGACTTCAGTGGATCCCTCTTCGGATGCTCGGGGAGTCTGCTTTCCACCGGGATGCACATTCTGACGGCTGCGAATTGCGTGACCAGTTTCGTAGGCGCGCCGCTGCCGGACTCGGGCACTGCCCGGTTCGTTACGGCTTCGGGAACCACCGACATCGCGATCGTCATGTACCGGGTCTTCCCTGGGTGGGGCGGCGACCTGTTCTCCGGCACGGACTTGGCGGTGGTGTTCCTCGCCGCGATGGCGCCGGCGCGACCGGGCCCACGTTGGGATTCGGCACGCGCCGCCGGGGCCTGAACCGGATCGACTCGCAGGGCGATTTCTTCGCCGGGATCTCGGCTAACATCCTGATGGGCGACTTTGACAATGGCGTGGCCACCAACGATGCCTTTGGCTTCTCCGGGCTCCCCAACCTCGGCTTGGGCATTGACGAGGTCGACATCGCGTCGGGCGACCAGGGAGGTCCCACTTTCCTTGCGGGCCGGATAGCGGGCGTCCACTCATTCGGTGCGTCGTTCGGCATCTGCCCGCCGGATATCGTGACACCCGCGAACCTCCAAGGCGCGCCCGGCTGTAAGCTGGACTCGATCTTCGGCGAGTTCTTTGGTGACACGCGCGTGTCGTGTTCCAGGCTTTCGTGGACAACGCCATCCCGGAACCCGGCTCGGTGTCGCTGCTGGGGAGCGAGTTGCTCGCGCTGGCCGCCTTGGCTTGGCGCCGCCGCTCGTGATTTTGCCCAAGCGCCCTCGCCTGCAACTTTTGGGAAAGCCACGGGAGGGTGAACAATGCATCCAAAGAATAAACAGCATCTGGAGGCGCGCGTTGTCCGCGCGGCGGAAGCCGCTCTGGCGGCTCGCGGCTACGTCAGCGCGATTGACGTCCTGACCGGAACGGGGATGCTGGCGCTCACGCGTTTGCAAGACTGGCGCAAAGGCAGGGTTGACTTCCTGGAACGGGTGATTCAGGGCAACCTCAAGAAGATCTCGCTTGCCATGTCCATGTTCCGGCGCTGGGCGCGGACCAACGGCCTCAAGCCCAGTGAAACCGGCTACGTACGCCACACCCGCGGCGGAACCTTGAAGCTGCGATTCAGCAAGAGCGGTGATCCCGGTATTGAAAAGAGCTACCGTACTCACTACATTTCGGCTGAGCTGTCGCAGCGCAAACGCCAATCACCTTCGCGGGATGATCCTGAAAACCCTGTCCCGAGCTCCCTGGGCGCAGAGTGATCCATCACAATCTCCAGCCCTGCCTTGTCGCTGAATTGCTGCCAGGTAGTATTTCCAGGTGCGGTTCCGGGCGGCGTTGCTCCCTCCGCTGCGGGCACCGATTCTTCGAGCACAAGCTCGAAACCTGAAACGGCGCAGCAGTGGAGTGGCCTTCACAGATCCCGTCGGGATGCTATGCTACCAGTGCGAGCTCATCCACGCGCTTGAGCCTTAAATGTCTTCCAAGTCCATGACCATCACCGTTACTAACGACATCCAACGGCTGTTGCCAACCCGCGTCCGCCGCCAGGCCGGCATCAAAGCCGGCGACGAGTTGGAAGTACAGGTGAGTGGCGGCATCGTCACTCTGATCCCCAAGCTCCCCGCGGGCGACGACGAATACACGCCCGAGCAGCGCCGCGTCATTGACGCGCAAATTGCCGAGGGTCTTGAGGATGTCAAGAAGGGGCGGCTCCACGGGCCTTTTGAAACCCACGAAGAGATGATCAAATTCCTGCACAGTCGAGCCAGGAAATCCGCCCCAAGAAAATCACCCGGCAAAACACGATGAAGCGCCAGCTCACGGAGAGGGCGGCCCAGGATTATGAAGAAGCACCCACCGCAGTCCAGAAAGCCTTTGACAAGCAGATGAGGTTTCTCGCCCTGAACTTGCGCCACCCCTCCATCCAAGCCAAGAAGATTGATGAAAGAAACGATGTCTGGCAAGGCCGTGTCACCAAGGATTGGCGGTTCTATTTCAAGATCGTTCGCGATACGTACACGATGGTAAGAATCGTTCCGCATCCCAAGTAACAGCTCCGCACATTGGCGATTGCGCCATGACCATCACACCCTAAGATTTAGACACCCTCCACTTGCGCCTATGCGCCGGCTTTTCATGTAGCCCCTTCGGTGACTGCTGGGACGAGGCCGTGAACAACCTAGCCGACGAGATTGGCGGCCGCCAAGGGACACTTCGAAGCGGTAGTCCCTGTAAGACGTCCTCTTGCCGCGAAGCCAGAGTCGTCTTCGCCTGCGTACAGTTTCGTTCTCGCAAACGCGATTTCATGTTCGATTCGGCGCGAGCCGTTCCCCTCTTGCCCAAGCGCCCCTGCCGCCAAGTTTTGTCGATCTCGTTCTCGGACTGGCCGGGGCGCGAGGAGTTCGAGAATGAATTCGACGGCGAGACGCGTCCCTCGGATCACTGGTTTGCCGGCCAGGACCTCATGCACGTGCACGAGCGGTTCCTGTGCAAGGAGACATCGAGCCCGTGATATGATAGACTGCTTGGCCTTACTGCGTGGCGATGGTGTGGCCCGAAACGAACGCAAAGCAGGACGCGGCCGCCGTGACCTTGGCGTGAGAAATGGCGACCTGGGTGTTATAGTTTACACCGTCCGAATACAGCCGCACCGGCTGGGAGGCGACCCAACTGGCCTTCCCGTCAAACGTGGTCCCCTGCTTTTGTATCGCAATTGGAAACGGAACACTGTACCAGCCCTGTAAGGTCCCCGTGATCACATTGATCGTAACCAGTGAGATGTTGTCGTCCGTGTCCGTGGTGCAACTCACGCCGACGCTCTCGATCACCAGCCGCTTTCCGGCTGGAACCGTTCCAACCGAGATTAACTGGCTGACCCAGTTGACCGGGATCCCTCCGCTCGCATATGCGGTAAACGGAGTGCGCGCCGGATTCTCCACGTCCCGGACGGGCTGCGAGTATTGTGCCGTTGCTGTGACGCTGAACACCGCAGTGATCAGCGCGAGAGTACCTGTTCGAGTAAGTCTGTGCATGTTTGTTCCCTCCACTTTCAAATGAGTAACTATGAGAAAGCCAGCCTCTAAGCCCGTGGCCGGCGTCTTACGAGCAACCCGGCCACCAGGCAGGTCACCACCAGCAGCCACGACGACGGCTCCGGGACCGGCGCGACGGCTACCAGGCCAACGTTGATGAATCCGCCGGGAATGCCCCCGACGGGCGCGAGGCCGCCGTTGAGCGTGAATGTTTGCAGTCTGGAGGCGCCCAGCCAATCGTTGGAGATCGCGTAGAACAGGCCGCCCTGCTCGCTGAACGCGAAACCGCCGTTGAATGACTCCGAGCCGTCTCCCAGCAGGAACGGCGTGATGACCGTGGGCGATGCCACAGGAGTGATCGAGTTGAAGGCCCGCTGCACCCCGAAGACGTCCGCCGAGAAAGCGTAGAGAAGGCCGTCCGCGGGACGGAAGGTCAGACCGCCATAAAAGCCCATCCCCAGGGAGCCGAGCGCGCTCACCACCCCGCCGGTGCTGATCCGGTTCAGGGTCGAGTTGCCAGACCCGTCATTTGAGATCGCGTAGAGAAAACCATCCGAAGTATCGTAGGCCAAGCCCGACGCAAACCCGGAACCCAGCGGCGCAATCGTCTGAAGGCTCGCTCCGCCGGCAAGCGAGAAGGAAACCAGACTCGAGCTGCCAAAACCGTCGTTAGCGATCGAGTAGAACAGGTCGCTGCCGGGATCGAACGCCAGGCCGCCGTTGAATCCTAGCGACCCATTGCCCAGGTCAAACAGCCGCGTTGCCGCTCCACCCGCCGTCATCGAGTAGAGGCTACGAGGCACGGGAAACACTGGGTCGGTGTCCGGCCCGATCGAGTACAACGTGAGGCCATCCGCGAAGCGGGGAACAGCCGCGAGAAGAACAACCGGCAGCAGAAAGCGGGCCCAACGCATTGGAACCTCCAGTACCTTGTGCCTGGCCGCGTCGCCGCGAACCATCACAGCGCGTGCTATACAGTAAGCGAGATTCGGCGGAGAATTGGTTCAGCCCTTCATGAAGAGGCGGAGGGCGGCTTCCGCCGGACTTCTCAGCCTGACGCGCGAACGCCTCAGGTGAGTTCCGGATCTCTGCCGGCCAGAGCCGCGGCGTCGTTCGTCATGCCCTCCTCCCTGACGGCCTTCAGACCGTTCGGGTTGACAAGCCACGGGCCTGTCCAGCCTGCCGTTCGAAACCGGTAGAAGCGCGCCCGGCAACCACGGCAACGGAACGGCTCCAGGGAAAACAGCCGCAGGAACAGATCGAGCGCGCCCCTGATCATCGAGCGCCGCACTTTGTGCAGCCCACAGCGGTGGCAGCTCATCGATGGCATTGGGCGCGCCTCCCGGATTGTCGCCGGCCTCCGGCTGCTCGCCGCGTGTTTCCGGCACAGCCGAATCGGCGGACACGGGCCCGAGCCGGCGAGCATCATCGCGCCGCCGTGGTTCCCAGGGGTGCTGACGATCATCGACGCCGGACCACGCGTGGACAAGGTCGGCGGAACGGCCGAGGCCGCGTTCCGGAGCATCGCGCCGGCGCCGGCCAAAGTGACTCCCGGCGGCCCCCGCAGGCAAGGGCCGGATGAGTCCGGAGCGATCAATTACACCGTGAGGGCGTCGGCGAAGCATGGACCAGCCGCGGGAAGGACATCCGACAGTCTGGAAGGGGACCAAACGCATGGGAACCTCCAGTGGCTTCTAGTCTAGCCGGCCGCGGAAAAACTCAGGAAACCGCGACCTTCCGATCGCGGCTGTGCTTGGCGCCGGCGCGTTTCCACAGTCAGGCCGATTCATAAGACACCTCCAGTGCGAATCGCGGCTCAAGACTCCGCGGCGAGAGCCCGTCTGAGAATCAAGAGACCGGCTCCTGACAGGATCAAGGTGACCCCCGGCTCCGGGACGGCGGCCGCGACGCCGCTGGCCCAGTCCATTGAGTTGCTCAAGAGCCGCTGGAAATCGGGGTCGTCTAACTGAGCCTGGCCGTTGGTGGTTGCGAAACTCAGCACGCGGCCGCTGCCCGTCGGCCAGCCCGCCAAGCCGATGTAGCCTCCGTCCATGGTGTAGAAGGACGTTGCGCCAAATCGGAGGGTCGTGAAGTGGGTGCGCGTGCCGGGGATGCTCTCGAGCGGCATCGTGAACGAAGCGCCCAGGCCGGCGTTCAGAACCGGATTCGACGCGTCTTCATTGAATGTTACGGAGCCGCGAGAATCCCAGGCGGAAGCGGGAACGACCGGGAGAATCGGGTTGAGAGTCGTGAACGTAGTGCCGCCGGCCGTCGACCACAGCAACCACTCGGTCGTCACCAGACCGCCGCCGCCACTGACAAAACTCACCAGTTCGGTCTGGCCGGCAGCGGGCATGTCACCCGTCCAGGTGTAGTTGACCTGCAAATAGACGGCATCAAAACCGGCCTGGCTCTGGGTGCCGTCGAAGCCCTGGAAGTTAACGCCAAGGGTGACGGAGTGGCCAAAGGCCTGTAAGGTGCTCTGGAGGTTCGAATCGAACGACATGTTGCTGCTGCCGGTGACGTAAATGGTGGCGGCGTGGGCGGGGAGGATCCCCCACAGCAGCGTGAGAAATGGTTCAGTCTCTCGTGGGAATCCGCCTGGCTGCCCTCAACCACTCCGCTTCGCATGAGCCTCCCCCAGCGCGACCGCCAGCTCATCTCGAAACTCGCGCCCCCAATCGGCAAGCTGCCGCGCCAACTGAGCAACCAGCTTCGGCTCGGCCGCATACAGATTGACCTTCTCTTCGCGATCATTCCGCAAGTCGTACAATTCGCCGGGCCGGTGCTCAGGCCGGTTGTCGAACAGCCGCAGGATCAGCTTATAGCGCTCGGTGCGCAGCGCACGCTCTTCATAGAACGACCCGTCCAGGGCGGCTTGGGGAATGTTCTCGAGCACGACCGGCCGGCTCCACTCATCGCGCCCCAAACGCAGCTCTCCAACAAGGCTGCGTCCCTGGAAGATCGACCCTCCCGGCGGATCGAGAATGCCGCCCTTCACCGCTTGCACACCCGCCATCTCGAGAATCGTCGGCGCCAGATCGACCAGCGTCACACCGGCGTTCCACACTTTGCCCCGAGGCAATCCCTTGGGATACCGCAGGATCATCGGAATCCGGGACGACTCTTCATACGCCGTGCACATCCCCTCGACCGTGCCCGGCCGCGGCTGCCAGCTTCGTCCGTGCTCGGTGGTGAACACAACCAGCGTGTCCTCGAGAATGTTGTTCTTGCCCAATGCCTCGATGAGCCGTCCCACGTTCCAGTCCAGGTTCTCGACCGCACCGTGGTATTCGGCGTGCTCCTGGCCGCGATACCGCCCGAGAAACCGCTTCGGCGGATCGAGCGGTTCATGCGGCGCATAGTACGACTGTTAAAGGAAGAAAGGCTCCCCGGCGTGCCGCTGGATAAAGGAGATGCCCAGGTCCGTATGCACGTCGGGCCGGTAGCGCGATTGATGCGGTTCGCCGATCCAATGCCGCAGAGTCGAATTGAACGACTTGAAGTAATCGAAGAATCCAGGGTTGCCGGGGCCCAGGTGCCACTTGCCAATGTGGCCAGTGGCATAGCCGGCATTACTCAAGTAATAGATGAAGTTGTCCCAGAGCTTGAAGCGAGCGTCACGGAATGGGTCCGGGATCGCTTCCGGATAGTTGCTGTTCGAGTTGTTGGGACGCGTCGGGTACACATTGCGGCGCAGCCCATGCGTATGAGGATGGACGCCAGTGATGATGCTGGCACGGGCAGGTCCACACAACGCCTGCGGCGTGAAGCAGTTGTGAAATCGAACCCCGGAAGCAGCCAGCGCATCGAGGTTCGGAGTGTGGACCTGGCGCTCGCCATAAGCGCCAATGGCGTCGGTCCGGCATTTGTCGAACAGGAGAAACAAGATGTTCGGCGGGCGGGCTGCCACAGCCTGGCTATAGGCCAGCGGCGCCGCCAATGTGCCCAAGAACGATCTCCGCTGCATGGGAACACATCATACACCCGTGAACCTGTTCCTCGTGGGAGCACTGGCGGCGGCCTGCCCGGCTCGACCACTGACTCCTGAAACTCGTTGGATTCTTTCCACTTACCGTACCTAACGCCCGTCCCTTGATCTGCCGATAGGAAAGACAGCTTGATAGTTTGCCGCACCGCAAGGTGTGCAGACAGGCGGCTAGTGTGTCCAATAACCGGAAGAAGAGCTTAGTCCCCCTATTTGGCGTCGCGTTCATTGTTGCCATACTTTCCACGGGAATCTTTTACGGGCTGTTTGTCGGAAAGCTGAACTCAGCCTCGACCTCCCAAGCCGGCGCCGGAAAAGTGCTGCTCGCCGCCCGCAGCCTGCCTGCGGGCGCCGTGCTCAAGACGCAGGATCTCAAAGAAGTCGCATGGGGGAAGCCTCCCATGCCGGCAGGCGCAGTCACCAGCCTCTCGGAAGCCACCGGTCAGACATTGGTGGGACCGCTGGCGGAGAACGAAATGCTGATGCGAATCCGATTGGCGTCGAAAGCCGGCGGGCCTGCCGACAGCGCCAGCATGGGGATTCCCGAAGGCATGCGCGCAATCTCGCTTCAAGTGCACGATTCGGAAGGTGTCATTGCGATGCTGAAACCGGGCCACCGGATCGACATCCAGGTTGTCACGCCGCCGGGATTCCACTCCGAGGCGCAGCTTCGCACGGCGCTCGAGAACGTTCCGGTGCTGGCGATCCCGAATCCCAAAGAAATGCTGGGAGTGCGCGGAGGCGCGCACATCGTGACGGTGCTGGCCGCTCCCAAAGAAGCGGCCATGCTCGGGCTGGCGGATTCGACAGCCAAGATCCGGATCGCGTTGCGCAATCCCATCGATCAGAAAAAAGAGAATCTCAGCTCGCTCAGCCTGGGCACGGCATCCTCTCCTGCTTCGCAAAGCGCCGAGCCGGCTCAGCACATCCAGTTGACGGTGCGCCTGGCTGGGGCCAGCCGGACCGCCATCGAAGACCTGGTATCGCAATTGGACGGCGGAAGCGCCAAGACCGGCCTCTGGCAGGTGGCGGCATTCCGGCCGCAGGCGGCCATTGATGCCGCACTCGAGCGTCTCGAGCAAACGAGGAGTCTGGAAGTGCTCCATCAATCCCGCGTATTGGCGGTGCCCCGCCGCATCGTCATCGAGTCCGGCGCTCAGTGGAGCGTTTCCGAGCCTTCCAGCGGCTGCGGTTTGCGCATCAGGTTCGCTCCCTGGATTCAATCCAGCGGGCGGCTGCTGGTGCGCGTGCATCCGGAGATCACCACGCCGGGAAACAACTCCGTGAACCGCCGCCGCATGGAGACCGAAATCGAGCTTGCCGACGGCCAGAGCTTCCTGGTGCGCGGATGGGCCGCGCCCGCCGAATATCCACTGCTATGGGAAAAACTCTTTCCTGGCCGCGCCACTGGCGGTTCCCAGCGTGAGTTCCTGGTCCTGGTGACGACAAAACTGGTTCGGAGGCCGTCATCGACAACGGATTAGCATGGCTTTCGTTGTCTTAGTCTTCCTCAGCACGTTCGGTTTCGGGCTGCTGGCCGTCTGGCTGGCCCGCACCCTGATCGAGCGTTCCAGCGCCCAGGAGGAAGAAGCCGAACCGCAGTCGCCCGCCTTTGCCTACGATGATGCCGGCGACCCGTTGCTGTTGCGCGAAGCCGAGATCAGCTCGATCTCGATCTGGGCCCGCGTGCTCGAGCGGCTCAATGTTACCCAGCGGATGAAAGACACGTTGAGCCAGGCCGACTTGGGCTGGTCGGTGGGACGGCTCACCTTGGCCATGCTCTTTATCAGCGCGATGGTCGCCGCTCTGCTTAACAAGATCTCCTGGCTGCCTTTCTGGGCTCTGCTGGCACTGGCGGGACTGGCGGGCCTCACTCCGTACTTTCATATTCGCAAACGCAGAAACAGACGGCTTCTGCTGATCGAAGAGCAAATGCCGGAAGCGCTGGAATCGATGGCGCGGGCCTTGCGCGCAGGCCACCCATTTGCCGCCGCACTGGATACCGTTGCCGGCCAAACCCCCCATCCCTTAGGCCGCGAGATGCGGAAAACCTTTGCCGAAGGGGCGCTCGGCATGCCTTGGGCGCAGGCGCTCGAGAATCTGGCCAAGCGGGTTTCGGTCCAGGAGATCGCACTCTTCACGACCGCTGTCCAGGTACAGAGCCGCGCCGGCGGCAATCTCAGTGAAGTGCTCGACAAGCTGGCCGAAAGCATGCGAGAAGCGGAAGCGATCAAAGGCGAGGTGCGCTCACTTTCCGCCCAAGGGCGGTTTGCGGGCCGTATTCTGACCGCGCTGCCGATCGCCATCGCCGGCATCCTGCTCTATGTGAATCCCACCTTCCTGCTGCCGCTGATCACCGATCCCGTTGGAAAAATCCTGCTCATTTCCTCGGGGCTGGGAATCATCGCCTCGCATCTGATTATCCGCAAGCTGGTGGACATCCATTTATGACGAGCGAATGGCTGCTTCTGGGAGGCTTGTTCCTGTTTGTGCTGGCCACGGTGAGTGCAGCCGGGTACTTCGTGTTCAGCAGAAAAGAAACGACGACGGAAGCGGCCGAGATCCCCGCGGACATCACACTGGATTCCCCATCCGGCCCGGGCGCCAGGGGAGCGGTGCTGTCGTTGTTGCACTCGATCGGTGAGCTGATGCCGGCATCCCAAGCGAGCCGGCAGGAAATGATCCAGCGGCTGAGGCACGCCGGTTACCGCAAGCCTTCCGCTCCAACGTCGTACTTTGGCGCCAAGTGCGCCTCCGCCTTTGCACTGTCGCTGGGGTTCAGCATCGCCGCACTCCAGACGCGCGATGACGGCTCGATGGTGTTCGCGGCGGCGCTTTGCGGGCTCGGCTTGGGCTTCCTGCTCCCGGAGCGCTTCCTGGACGCACGCATCCGGAGCCGCAATGAACGCCTGCGCCGGGCGCTGCCCCCCGCTCTGGACCTGATCGTCATGAGCCTCGAGGCGGGCCAGCCGCTCGACCAGGCCATGATGATGGCCAGCCGCGGACTACAGAATCTGACGCCCGATCTGAGCGCGGAACTTGCTCAGGTGTATCTGGAAACGCGCGCCA
>JACQDF010000140.1 GCA_016201205.1 Acidobacteriota bacterium
CAGCGGCGAACAGAGGCAACAGAAACAAAATCCCCATACTTTGATCATAAGCAAAAACACGCCTCCGCCAGCTAAGCTGAGAGGATGGGGGTTAGCTCTCAGCCGCAGGCGGCGGACAGGGAGGCCGCGCAGAGCTTCTGGGCCAACGCGCGCGAAGCGATCCGCGGCTCCAAGCAGGACTACACCGAAGGCAACCTCGGCCGCGCCATCGTCCTGCTCGCCATTCCGATGGTCCTCGAGAGGGTGATGGAGTCGCTGTTCGGCATCGTGGATGCCTTCTTTGTGTCCACCCTCGGCACCAACGCCGTCGCCGCCGTGGCGCTCACCGAATCCCTGCTGACCATCCTGTTCGGCGTTGCCGTCGGCCTCAGCATGGCGACCACCGCCATGGTCGCCCGCCGCATCGGAGAAAAAGATCCCGAAGGCGCCTCGGATGCAGCCGCTCAGTCCATCCTGCTCGGGGTTGTGTTCTCGATCGGCATCGCCGTTCTCGGCTTTGTTTCCGCTCCGCGCCTGCTGAAGCTGATGGGCGCCGCGCCGGCCGTCATCGAAACAGGGCAGAACTTCACCCGCATGATCTTCGGCGGCTCGGTGACGATTTTCCTGCTGTTCCTGAACAACGCGATTTTCCGCGGCGCCGGTGATGCCGCCATCGCCATGCGCGCCCTCTGGCTCGCCAACTTCATCAACATCGCGCTGAATCCGTGCCTGATTCTCGGCCTGGGCCCGTTCCCGAGACTGGGCCTGCTGGGCTCCGCTGTCGGCACCACCATCGGACGAGGCTGCGGCGTGCTCTTCCAGCTTTGGGTGCTGTTCGGGGGCATGTCTCGAGTGTCTATCGCGAGGCGTCATCTCCACCTGCATGTCGTGGTGATGCTCCGGCTGGTGCGCGTCTCGCTCACCGGGATTCTGCAATTTCTGGTTTCGAGCGCAAGCTGGCTCGGCCTGGTGCGTGTGATCGCCGGATTCGGCAGCCCGGCCCTGGCCGGCTACATGTTCGCTATCCGCATCATCATCTTCTCCATCCTGCCCGCATGGGGGTTGTGCAACGCGGCGGCGACCCTGGTGGGCCAAAGCCTCGGCGCCGGAAAGCCCGACCGCGCCGAAAAGGCCGTCTACCGCGCCGGTTTCTATAACATGCTTTTTCTCGGCACGCTGGCGCTGGCGTTCATCTTGTTCGCGGAGCGCTTCATTGGCATCTTTTCGCGCGACCCCGAGGTGCTCCGGCTGGGTACCAGTTGTCTGCGCTTCATCAGCTACGGCTATGTCTTCTATGCCTGGGGCATGGTGACCGTGCAGGCGTTCAACGGCGCCGGCGACACCTGGACGCCCACCGTGATCAACTTCGCCTGCCAGTGGGTGCTTCAGATTCCGCTGGCCTGGGCGCTGGCGTATCCGCTGGGAATGGGCGTGACCGGCGTGTTCCTGGCCATCACGATCGCCGAATCGGTCCTGGCGGTGGTCGCGATGTGGGCCTTCCGCCGCGGAAGGTGGAAACGGCAACGGATTTGATTCCCACTGGACGGACGTGATATATCAGTCAGTGAGTTCACATTCTCGCTGCTTCAGGAGGGTCTTCAGATGAGGCGATTTCTATTGGCTCTGGCATCTCTGTTGCTGGCCGCGTCATCGGCGATGGCGCAGGTGGCGGCAGGATCGATTTCCGGAACAGTCACGGATCCAAACAGCGCCGCCGTCCCGGCCGCCCGCGTGGTTGCCAGGAATACAAGCACCGGAGTGCAAACGGAGACCGTGTCGTCCGATGCCGGGCTCTACGTATTTGGCGTCTTGCCGGTGGGCCCGTATGAGCTGACGGTCGAGAAGACCGGCTTCAAGAAGCTGACCCGCGGCGGCATTGAGGTGCGCATCGCGCAGCGCCAGGAGCTGGATCTGAAGCTCGAAATTGGCGACGTGCAGCAGATCGTTGAGGTGACCGGCGAGGCGCCCTTGCTCGAGACCACTTCCAGCCAGCGCGGCCAGAATTTCTCTCCGCAGTTCATGAACAACCTTCCATTGTTCGCGGGCGGGATCCGCAACGCCAGGAGTTTCGTCAATTACATGCCTGGATCCAATCCGAGCGCCGAGCTGTCGGTGTCCGGCTCCGGCGGACGCGCGCAGGAAATCCTGATCGACGGCGCATCGGCGACGATTCCGGAATCGGGCGGTGTTTCCTTTAATTTCCCGGCAGCCGAGATGTTCGGCGAGTTCAAAATGCTGACCTCTTCCTTCGATGCCGAGTACGGCCGCTTTGGCGGCGGCATCGAGATCTACGTCACCAAGTCCGGCACGAATGACTTTCACGGCACGGCCTTTCTGAATATGCGGCGCGACATCTGGAACGCGAACGCGTGGGCGTTCAACGCGACGGGCCGCGCGCGTCCCAAGGACCGGTTCAATGAAATGGGAGCTGGCGTCGGCGGCCCGGTCTTTATCCCCAAGGTCTATAACGGCAAGAACAGGACCTTCTGGTTCTTCACCTACTCGAAAGACAAACGGCCCATCAGCACCGGCGCCGCTCTCAACACCGTCCCAACGGCGCTCATGAAGCAGGGCAACTTCAGCCAGCTTCCGGCGGCCCAGGTCATCTACGACCCGGCGACAACTTCCGGCAGCACGCGCCAGCCGTTTGCCAGCCAGATCATTCCGCGAAGCCGCTTCAGCGCCATCTCGCAGAAACTGCTGGCGGAGATTCCGGATCCGACGCGGTCGACGTTGATCAGCAACTTCGACAACGTCAATCAAACGATCTACGACCGCTACATTTACAACATCAAGATTGACCACGCGATCACCGCGAACAACCGGCTGGCGTTCTCGGTGACAAAAGAGAGAGAGCTCAGCGATGTTCTGGCGGCGTTCCCCGGAGCACTTGGGCAAGGACTTCAGACCTACCAGCGTCCGGACAACTGGCGGTGGAACCACGACATGATCATCAAGCCCACTTTCCTGATGCACACCACGTTCGGCTACTCGCGAACGCGGCAGCTTTGGGACAATCCCTACCAGAAAGGGGCGGCCTCGAAATTCGGCTTCCCGGGGATCACCGGCGACGCGGACGCGATGCCCCGTGTGCAGTTCACGGGCGCCGATGGACTGAGCCCGTGGGGCGTGCAGGACGGCAAGGTTGCCAATGGCAGCCAGATCAACATCACGTACCATCTCAATCAAGTCTTCACCTTGATCCGCGGTAAGCATGAGTGGAAGTTTGGCTGGGATCTGCGGCGTTTGCACACCACGTCCAATCCGATCGACCTGGCGGGCTCGAATGGCCGCTATATTTTCGCCCGCGCGCAGTCGGCTCTGCCGACCAACTTGTCCGGGACCGGGCACGCGTTTGGCAGCCTTTTGCTGGGGCTGCCGGACACCGCGGACCGCGTCGCGCTTCCGGTCCTGATCGGGAACATTCGCTACGGCTACCATGCCGGCTATTTCCAGGACAACTGGAAAATCACTTCCCGCTTGACCTTCAACTTCGGCGTCCGCTACGACATTCCGATTAACTGGCATGACAAGAACGGCGACTATTCCGCGGTGGACCGCCGTCTTTCGAATCCGGCCGCCGGCAACCTGCCGGGCGCGATGATCTTCTTCGGCAAGGGAGCCGGACGAACAGGGGACAAGCGTCCCTACCGCACCGATTTTTCAGATCTTGGGCCGCGGCTTGGATTCAGCTACCGTCTGGCGGGCAAGACCGTTCTTCGCGGCGGATATGGGATCTATTATCAGACGCTGGGCAACGGCGGTTGCGGATGCCGCATCGGTTTTGCGAATCCGGTCAACCTGGTTTCAGACGGCGTGAACGGCGCCTTGCAGTGGGACGGGGGCATTCAGGCGCCTCCGGGCTTCCGGCCGCCCCCGCTGATTGACCCGGCCGTCGGCAACTTCAACAACGTGGACGTGTTCTCGGAGAACTTCGGCCTGGCGCCGCGCGTTCAAAACTGGAGCTTCAATGTCCAGCATGAGATCAGCAAGTTCCTGATCGACGTCTCCTACCAGGGCAACCGCGGGCGCGGCCTCAACTCGACCGTGCTCCTGAACCAGCTTCCCGTCAGCCGGTTAGCGCTGGGATCGCTGTTGCAGCGCCGCATCGACGATCCGGCCGTCCTCGCGGCAGGTTTCAGCAAGCCCTTCGCGAGCTTCCCGAACAACCAGACGCTGGCGCAGGCGCTGCGTCCCTACCCGCAGTATTTCGACATGTCGGAACGGAACGCGGGCATCGGCCGCAACTGGTATGACTCGCTGCAAATCAAGGGCGAGCGCCGGTTTGGCGACTGGCAGATGATGGCTTCCTACACCTGGTCGAAGTCGCTCGGCCTGGCGCATTACCGTCAGATCTTCTCGCAGAACTTCGGCACGTCCGGCTTCAACGTGGCTGCGCAGGACAACTATAACTACGACGAGATGAAGAGCTTCCTGCCCTTCCACCTCCCGCATGTTCTGAACGTTCTGAACACCTACAATCTGCCGTTTGGACGCGGCAAGAAATTCCTCAACACGGACAAGTTCGCGGCCAACCTGCTGGTCGCCGGCTGGACGATCAGCGCGATCCAGCAATATCGCTCGGGCGGGCTCCTGCTGGTGCAGGCTCCGGCCAACACGCTGGGCACCGGGGTGCTGTTCACGCAGTTCAAGAAGGCGAACGTGGGGGCGGGTCCCATCCGCACCAATGTGGACAGGAGCACGCTGGATCCGAACAACCCGTCCGTCCGCTGGCTCAATGCGGCTGCCTTTGCCATTCCCGGACAGTTCGATCTGGGCAACGCGTCGCAGTACTTCGGCGACATGCGCAATCCGCCAGTGCTGTTCGAGAACTTCTCGATCATGAAGCGGATGAAGTTCCCCATCCATGGTGATCGCACCATCGACCTGATCTACCGGGCCGATGCGTTCAACATGTTCAACCGCACCGCGTTTGGGGGCATCGTGGCTGCGATCGGGAATCCGAACTACGGGCGTCCGACGGGTCCGCAGGTGGGCGCGCGGTTAATCACCATGGGCGTTCGCCTGGATTTTTAGGGCCTGTCACGGAATAACCGCTTGCTGACGCGCGCGGCTCAGCCACCTGTCCTATTTCACCACGGGCCGCGCCAGGTCGAAGCGGTCGGTGGTGCGGGCGTATGTGTTGCCGCCCATTCTGCCGATCGCGCGGAGCTTGTCCGGGTCAATGCGGAAGTTGTCCACCACTGCGTCATCGATGTGGAAGAGCACGACTTCGCCGAGCACGACGCTGCCGCCCAATGGCCGCTCGCTCACGGTCACCACCTGGATCAGCCTGCACTCCATCTGCACGCGTGCTTGCTGGACGCGAGGAGGCTTCACCAGCACGCTCGCGAGAGGCGTCAGGCCGGCCACAACGAACTCGTCCACATCCGGCGCGTAATCCCCCGAGGCGAGATTCATCGCTTCGGCGAAATCTTCGCTCACGATGTTCACCACGAACTCGCCGGTCTGCTGGACGTTGCGCAAGGTGTCTTTTTTCGCGAGCGCTCCATCCGGACCCTGGCGGAAAGACGCGCAGAAACACACCACCGGCGGATTCGGGCACACTCCGTTGAAGAAACTGAACGGCGCCAGGTTGCGCGCCCCCTCGGGACTCACCGTCGAGACGAAGGCGATCGGCCGCGGCACGATCGAGCCGATCATGAGTTTGTAAATGTCGCGGGGGTTCTGCTCGGAGGGGTGTACCGTCATTGGCCGCTCCAGCTCTTCCAGTAGTCCTGCCACTCGACCTGCTCTCCGGCCGGCAGCACCTGAATCGGGTTCAGCCCATCCAGCATCACTGCGTACTCCCCGGTGTGCGTCTTGGCCTTCTGGCCGGCCAGCGCTTTCGGGTGGGGGCCATGGTGGATGCCGCGCGGATGCAAAGTCGCCATGCCCGCCCGAATGTTGTCGCGCGAGAAGAAGTCGCCGTCGTGATAGAAGATGAACTCGTCGTAATCGGTGTTGCGGTGGAAGAACGGCACGCGCTGCGCCTCCGGGTCTTGTTCGAGCGGCCGGGGAAGAAAGCTGCAAACCACCGCGCCCGGCGTCACGAACGTCGTGTGCGCGCTCGGCGGCAGATGCGCTCGATGGCTCATCACCGGCCGGATGTCGCGCATGCGCAGTTTCCAGGCCGTGAGGTCGCCCTTCCAGCCCACCACATCCAGAGGATTGAACGGGTACCAGACGCTGGAGAATTCGCCGTCGCACCGGATGCGCACTTCCCACTCGCGATGGTCGTCGAGCAGCGGCGCCGGCTCCGGGGTGAGGATCACGCTTGGGTCATAAAGCGCGTGCTGGCCCAGCAGTCCCTTCTCCGGCGGCTCGAATTCGCCCTTGGATTCGATAATCAGAAAGAAGTTGTCCGTAGTGCGCGGGACCATGCGGTAGGTGACCGCCCGAGGAAGAACCAGGTAATCGCCCTTCTCGAACTCGAGAGGGCCGAAGTCTGTCTCGACCACACCCTCGCCCCGGTGGACGAAGATCAATTCATCGCCGTCCGCATTGCGGAAATAGAACGGCATGGGCGTCTGCCGCCGGGACACGGAGAGCTTGACGTCAGGATTGCCCAGAAAGGCCAGCGGGGCGCCGCCGGCCTCTGTCCGGTCGGTCGGATCGAGCCGGTTCAGGTCAAAACAGTGGGGCCGCAGCTTTCCTTCAAAACGAATCCAGGCCGTCGGCGGATGGGCATGGTACAGGTGGGCGCTGCGGCCGAAAAACCCTTTTCTTCCATGCTCTTCCTCGTACGTGCCGGCCGGGAGGGCCACATGGGCCTGAGCAGTGAACTTGCCTTTTGTCAGGGGGAACATAGAGCACCACTTTTCCGTGGATCTTTTCATCAGTATACGCTATACTACATCTAAGCACCACCTATTGGAGGTGCTTTATGGCCGGGATGTTTACCGAGCAGTCCTTCAAGCGCTACACCCCTTCGGACCATCTCGCCTGGCATTCCCTCTACTCCCGCATGCTCCCACGCTGGGATCGCTACGCCAATCCCGCCTTCCTACAGGGTATCCGATCCTTGCGCCTGGATCCGGATCATGTTCCGCGTCTCGAGGATGTGAACCGGTTTCTGGAACCTCTCACTGGATTTTGCGCGCGCGCCGTCAGCGGTTACGTGCCCGCGTTTCTGTTCTTTGACTGCCTTGGCCGCCGGGAATTCCCCACCACCATCACCATTCGCGGACTGGATCGGCTGGAGTACATCCCCGAGCCCGACATCTTCCATGACGTAGCCGGCCATGTGCCGATGCATACGGACCGCGCCTTCGCGGACACGCTGGTGCGGTTTGGCGATTGCGCGCACACGGCGGTGGACATGGTCGCGCGAATCCGCGACGAGCAGGAGAGGATCGAGCGGTTGCGAAGCATCATCCGCGCCATGGCGCGCTTCTTCTGGTTCACCATCGAATTCGGCCTGATGCGATCCGCGCACGGCCTGCGGGCCTATGGCAGCGGGCTGCTGAGCTCTTATGGCGAGCTGAAGTACTCCATCGAATCACGAGACGTGCAGCGTTGCCCCATTCGCCTGCAATGGGTGATTCATCAGGCCTTCGAAATCGACCACTATCAGCCTCTGCTGTTCATCGTGGACAGTTTTGATCACCTGTACGACCTGGTGGGCCAGATGGAGACCTGGATGCGGGAAGGCAAGCTGAACAATGTCGCGCCCGGCGAGCCGCACATCAGCGAAGAGGACCTCGCCAGTTTCCTGAACTGTACACCGGGTCTGGCCGTGTACATGAAGTAAACGAGAGCTGGCGGGCGCCGGAACGTCAATGGCACCGAAATTGCTCCTCCGTATCCGGATGCCATGATCTGGATTACCGGGACAACCATTCACGCAGTTGGCTGTCATGCCGCCCACGGTTGGGGAAGACTGCGCTGGGTTTTTTCACCCACCTGCGGCCTATGGCGGATGCCGGCGCCGGAGAGGGGTGCATGCTCGAATACCTGATCGCCGGAGGGGTCATGGCGGGGATCGGCAGCGCCCTGGCTGTCGCGCTGGCGCTCGCCAACAAGAAGCTGTACGTCTACGAAGACCCGCGCATTGATCAGGTGGAAGGGATGCTCCCCAGCGCGAATTGCGGAGCATGCGGGTGCGCAGGTTGCCGTGCTTTTGCGGAAAAAGTGGTCGAAGGGGCCCTCGCTCCCGGCAAGTGCACCGTCAGCGCTCCGGTGGGAATTGTTGCGATCGCCTCATTCTTAGGCGTGGATGCCGGCTCGGAAGAGAGGCGTGTGGCGCGCCTCGCGTGCGCCGGCGGGGCGCATGTCGCCTGGAACCGGGCTCGCTACGCCGGCCTGGAAACCTGCCGGGCCGCCGCCCTCATCGGCGGCGGAGGAAAAGGTTGCGCCTGGGGCTGTCTCGGGCTCGGCGATTGCGAGCGCGTGTGCGACTTCGACGCGATTCGCATGGATGAGCACGGCCTCCCGGTGGTTACGGAAGCCAAGTGCACCGCCTGCGGCGACTGCGTCGAGGTGTGCCCCAAGAGCCTGTTCTCGATTCATCCGGTGAGCCACCGCCTGTGGGTGGCTTGCAACAATATGGCGAATGGCGACGAGGCCGAGGCGGTCTGTGAAGTCGCCTGTACGGCGTGCGGCCGTTGCGTGGCGGATGCCCCACCAGGCCTGATGCGGATGCTCGACAACCTGGCTGTCATCGACTATTCGAAAAACCACCTGGCGACACAGATTCCGATCCAGCGCTGCCCCACGGGCGCGATCCTCTGGATCGACGGCATGAAGGGACCCGTCAAGGGTCCGGAAGCAAGAAGGATCACGCGCAAATCGCCGCTTCCCATCGAGCCGGCGGATTTGCCGGTTCTCCGGTAAGCGAAGCTAAGGAGCGGGATGAGCACCAAACGCAGTTTCAGATATCCAGGCACGCGGCAGGCGATGGACGGCAACACCGCCGTCATCATGTGCGAGCGCGAGTCGAGCGACGCGGCTGGCGCTTACCCCATTACGCCGTCCACGCAGATGGGCGAGTATTGGGCCGAGGAAACAGCGGCCGGCCATATCAACGTCTCCGGCCGCCCGCTGATCTTCATCGAACCGGAAGGAGAGCACGCCGCCGCCGCCGTCACCGCGGGCCTCTCGATGACCGGACTGCGGGCCACCAACTTCTCCTCCGGCCAAGGCATCGCCTACATGCACGAGTCGCTGTACGCCGCGGTGGGCAAGCGGCTCACCTATGTTCTGAACATGGGCTGCCGGGCGATGACCAAGGCCAGCCTCAACGTTCACGCCGGCCACGATGACTACCACTCGGTGGACGACTCGGGCTTCTTTCAGGTGTTCGGCAAGAGCGCGCAGGAAGTCTGCGACCTCAACATCCTTTCGCACAAGATCGCCGAGTTGTCGCTGACACCGGGCATCTGCGCACAGGACGGATTCCTGACCACGCACCTGATCGAATCGCTGATGCTCCCCGAACGCGAGCTGATCGCCGAGTTCCTCGGCCGTCCCGACGACATCATCGACACACCCACGCCGGCGCAGCGCATCCTCCACGGGCCCCGGCGCCGGCGCATTCCCGAAGTATGGACCGTCGACAATCCGGTGATGTGCGGCACTGTCCAGAACCAGGACGCCTATATGCAAAGCGTCGCCGCCCAGCGCCCCTTCTTCTTTGACCACATCGCCGGGATCTCCGATCAGGTCATGGACGAATTCCACAAATTGACCGGGCGCCGCTATCAGCGTGTCTCCACTTACCGCGCCGACGACGCTGATTACCTCATCGTGGGCCAGGGAAGCATGGTTGTCACCGCGGAAGCTGTCGCCGACTATCTGCGGGAGACACGCCGGATCAAAGCGGGCGTGGTCAACATGACGATGTTCCGCCCGTTCCCGGGCGACCTGGTGGGCAAGATCCTGCGAGGCCGTAAGGGCGTCGCCGTACTGGAGCGCGTCGACCAGCCGCTGGCCGCCGACTTGCCGTTGATGCGGGAAATCCGCGCCGCGCTCGGGCGGTGCCTGGAAAACGGCCGCGCCGGCAAAGGGCCGCTGCCTTATCCGGACCATGCCGTTTACCGTGGCGCGGACGACATCCCGCCGCTCTATTCCGGCTCATATGGGCTGGGCAGCCGCGACTTGCAGCCCGAGGGTCTGATCGGAGCGATCGAGAACATGCTCCCGGCCGGCCCCGGAAAAAAGTTCTTCTACCTGTCGGTGGACTTCGTCCATGACAAGCCATTCACGCCGAAACAGGAGATTCACCAGCAGCAGGTTGCCGACGCTTATCCGCACGTCAAAGAGCTGGCGGTTCATGGGAGCGAGAACCCGAACCTGATGCCGAAGGACAGCATCACGGTCCGGTTCCACTCGGTGGGCGGGTGGGGCGCCATCACCACCGGCAAGAACCTCGCGATGACGCTGTTCGATCTGCTGGGCTTCCATATCAAGGCGAATCCCAAGTACGGCTCGGAGAAGAAAGGACAGCCGACAACGTACTATCTTTCGGCCGCGCCCGAGCCCATCCGCGTCAACTGCGAGTACTTCTACGTGGATGTGGCCCTCTCGCCCGACCCGAACGTCTTCAAGCACTCCAATCCGCTCGCCGGGCTGAAGAAGGGCGGCGTGTTCATCATTCAGAGCGAATTCGAAAAACCGGACGACGTCTGGCGGCAGATCCCCGAGCTCTATCAAAGCGTCATCATCGAGAACAACATCCACGTCTATTACCTGGATGCCTTCAAGATCGCCCGCGAAGAAGCGAGCGATCCGGAATTGCAGTTCCGGATGCAGGGCATCGCGTTCCAGGGAGCCTTCTTTGCCGCCTCCCCGGTGATGGCGCAAGCCAGGCTCACCGAAGAGCAGCTTTTCAGCTCCATTCGGGCTCAACTGGAACACAAATTCGGCGCCAAAGGCGCCCGCGTCGTCGAGGACAACGTGCGCGTCGTGCGCCGCGGCTTCGATGAGGTCAACGAGATCAAGGAGAAGCGGATCATCGCGGCGGCATCCCAGCAGCTTCGCAAGGAGCCCGGGCTGCCCGTGATGCTGAACCAGCAGCCGGCCAGCCAGGACGTCACTACCGATATCCACCGCTTTTGGGAACAAACGGGCAGCTTCTACATCACCGGCAAGGGCAACGACAACCTGGTGGATCCGTTCGTCGGTCTGAGCTTCATTCCAGCGGTCACCGGAGTGTTCCGCGATATGACCGGCATCCGCTTCGAGCACCCGCTGTGGATCCCGCAGAACTGCACCGCCTGCGGCAATTGCTACACCGTTTGCCCGGACAGCGCGATCCCGGGGCTGGTGCACTCGATCACCGCCGTCTTCGATGCCGCCATCAAAGTGGTTCAGCGCAACGGCAACGCCGTGAAGCACCTGGCGCGGGCCGCCCGCACCGCTGAACAAAAGCTGCGCTCGAGGATGCAGGCCGAAGGCGAAAAAGCCGACGTGCGCCGTCTCATCGACGAAGCCATCGCCGACACGCTGCTCGGATATGCCGCCGGCTCGCCGGAGCGGAGCGAAGTCGAGCAGGAGTTCCAATGGTTCCGCGAGGCGCTCGGCGAGTTCAAGTTTTCCGCCACCGGGCCCTACTGGTCCGTCCGCGAGAAGAAGCAGAAAGGCAGCGGCGGCCTGCTCTCGATCACGGTGAATCCGTACACCTGCAAAGGCTGCATGGAGTGCGTCAAGGTCTGTGATGACGACGCGCTGCGGCCGGTTCCTCAGACGCAGGAGTCCATCGGGCGGCTCCGCCGCGATTGGGACTTCTGGCTCGCGCTGCCGACGACGGCGCCGGAGTTCATTCGCATCGAGAGCCTCGACGAAAAGATCGGCGCGCTCGGGACGCTGCTGCTGGACAAGAAAAACTACATGGCCATGTCCGGCGGAGACGGCGCCTGCCTGGGATGCGGCGAAAAAACCGTGATTCACCTTTTCGTGGCCACCATGGAGGCGCTCATGCAGCCGCGCGTCTCAAAGCAGGTGAACAAGCTCGATGACCTGATCGCGCGGCTCGACCAGCACATCCGTCTGAAGCTTGCCTCGTCGATGGATCTGAGCGACAGCCATCGCGTGGAAGAAGTGCTCGAACAGCTTAAGGACGCCGACGTGACGCTGGCGAGCCTTTCCGAAAAACTGGACGAGCGCCACGCCGGTCATCCGATCGACCCGGAGTGGCTCCGCTGGGTGACGCAGGTGCTGGCGAAACTGAAGCATCTGAAGTGGCAATACACGGAGGGCACCACCAGGCGGGGCCGCTCGAGTCTGGGAATCATCAATGCCACCGGGTGCACCTCGGTCTGGGGGTCCACGTATCCCTTCAACCCCTATCCGTTCCCCTGGGCGAACCACTTGTTCCAGGACTCGCCCTCGATGGCCATGGGCGTCTTTGAAGGCCATATGGTGAAGATGGCCGAGGGCTTCAAGGCCATCCGCATGGCGGAGATCGAGCTGAACGGGGGATACAAGAAAGAAAAGCACGAAGAGTCGTTCACCTACTTCGACTGGCGCAAGTTCAGCGACGAGGAATATCTGCTCTGCCCGCCGGTGGTGGCGGTGGGCGGCGATGGCGCGATGTACGACATCGGCTTCCAGAACCTGTCGCGCATGATGATATCGGGCAAGCCCATCAAGGCGCTGGTGCTCGATACGCAGGTCTACTCGAACACCGGCGGCCAGGCATGCACCTCCGGATTCACCGGCCAGATCTCGGACATGGCCCAGTATGGCAAGGCGTTTCAAGGCAAAGAAGAGGTTCGCAAGGAGATCGCGCTGATCGGGATGGCCCATCGCACCGCTTACGTGCTCCAAGGAAGCCCCTCGAACGTGACCCAACTGCTGGAGGGGTTCATCGAAGGACTCAATGCGCGCCGGCCCGCGCTATTCAATGTCTACAGCGCGTGCATGCCGGAGCACGGCATTGGCGACGACATGAGCGATTACCAGAGCAAGCTGGCAGTGGAATCGCGGGCCTATCCATTAGTCCGCTACAACCCCGATAAGGGCATCACAGCCGAAGAATGCTTCGACCTCGAAGGCAATCCCGCAATCGACGACGACTGGCCCGTCTACACCATCGAGTACACCGACGAGAAGGGTCTGAAGGGCAAGCTCGAGGCGCCGCTCACCTTTGCCGATTTCGCCGTCACCGAGGCGCGCTTCCGCAAGCAATTCCGCACTGCCCCACGCGACACCTGGAACGAGAACATGATCCCGCTCAAGGAATTTCTCGAGCTCGGGCCCGGCGACCGCGAGGGCAAGTTCCCTTACATCTGGGCGGTGGACAAGAAGAACCGGCTGATCCGCGTGATTCCGGCGGCGCCCATTGTGCGCGCGTCGGAAGACCGGCGCAACTTCTGGCGGATGTTGAAAGCGCTGGCCGGCGTCCGCCCGCAGGTGGTTCCGGAAGAGATCGCGCAGCGCGCCAAAGCCGAATTCGCGCAGCAACTGGTCACCCGGCTGCTCGAGCTGGCCGGCGATGGCAACGTGGATCTCGTGTTGCCGGTGGAGACGTCTTCGATGGCGGGCGTCGCGGCGCCCTCTGAGGCGGCGGCGGGCAACGGCTACGTCGCGCCGTGGATCGATTCCGAGCAATGCACCTCCTGCGACGAATGCATCCAGATCAATCCGAAGATCTTCGCCTACGACGAGAAGAAGCACGCCTTTATCAAGAACCCGAAGGGGGGCGCGTACAAAGACATCGTCCGCGCCGCCGAGAAGTGCACGGCCCAGGTGATCCATCCGGGGTATCCGGCCGACCGTCGCGAGAAGGACATCGGCAAACTGATCCAGCGCGCCGAGAAGTTCATGTAGGGGCTGGGTATGCTGAACGGCAGACGTTTTTCGCGGGGTGTGCATCCTCCTGAATCGAAGGAGCAGACAAGCCATCTCCCGATTCGCCGCCTGCCGTTTGCGCCGGTGCTGATCGTGCCGCTCTCGCAACATACCGGCGCGCCCGCCGTTGCGATCGTGCGTGAAGGCCAGGAAGTGGTCCGCGGGGAGCCGATCGCCAAGGCCGGCGGCTTTGTCTCGGTGCCCATGCACGCGCCGGCCACGGGCCGCATCGAGAAAATCGCACTGGCGCCCAGCGCGAGAGGCGATCTGGCGAAAGCAGTCTACCTCAAACCCTACCCCTCCGCCAGCCAGGAAATCCTCTACGGCGCGCCGCAGGATATCGAGCAGATGACGCCGGAGCAGATCGTCCACGCGGTGCAGGAAACCGGCGTGGTCGGGCTCGGCGGCGCGGCCTTTCCCACGCACATCAAGATGAAAGTGCCCGAGGGCAAGAAAGTGGACACGGTGCTCGTCAATGGCTGTGAGTGCGAGCCGTATCTGACCACCGATCACCGCGTCATGGTCGAGCAGGCCGGCGAGGTGCTGCACGGCGCGCGCATTGCAATGAAAGCCCTCGACGCCCGGCGCGCCATCGTCGGCGTCGAAGACAACAAGCCGGACGCCGTCGAAGCCCTGCGAACGGCCATCGGCGCGGCAACAGACATCACGGTGGAAGCCGTTCCGACGCGATATCCCCAGGGCGCGGAAAAAATGCTGATCCAGGCGCTGTTTGGCCGCGAGGTCCCCTCCGGGGGTCTGCCGGGCGACATCGGAGTCGCCGTGTTCAACGTGGCGACGCTTGCTCAGATCGGCGACCTGCTGCCGCGGCATCAGGGCCTCATCGAGCGAGTGGTCACCATTACCGGCCCCGCTCTCAGTAAGCCGGGCAATTACCTCACCGCGCTCGGCACTCCGCTGCGCTGGGCGCTCGAGCAGGCCGGCTGCACGGACGAAGCCGCGTCGGTGATTCTCGGCGGGCCGATGATGGGTTCCGCCATCGGCACGCTGGATGTTCCCATCACCAAGGGAGTCACCGGCATCCTGGTGCTGGCCCGGCGCGATGTGAAGAACCATCGCCCCATCCACCCTTGCATCCGCTGCGGGGCCTGCGTGGACGTATGCCCGCTGTATTTGAATCCGTCGCGGCTGGGCATGCTGGCCCGCAAAGAACGCTACGAGGAGATGGAGACGGAGTTTCACCTCAATGACTGCTTCGAGTGCGGCTGCTGCAGTTACGTCTGCCCGTCGCGCATTCCGCTGGTGCAATATTTCCGCATCTCGAAACAGATGAACCGGGAGAGGAAGGCTCGCGAGCGTGCCCATTCCAACGCCTGAGATCCATTTACGGACCTCGCCGCACTTCGACTCCGGCCGGTCGGTCGAGAGGATCATGCGGAACGTGGTCTATGCGCTGTTGCCGGTCTGCGCTTTTTCTGTGTGGCTGTTCGGCGTCAGCGCGCTGGCGCTGATCGTGACCGCTGCCGCCGCTTCCGTGCTCACCGAGCATCTGTTCTCGAAGCTGGCCAATCGCCCGTCCTCGGTGAAGGACTTCAGCGTCGTCATCACCGGCCTCCTGCTGGCGCTCACGCTTCCGCCGGGATTCCCGCTGTGGATGACGGCCGTTGGCGGATTCATCGCCGTGGCGCTCGGCAAGATGCTGTTCGGAGGCCTCGGATTCAACATCTTCAATCCGGCGCTGGTGGGGCGCGCTTTTCTGCAAGCGGCGTTTCCGGTGGCGATCACCAGCTACACGCCGGCGATGGCCAGGGATCGCTTCAGCGAGTTCATTCCTACGACGCTGGCGCTGCCGTTCATGCAACCGGCGGCGCTCACCGAATGGATCGCCCGCGTGAGGGTGGACGCCTTCTCCGGGGCGACGCCTCTGATGCAGCAGAAATTCGATCACGTCACGACGGAGATTCTGCCGCTGTTTCTGGGAAAAGTCTCCGGCTCGGCCGGCGAGACATCCGCGCTGCTGATTCTGCTCTGCGGCGCTTATCTCATTGCGCGAAACTTCATGGACTGGCGCATTCCCGCCGCCATGCTGCTGAGCGCATTTCTGGCCGGAGGCGCATTCCATCTTGCCAGCCCGGCCCAGTATCCGAACCCCTTCTTTGTTTTGTTTTCCGGCGGCCTGATGCTCGGCGCGCTGTTCATGGCGACGGATATGGTCGCCTCGCCGGTGACGCCGCTCGGCGTGTGGATCTACGGTGCGCTCATGGGGCTGGTCACGGTGATCATCCGGTTCCTGGGCGGCCTGCCCGAAGGCGTCATGTACGCCATTCTGCTCGGCAACGCGGTCTCCCCGATGATCGACAATCTGACGCAGCCGCGCGTGTTCGGGACGCGGAAAAAGGCGGAGGCCAAATCATGAGCCACGCCGCCCAGCCTCCAAAGACGGCGCCCGTCCAGATACCGGCCAGCGCAATGATGATCCGCGTGATGGGCGTGGTTTCGCTTGTCTGCGGCCTGCTGATCGTGATCACGTACCAAGGCACGCTTCAGCCCATTCGCCGCAACCAGGAGACGATCCTCCGCGAGTCGGTGGCGCAGCTTTTGCCCGGAGTTCAGAAACAGATTATCTACCAGGTGCAGCCGGACGGCAGCGTCCGGATCCTGGACGACGTGCAAGCCTCCGTCCCCAAGCTGTTTGCCGGTTACAATTCGTCCGGGGCGCTGCTGGGCATCGTCATCGAGACAAGCGAGCGCGGCTACGCCGACGTCATCAAGGCCATGTACGTATACTCGCCTGAAAAGCAAGCCATCGTCGATTTCAAAGTGATCGAGCTCAAAGAAACGCCCGGTCTTGGAGACAAGATCACCAGCGACCGCGACTTCCTGGCTAACTTCAGGAACCTCGAAGCGAAGCTTGATGCGGCCAGGGAAAAGCTCTTGCATGCCATTGTCACCGTGAAGCACGGCACGAAGAAAAATCCATGGGAAGTGGACGCCATCTCCGGGGCCACTATCTCCTCGCGCGCCGTGGGCCGCATGCTCGACAAAAGCGCCCGGCAGGCGCTGCCCGTGATCGCGCGCAATCTGGGGCGCATTCAGCGAGGGGAATGATGCATCACGCACACGGCCTGGTCGAACCATCGCCATCGGAGAGCATGGAGTCCTTCCTCAATGGGCTTTGGAAGCAGAATCCCGTGTTCGTACAGGTGCTGGGCATGTGCCCAACGCTGGCGATCACAAACAGCGTCCGCAACGCTTTGGCCATGGGACTGGCGACGCTCTTTGTGCTGGTCTGCTCGAACGCGCTGGTTGCCCTGGTGCGAAAACTGGTGCCCAGGCAGGTCCGCATCGCCACCTATATTCTGATCATCGCCACCTTTGTCACCATCGTCGACTACATGATCAAGGCCATCAGTGTCCCGGTCTATAAAGCGCTCGGGGCCTTCATTGCGCTCATCGTCGTCAATTGCATCATCCTGGGACGCGCCGAAGCGTTCGCCAGCAAGAACCCGGTCGGCAAGTCCATCCTGGACGGGCTCGGCATGGGGATCGGATTCTTCTTTGCCCTGCTGTGTCTGGGGGGCGTGCGCGAGATTCTGGGCGCAGGCGCTTTCCTCGGCTATCCCTTGTTCGGCCCGAACTACCAGCCATGGGTGCTGTTCCTGCTTCCCCCCGGAGGGTTCTTCACGCTGGCCGCCTGGCTTCTCGTGTTCACTTCCTGGCAGGCGCGCAAGAAACGCAGGCAGGCTCCGGCGGAGGTGCAGTCATGAATGAATCCCTCGGACACATCTTCCTGGATTCTCTGCTGATCAACAATTTCGTGCTCAGCGTGTTTCTCGGCATCTGCCCCTTTATCGGTGTCTCGGGGAAACTGGCGACAGCGTGGCGCATGGGCGTCTCGGTGATCTTCGTCATCACGGTGAGCAGCATCCTCGCCTACGGCACCAACCTGCTGCTGGTGAACTTCCATGCCGAGTACCTGCGCATCATCACCTACATCGTGATCATCGCCTCGACGGTGCAGATGGTCGAGATGTTCATCAAAAAGACCAGCCCGGCCCTGTTCCGAGCGCTCGGCATCTATCTGCCGCTGATTACGACGAACTGCGCCGTGCTGGGCGTCGCCTTATTCCAGACGGCTCGCGAGTACAACTTTGCGCAAAGCGTGGTGTTCGCCATCGGCTCGAGCGCCGGGTTCGCGCTTGCATTGGTCATCATGGCCGTGATCCGCGAGCGGCTCGAGCTCTCCGACATTCCGCACACAGCGAAGGGCACGGCGCTGGTGTTGATGCTGGCCGGCATCCTGTCGCTCGCCTTCATGGGGTTCGCCGGGATGGGGCAGGGAGGCTAGCGTATGCTGATTGAGGCTTTCAAAGCGGTCTTTGGAATCCTGCTCCTGATGGCGCTTTGGTTCGCCGTGCAGGCGCTGATCCGGAAACGAATGGCGGCCGGCCCGCATGTGGACGTGCTGGAAGACATGACCCGCGGCTGCGGAAGCTGCAGCCATGACACTTGCGGCGACCAGACTTGTGCCGGGGAGAAACGATCATGAACCTGAGTGAATACGACATCAGCAATCCCTACGAGGCCACGCTGGTGGCCAGCGAGCGCATCACACCGAAAACGGTCACCGAGGTGCGTCATCTCGTCCTCCAGTTGCCCGAGGGCCATTTTGATTTCGTGGAAGGCCAGAGCATCGGCGTGCTGATTCCCGGCCCGCACGAATTCGGCAATCCGCGGCATTTTCGCCTCTACTCGATCGCCAGCTCCCGCCAGGGCGAAAACGGCAAGGGCGACGCCATCTCGATTTGCGTACGCCGTTGCTTCTACCTGGACGAAGTCAGCGGCGAGCGGTATCCCGGCAAGGCGTCGAATTTTCTGTGCGATGCCAGGCCCGGCGATCGAGTTCTGATTACCGGCCCTTATGGCTCGCACTTTTCGGTTCCGCCGGACGACTCCGCGAACATCCTGATGGTGGGGGCCGGCACCGGCATCGCCCCGTTTCGCGCCTTCGTCCTGCACATCTACCAGGGGCGCGGCGGCTGGAAAGGCAAGGTGCGGCTGTTCTACGGCGCCAGGACGGGAATGGAGATGCTGTACAGGAATGAGATCAACCGCGATCTTGCTCTGTACTACTCGGAGGAGTCCTTCCAGGCCTTTGAGGCTGTCAGCCCGCGGCCGTACCTTGACGAGGAGCCCACGCTGGACCGCCTGCTGGTGGCCAATCAGTTCGAAGTCTGGGAGATGATCCAGGACCCCAAGACGCACGTGTATCTGGCCGGCCTCGCTCAAGCGGAGGAAAAATTCGAAAAGGCGATGATCGTGATGGCGGGTTCCAAAGAGGCCTGGCTCAAGAGGAGGGCGGAGATGATCGAGCAGGGGCGATACGCCGAGGTGCTGTACTGAATCGTCGAGCCACTGCCCGAAGTGAGGGCGGCGAATCTACCCGGAACCGTGACCGCCATCTTCGCCGGCGTCTTTTTTCTCCGGATGCCGTCCCGGCAGATCGGCCGGCGTCTCATGCACGCGCTCGCGAAAGCCGCCCTGCATCGCGCTGGCGATGGACACGCTCTGGGATCCATAGCGGTCACGAATCCGGTCCACGGCGGAGAGCGCCTTCTTCCAGCGATCGTGCTTGTCCCCGGCAATCAAATCGAGCTGGCCCTGCTCGAATTGCAGATTCGACGTGTGCACCCCCAGCAGGCGCACCGGCTTGCCCGTCCAGTTGGCGTGGAAGAGCCGGCGCGACTCGCTGACCAGGTCGATATCGAGCTGGGTGGCGTGATCGAGCGTGCGCGCGCGGGTGAAGGTGGAAAAGTCCTTGTAGCGCAGCTTGAGCTGGATGGTGCGGGCAAACAGCCGGTGCTCGCGAAGCCGGCTCGCGACCATCTCGGACAACCTGGCCAGCGTTGCTTCGATCAAGACAACGTCCGTCGTGTCCTCGTGGAAGGTGTGTTCGTGGCTGATGGATTTGGGCTCGTCCTGGTCGCCGACTTCACCGGTGAACCAGCCGCCGGCATCGAGGCCGCGGGCTTTGCCGGCCAGCGCAAGGCCCCACTGGCCAAAGCGCTTTTCCAGAAACGCCTCCTCGAGGTGAGCCAGGTCGCCGATGCGCCGGATGCCGCAGTCGTGCAGCGCCTTCTCGGTGACCTTGCCGACGCCGGGAATCTTACGCACGTCCAACGGCGCCAAAAAGCGCGCCTCACAACCCGGTATGACCCACAGAATGCCGTTCGGCTTGGCCTGATCCGAGCAGATCTTGGCGAGCAGCCGGCTGACGGCGATGCCGATCGAGCAGTTCAACCGCGTCTTCGCCTGAATGCGCTCATGGAGCTTGTGAGCGGCTTCGAGCGGCGGGCCGTGCAGCCGCTCTGCGCCCGTCAGATCCACATAGGCTTCGTCGATCGAGGCCATCTCGACCCGCGGAGAGAACGCGTTGAGCGCCTCGAAGACCATGCGCGAATGCTCTCTGTAACGCTGCGGCTGGCCTTCCAGGAAGATCGCCTGCGGGCAGAGCTTGTACGCCGTGCGCAGCGGCATCGCGGAGTGGACTCCGAACTTGCGGGCGGCATACGACGCTGCCGAGACGACCCCACGCTGGTCCGGCTTGCCCCCCACGACAACCGGCTTCCCTTTGAGCCCGGGATTGTACAATTCCTCCACCGAAACAAAGAACGCGTCCATGTCGACATGGAGAATCGTTTTCATGGCGTAAGCCGCGCGGCCAGCACCCGCGGGATGCCGGCCAGATCGCTGACGCTTTCCACGTTACTCCAGCGGGGATCGAGCATGCCACGCACCGGGTCGAGCAACCTGTAGCCAAGCTCGACAACCAGCCAGCCGCCCGGCCGCAAGACGCGCGCCGCCTCCGGAATCAGCCTGTGATACACTTCCAGCCCGGTCGGACCGCCGTAGAGCGCCACCGCCGGCTCATGCTCGCGCACCTCGGGAGGCAACTGGTCTCCCAGCGGCACATACGGAGGATTGGATGCGACCACATCGAGGCAGCGATCACGGAACGCGGCGCACAGGTCGCACTGAACGAAGCGCACCAACGCGTGGTTCCGAATGGCGTTGTCAGCGGCCACAGCAAGAGCGCCGGGCGATATGTCGGCAGCCCATACATCAGCGGCGGGCAATTCGAGCGCCAGGGTCACGGCGATGGCTCCGGAACCGCAGCCCACGTCTACGATCCGGCGTGCATCCGGCGCCAGCCGCGGCACGGTCTCGACGACGTGCTCCGTCTCCGGGCGCGGGATCAGCACTGCCGGCGACACACGAAAGAGGCGTCCGTAAAACTCCTGCTGCCCGGTAATGTACTGCGTCGGCCTGCCTTTCAGCCGCTCATGCAGATGGCGGGCGTAGTGAATCCAGGCGACCTCGCTCAGTTCCTGCTCGGGATGGCCGTACAGGTAGGAGCGCTCGCAGCGCAGGGTGTGACACAGCAGCACTTCGGCGGTGAGGCGCGCCGCCGGCACATGCGCTTCGTCCAGGAGCTGGGCGCCTTGACGAAGTGCGATCTGGATGGTCATTCAGCGGCGGCGACGGTCTCGGTTTGCTGCTTCAGCTTCTCGGCCTGGTAATAGGCGATGAGCGCCTCGGTGACGGGCTCGAGGCGGCCGTCGATCACCATATCGAGCTGGTGCACCGTCAGCCCGATGCGGTGGTCGGTGACGCGGTTCTGTGGGAAGTTGTAGGTGCGGATTTTTTCGCTGCGGTCGCCGGAGCCGACCATGCTGCGCCGCTCGGCGCCGATCTTCTCCTGCTGCTTCTCGTGCTCCATCTCGTACAGGCGGGCGCGCAGCACACGCTCGGCTTTGGACCGATTCTTGATCTGCGATTTCTCGTCCTGGCAGGAGACGACCAGGCCCGTGGGCAGATGCGTGATCCGCACGGCCGAGTACGTCGTGTTTACCGACTGGCCGCCGGGGCCGGAAGAGCAGAAGGTATCGATCCGGATGTCCTTCGGGTCCAGCCTGATCTCGACGTCTTCGGCTTCGGGCAGCACGGCGACGGTAACCGCCGAGGTGTGAACGCGGCCTTGCTGCTCCGTGACAGGCACCCGCTGGACGCGGTGCACGCCCGATTCGTACTTCATCTTGCTGTACACCTTGTCGCCGCTAATGAGCGCGATCACTTCTTTCAGGCCGCCGATCCCCGACTCGCTGGCGCTGGTGACTTCCACTTTCCAGCCCTGCGATTCGGCGTAGCGGGTGTACATGCGGAAGATCTCGGCCGCAAAAAGCGAGGCCTCGTCGCCGCCAGTGCCGGCTCGCACTTCGAGCACGATGTTCTTTTCGTCGTTGGGATCCTTGGGCAGCAGCAGGAGCTTGAGGTCTTCTTCGAGCCGGGCAAGACGGGGCTCGAGGCGCTCGACATCTTCGCTGGCCATCTGGCGCAAATCGGGGTCGGACTCCTGGAGCATGGTCCGGGCGCCCTCCAGGTCGCCCGACACCTTCTTCCACTCGCGATAGCTGGTCACGATCTCATCGAGATCGCGGTGCGCTTTCGCCGTCCTGCGATACTGCTCGGGGTCGCTGATGACCTCATGATCCGCCATCTGCCGGGTCAGGCTCTCGAAGCGCGCTTCGATCTCATCGAGTTTCTGAAGGTATTGCATGGGGACCCGTTACGCGATGACGAGCTGCCCGCCCTGCTGCTTTTCGAGCGCCATGGCGCCTTCCAGCGCATGGATCGCCACCGCCGTCTGGTCGTCAGCGGGCGGTTGCGTGGTGATCTTTTGGAGCCACAGGCCCGGCGCGGTCAGCGTCGCCATGAGACTGCCGCGGCGCCTGGCAGCGTAGCGGATCATCTCATAGCTCAGCCCGGCGATGACGGGCAGCAGCACGATGCGCGAAATAAACTTTCCGGCAAAGCCGTCAAAAGGCAGAAGTGTGTAGACGACGATCGAGATCATCATCACCACCAGCAGAAAGCTGGTCCCGCAACGAGGGTGCAGGGTGGTGAAGGTCTGTGCGTTCTCCACCGACACCGGCCGTCCGGATTCAAAGTTGAAGACCACCTTGTGCTCGGCGCCATGATATTCGAATACGCGGTGAATGTCCTTCCAGCGCGAGATGAGGTAGAGAAAGCCCAGGAAAATCGCGATCCGGATGATGCCATCGACCAGGTTGAAGGTGATGCGGTGGCTGACGGCGGGCACGGATTTCTGAAGCAGCGTAGTCAGCCAGAGCGGGATGAACTTGTACAAGAAGATGAAAAAGGCGAAGGAGAAAAGCAGATTCAAGGTCATCGCCCAGGAGGAGATCTCCTGCTTGCTCGCCTTCGAGTCTTCCTCGAGCAGCGCGTTGGCCGAGAACCGGAGCGCCTTGACCCCGAGCCACATGGCCTGGCCCAGCGTGCCCACGCCGCGAATCACCGGAAATCGGAAGATGGGATATTTCTCCGAGACTTTGGGCAGCGGGCTTTGCTCGGTCACCAGCTCTCCGCCGGGTTTCCGCACAGCGACACAATAGCTGTGCGGGGCGCGCATCATGACGCCCTCCATCACGGCTTGGCCGCCGACGAGGGTTTCCTCGCCGCTTTCCAGCACGGGAAGCATCTGGATATGCGCCGCCAGACGGAAAAAGGTACGGGGGGACCAGGACATACTACCTTTTCCAGTATAGCCCGGCGCGGCCACTTTGGCCTACGGCGTTTGATGGATCAACATGGGGGCCGACTCGGCTTGTGCGCTTTCAGAATCCAGTTCAGATGCTCGGTCTCGAAAGGTGCGCCGCAATAGTCGGCGGCGCCGGCTTCGAGCGCGTCAAGCCACTCGTGGACCTGCGGGTTGCGGGAAACGACGACCACCGGAAGCTCCGGCTGCACGGAGCGGATGGCGTCGAGCAGGGCCACCAGGTCGGCCGAGAAAGACGAGAAGACGAAATCAGCGCCGTGCCGCCGGATCTGGGCGATGCAATCGTCGACGTGATGAGATTCGGCGGCTTCGAGGGCAGGGGTTTGGCTGGCCAGCGCGGAGCAGAGGTCGCGGGCCACACCTTCCTCCAGGCCGTATAACAGAACTTTGCTCATCTTGCTTTCCTATCGGCAGCCCGAGCACGGATTGTTAGCGTTTCCGCCAAGATTCTTATCGGCGTCCGCAGCTCCCTGAGCCGTGACCCGGTATCATGAAGGGACGAAAGGTCCCGTCATGGTGAGACGACTGGTCAAGCAGTTGCTCGGCCGGTCGGGATACGCTCTCTTCAACGCACGCAAGCACTACGCCAGCGACGGTCTGTTCACGTACCACCATGATCGTTTTCGGCGGGATCCGAACTTTCGAGCGGCCTATGCGCGTGGCGTCCAGGCAAGCCAGGGACTCGATCCCGAAATCGAGTGGCGCGTCCATGTTGCTCTTTGGGCCGCGGCGACAGCGCTTCGTGTACCAGGAGACTTTGTCGAATGCGGGGTGAATGCCGGATTCATCAGTTCCGCGATCATGCAGTACCTGGACTGGCGGACTGCCGGCAGGCGTTTCTATCTGATCGACACGTTCACTGGCCCGATCCTTGCTCAGTATTCGCAGCAGGAGGTTCAGCATGGGCGAGTCAAAGCGGCCGAGGATGCCATGGCCGCCGGGGCCTACGTGACAGACATCCAGCGCGTGCATGCGAACTATGCCGAGTGGCCCAATGCGATCGTGGTCCAAGGCGCCGTGCCGGACATATTGCCGGCGCTGAACATCGCCAGCCTGGCCTTTCTCCACCTGGATCTGAACTGTGCCTCTCCGGAACGTGCCGCCCTCGAGTTTTTCTGGAATCGTCTTTCGCATGGAGCGGTGGTGTTGCTGGATGATTACGCCTACCTTGGACACCAGTGCCAGGCGGACGCGATCGACGACCTGGCCCGGCAACTAGGGGTGGCGGAGGTGCTATCGCTGCCCACCGGTCAGGGGTTGATCATCAGGTGAGCCACAGCGGGTATCCCATGCCGCCCTGTTGCGTCACCGCCGCATGACTCTAGTGATCGCCCAAAACACCAGCGCCAATCCGACGGTCTCGCCCGCAACCAGAAGCCAGTATCCCTGCTTGGTGTCGCCGATCAGTCCGATGATCGTCCAAGGAACATAGAGTAGTGCGAGAATCACGAGCGGCCAACGACGACCGTCCCTCAAGCCAAACCATGCCGTCAGCGTCCCCGCTGCGCCGAGAGCCAAGAACAGCGGCGCGAGCCAGCCGTAGCTTGGCGGTATCACCTGCGCTAGTCGGAGACCACCGATGATCAGGCCGTTCACCACGAAGAGCAGGCCGATGCCCACCAGCACATGCTTCGCGATCAAGGACGGCCTCGCAGCCGTCTGATTAGGCGCCGTCGGTCTCACGACGCCCGCCAAAGATCGCTCTTGAACCGAGCATTAGCCCTGTGGCCCACAGTGCCAGCAGGAGGAACTCGAGCACGGAGACCGGACCCATCCAACCCACGACAAGGTGATCGATGGCTGTCATCGGGAGCCCGTAGCAAAGGCCAGTTGCCAGCACGACCCACCACGCCCACCGCTGACGTTGGCGATACGCGAACCATGTTACAGCCGCGCCGAGGAGAACGAGAGTGAGGTTCGCCAGTGCGAGCCCAACACCCCAGCGGCCTTCGCGCGTATCTAGAGGCGGTGCTAGAAAACCGACGGCTGACACGCCTAGGAGGAGCACGTAGAACGCTTGGATCAACTGCCAACCCGGTGTCGGTGCTACCGATCTGTCTCTGGTTTCTACCACGCGTGATTCCGATTCTTGCCCGTTTAGCCGTCACTGCCCTACCGGCAGCCGCACCCCAACCGGTTCCACCCAAACTTTCCTCGCCGCCGAACGGCCCAATTGCACGGTGTTCTCGCCAACGGCGAGCGTCAGCGTGTCGTCGTAGTTCTGGCTCACGACGTGCAGCACTGCTCCCGGGCAGATGCCCAGGCCGTTGAAGAATTCGAGCAACTGGCGGTCGCGCTCGAAGACGCTCACCACGCGCGCTTCGTCCTCGGCGCCCAGAGCATCCAGCGGCATCCAACCGCGTCTGCGCCGTACTTCGGGTGTGTCGAGGCCGACAAAATTGCCATGCGGGCAAGCGCCGCCCGGACCGAGTTTCTCCAGCAGCTTCCTCTCGAAGTCGGAGGAGACAGCGTGTTCGAGCTGCTCGGCCTCCTCGTGGACTTTGTACCACTCCATGCCGAAGATCTCAGTGAGCATTCGCTCGATGAGGTGGTGGCGGTTGAGCAGGCGGGTGGCGATGTCACGGCCCGCCGCGGTCAGTCTGATCTGCCCGTCCCTGGCGACGTGGAGCAACCCATCCCGTCTCAAGCGTTTGATGGCCATCGTGACCGCGGGCGGGGAGACGCTGAGCCAGCGCGCCAGGGTGGCGGCAATCACCACTTGGCCCTCGCTCTCGGCTTCCGCAATGGCCTTGAGGTAGTTCTCCTTGGAGATCGTGATGCGCACGCTCTCCTCATTCTACCGTGGTATGCTTATGCTCAAATGCAAAGAAGTCTCATTTGCCTCTTAGTAACATTGGTTGTGCCATTGCTGCTCAGCGCCGAAGAGCCGGTGGACCTGTCCATCATTCATCGCGTTCGGACGGAAGCGCTCCAGAGCTCGAAGGTGATGGAGCATATGTTCTACCTGACGGACGTGCATGGCCCTCGGCTGACGGGCTCTTCCGGATACCGGCGCGCCGCCGAGTGGGTCATCAAGCAGGCGACGGACTACGGCCTGGCGAACGCGCACCTGGAGAAATGGGGGCCGTTCGGGCGCGGATGGGAGTACACGCGTTTCTCCGCGCATTTGCTCGAGCCGGGCTACACGCCGCTGATCGGCTTTCCGCTGGCATGGTCGCCGGGCACCAATGGCCCCATCACCGGTGAGCCGGTGCTGGCGGTCATCCGCGGCCCCGAGGATCTGGAGAAGCACAAGGGGAAGCTGAAGGGCAGGATCGCACTGATCGACCAGCCGCGGGAAACGCCTTTGCTGTCCAATCCTTTGTCGAGACGCCACAACGAGGCGGACCTGGCGGGCCTCGAACAGGCTCCCGAGCCGGGCGCCGCTCCCTTCTTCATGCGGCAAAGCCGCCCGTCGGAAGGGCAACCGGGGCCGCCAGTGATGGCGGGACCCTCGCCGGCCCGTAACTTCGAGGGAATGCGCCGCTTTCGAAGCCGCCGCTCCGAGTTCCTGCGACAGGAAGGCGTGCTGGCGGCGATCACCGCCGGCACCGCCGGCGACGGTGGCACGGTGTTCGCTTCCAGCGGGGGATCGCAGGATCCCAAGACGGCGCCGCCGCCGCCGATGATCGTGATCACGCCCGAGCACTACAGCCGCATCACGCGCCTGCTCGATAAGAAGATCCCGGTGAAGATCGAGCTGGAAGTGCAGGCCAGGTTCACCGAGGAGAGCCTTGATTCCTGGAACGTCGTCGCCGAGATTCCGGGCGGCCGCAAGAAGGACGAGATCGTCATGATCGGCGCGCACCTGGACTCGTGGCACGGCGGCACCGGCGCCACCGACAATGCGGCCGGCAGCGCCGTAGCGCTCGAGGTGTTGCGCATCCTCAAGTCGCTCAACCTCACCATGGACCGCACCGTTCGCATGGGATTGTGGAGCGGGGAAGAGCAAGGACTGCTCGGCTCTCGCGCCTACGTGAAAGAGCACTTCGTCGATCCGACCAAGATGGAGCTGAAGCCGGAACATCACAAGCTGTCCGCCTATTACAACCTCGACAACGGGACCGGCAAGATCCGCGGCGTGTACCTGCAAGGCAACGACATGGTGCGGCCGATCTTCACGGCGTGGCTGGCGCCGTTCAAAGACATGGCCGCGACGACGCTGTCGATACGCAACACCAGCGGCACGGATCATCTTTCATTTGACGCGGTCGGCCTGCCGGGCTTTCAGTTCATCCAGGACCCCATCGAGTACAGCACCCGGACGCACCATTCCAACATGGATGTTTACGACCACATCTCGAAAGGGGACTTGATGCAGGCTTCAGCGATCATGGCGTCGTTTGTGTATCACACGGCAGTGAGGCCGGAGATGATGCCGCGCAAGCCGCTGCCGAAGCCACAGCCGGAGCGCAGGTTTGGCGAGGGGCGGGAGGCGACGCCCACCAGCGGGACGAACTGATCCTGATCAGCGGCGCCGGACGCCGCCCCAAGCTGATGGCAGTGTGCCGCCCAGCGAGCGATACACGCGGAAGTCCATCGCTTCGCCGCCGCTGCTCATCCCTTGCACGGAAACGCGCCACGTGCCGGGCTCCGGATTCTCAATGTGAAAGGATTCCTGGTTTATGGCTGGAGCATTATATCCGCTCCGGTCGCCGTAGGAGCCATAGTGTTTCCCGCTCGGGCTGACCAGATGCAGATCCAGGTCATGATTCCCGGCGTCCCAATCCAGCCGGATATCCAGCGCCTTGGAACCGTCCGGGACGGCCGTCAATTCGGTCCACCAGCCGGCCAGCGGCACGCTGCCGGTCCAGGTGGGCGAAACGGCGGGCGCGGCCGGCCTGGTGGAGGTTGTCGAGATAAAAGCCGGCGACGGAGGCCTCCCTCCATTGCAGTCGCCGTACGCCGAGCGGTTCGCGGACATAATCGGGCCCCGATATCCGTTGTGATCCGCCGGCGCCAGATCTTCCAGGGTGAATGGAATGCTTTGCGAGGAGATCGCGAACGACTTAGTCACCTGCACGTGCACGTGAGCGCCGAACGAGTAGCCGCTGTTGCCCGCGATCGCCAGCGCCTGCCCCTGCTCGACGCGTTCTCCATGCTGCACGCGGAAGGCGCCGCTTCTGAGGTGAGCGTAATGGCTGAACTCCCCGTCATCATGCTGAACAGTGATGTAATTGCCAAAAATCCGCCGGTGCGGCGTCTGTCCGAGCCCCAGGTCGAAGGTGAACGCGGTGCCCGCTTTCATCGCCACCACACACGCATTGCCGCGCGGTGCGATGTCGTAGGCGTGCAGCGTCGAGCCCCAGTGCGAATACATGCCGTAGGGCGGCTGGCTCAGGTGCCAGGCAGTGCCCGCGGGCATCGGCAGCCGGTATCCGCCGGTGGTGATCAGGAACCGCGCAGGCGCGCTCAGTTTCTCCGCGTTCTTGACGAAAACGACGTATTCGGCCGGCTTCAGCGTCCCCACGCGGGCCGTCATGCGGTTCGGCTCGAGGCTGAGCGGGAACAAGTGAGCGATGTAGCTCCAGCCGCCGCTCGGCGTATACTGCGCGACGTGCACGATGGATTCGCTGTTGAATCCGTCCCCTTCGATCACCAGTTCCGTCTCCTGCTCGCTGCGCTCTCTGGTGGCTACTCGCAGGATCTGCGGTGCGCCCCGATCCGTCTCGGCGGTGATTTGAAACGGCCGGGAGACGAGCACTTTGCCTCCGGCGGTGACACGAACGCTCCACTGCCCCGGGCTCCTGGCCGGAGCAAATCCCCCGACCGGCAATTGCGTCAGGATGCACAGCGTGCGCGCGGGCGGCAGCTCTTCATAGGGCGCCGAGGCGGCGATGTTCCCACTCGGGTCGAGCCACTCGACGGCCAGCGTGTCTCCGGGGCGAATCTGCGAGACCAGCAACCGGAGGAACACCTGACGGGTGGATGCGGGGAACGACGTAGCCGTCTTAGTGATTTCGCACCCTTGTTCACTGGCGAAAACACCTAGATGCGCCTGCTGCACTTGTGCCGCTTGTCCCATCGAGCCCAGCAAAAGAGCGAAAAGCAAGCGCATGCACACCAAGACCGAAGGCTTCTATCGGCAGGGTTGCGGGAATTCGTGAGTGGTGTTTCGGGGGATGATCTTTTTCACTTCGCCGTCCCTTTCACCCGGTCCATGTACTTGATCGCCTGAAGATCCAGCCGGATGGTGTCTCCCGTCTTGATAAATTGCGGCACCATCACCTCGACGCCGTTCTCGAGCCTGGCGGGCTTCCAGGTGTTGTCCTGCTGGTGCGCCGGGGGCGCCGTGTCCGCAATCCGTACCTCGACGATGTCCGGAAACAACACGCTGACCGGATTCCCGTCCAGAAACTCCACTTGTACGCGCATCTCGGGCTGCAAGAACTTCGCCTGTTCGCCAATCAGCGACGCCGGCGCCGAAACCTGCTCGTAGGTCTGGGGGTTCATGAAGCAGCACTCGTCGCCGTCCGCATACAGGAAATCCATCGGGCTCTTCTCGACCGGCAGGTCCTCCAGCCTCAAGTCGGCGCGGAAGCTGTGCTCCCAGTGGGTGCCGGTGGAAAGATTCCGCAGGTGTGCGTGCATCACGCCGCCCATCTTGCCTTGCCCCGGATGGTAATTGGCGGACAGCACCTTGTACACCTGGCCCTCAAACCGGATCACCATGCCCGTCCGCAGTTGCGAAGCCGCGACCATCCTTCGTCCTCCCTCTCCAGTCTACCCTCCCCGCCGGCAAGGCAATCCCGGTGGTATGCTGAGTCCGCTATGACCACCCGCCGCGATCTGATGACAGGTTCTCTGGCCGCCTCCGTTGCCATGGCCGCTGCTCCCAAACCGCCCAAGCGTTCCGTGATCGACGAGTATGACCCGGCCAACATCAAGCTCTCCCATCGCATGCCCATCCGCGGCATGTCCGATGACGACCTGCTGTTCCTTCAACAAATCGGCATCCGCTGGGCTCGCATCGAATTCGGAGAGGAGGCCTCCTACGACTACATGAAGGCCACCGTCGAGCGCCTGGCGCGTTTCAACATGAAGATCTACTCGGCCGTGCACCCCGCGTATCGCAACACCGACGTGCAACTCGGCCGCCCGCGCCGCGACCAGGTCATCCAAACCTACTGCACCTTCCTCGAGGATTGTGGCCGCTTGGGCATCCCCGTCTCCAACTACGACTGGCACCCGGCCAACACCTATACCACCGCGGAAATCCTCAGCGCCCGCCGGTACAGGGCGCGCGAGTTCAAGCTCTCCGACTTCCGCTCGAAGGTGGAAAAGCAGGCCTTCGAGCGCGAGTACTCCGCCGAAGACATCTGGGGAACTTATACCTACTTCATGAAAGCGGTGCTGCCCGTCGCCGAGAAAGCCAATGTCAAACTTGCCCTCCATCCGGATGATCCGCCGCTGGCGAGAATGAACGGGGTCGCCAAGCTGTTTGTCCATTTCGACGGCTACAAACGAGCCGAGCAGATCGCAGGCTCGAGCAGACACTGGGGTCTCACCTTCTGCATCGGCACCTGGAGCGAGGGCGGCGATCAGATGGGCAAGGACGTCTTCGAGATGATCAGGGACTTCGGCGGCCGCGGCAAGATCCTGGACGTGCATTTCCGCAACGTCAGCGCTCCGCTGCCGCACTTCGTCGAAACCTTCCCCGACGACGGCTACATGGACATGTACCAGGTGATGAAAGCGCTGCGGCAGGTCAAGTTCAACGGCACGGCGGTGCCGGACCACGTACCTGGTCTGGCCGGCGATTCCGGCATCCGCCGCGCCGGCACCGCCTATTGCATCGCCTGTATGCGATCGCTGCTGCGCCGCGCCAACGAGGAGGCCGGCTGATGCGCGAACTCTTGCGGGAGCTAAGCGCTGTCATGCGGGTGGCGTTCTGGCCGCGGTGGTACTGGCTGTGCAGGAAGATCTGCGCCAGGACCTCGGCAACGGTGACGGTGGAAGGCCGGGCAGCCCACCCATGACGGACTTCATCTATTGGTGTTGGACGAACAAGCCGGCTCCGGAGTGGTGAAAAAAGGAAACCTCCGGACGCCCCAATCAGTAAGAGAGAGCAGGAAGGTTGTTATGAGCACGACATTCACTGCACTGCGATCCCTCGTCTACGCCAGCGGATTCGTTACCGTATGGGCGTGGCTTGTCCTCGGCCTGAGAAAGTTTGACGGCGATCTCGGCCTGCTGCCCGAATGGCTGGTGTTGCCGGGCATCCTCCTCATGGTCCTCGGCGCAACCCTTGCCTTGTCCAGCATCGCTCTATTCATTGCCTTGGGCCGCGGCACTCCGGCCCCGTTTGATGCGCCGCGACGCCTGGTAGCCGCCGGCCCCTTCCAGTGGGTCCGCAACCCGATGTATATCGGCGGCCTCGTTGTGCTGTCGGGGTTTGCCATGTTCCATCGCTCTCCCTCGATGCTCCTGTTCGCATTCCTGTGGAGTTTTTTCGCTCACCTGCTTGTCATCCTGTACGAAGAACCCATCCTGCGGGAAAAATTCGGCCGCGAGTATGAAGATTATGTAGAGCGAGTGCCTCGATGGATACCCAGGCTGGGGACAAGCCGGAATTAGATGAGGCGGTACTCGGAGCGCGCTTTGCCGCCGGCGACCTCGCTGCCTTTGAAACTCTCTTCCGGCAGTATCAGCGTCCGGTCTACGCCTGGATCGTGCGCATCGTGCGCAATCCGGCGGCGGCCGAGGATCTGACCGTGGAGACCTTCTGGCGGATCTGGCGCTCACGACGCCGCTTCGATTCTTCGCGGCCGTTCGGCGCCTGGGCGCGCCGCGTGGCGACCCACGCGGCCATCGATCACCTGAAGACCGCGCGCGCCGAGGTCCAGTTGCCCGCCGTCCTCCCGTCGCCGGACGCCGCCGATGCCGCCGAGCGGCGCGAAATTCGCGATGCCGTTGCCGGCGCGTTCCGCTCGCTGCCTGCCAGGCTGCAAGCTGTCGCCACATTGGCGCTCATTGAAGAACTGCCTTACGAAGAAATCTCCGCCGCCACCGGGCATCCGATCGGCACTATCAAAACGCGCGTCTTCCGCGCCGTCCGGCTCCTGCGCAAGAAACTCTCGAAATTGGGGATTCGACCATGAATGAAAAAGACCTTCTGAAAAAGGCCCTGCCGCCATGGCAAAACACCGCGCTCGAGCGCGATCTGTGGCCCGGTATGCTCCGCCGGCTCGACCAGGCGCCAGCCCGATGGCAGCGGTTTGACTGGGCGTTGATTGCCTTGCTTTTCGCCTGGTGCCTGTTCTTTCCGGAGCTGTTGCCACAACTGCTGTATCACCTCTAATGGAGGCTTTTATGAACCGACATTCCTACTTGCGCGCTTACATGGCCGGCGTGCTCGTGCCCACCTGGTTCCTGCTGTTTATCCTGATCAGCTTCATCCTGGCGCGTTTCGTGTACGGCTTGCCCATCCCCATCGAACGCGCAGCCGTCTTCCCGATGGCGATTGTGCCGAATCTGTGGGGCCTGTGGAACTTGCTGTATACGGCCTTCGAGCTGCACAGGCGCGTGTCGCTCGGCTGGTTTGGCGCGATCTTGCCCGCGCTCCTGATGCCCGCGGGAGTGGCTCTGGCGCATGCGCTGGATATCCCCTTCGTCTCGTTCACCCGTGCGGCGATGGTGCTCCCCGTCGGCATGGCCGTCTACTACCTGGTTTGGAAGCACTTCGTTGGATTTCTGAACCGCGTTGTGGGACTCGGGTAGCGGCGGGCCATCCTGGCCGCATGACTACATGAAATAGTCTTTGACTTTCTCGAAGATTCCCTTCTCCTTCGGCTCGTTCTCCTGGGGCAGGGTGTCCCGAAGCTGCTCGAGCAGCTTGCGCTGCTCGCGCGTCAGCTTCTCGGGAACCCGCACTTCAATATGCACCGTGAGGTCTCCGCGGCCGCTCGAGTTGAGGCGGGGCACGCCAAGGCCTTTCAGCCTGATGGTCGCGCCATGCTGCGAGGCTTCCGGGATCCTGACCGTGTGCAAGCCGTCGAAGGTGAGCAGATCGATTTCAGCCCCCAGGGCGGCCTGCCCGATGTTCACCGGCACGGTGCAGTGCAACTCGTCCTCGTGCCGCTCGAAGATCGGGTGGTCCTTCACTTTGATCACCACGTAGAGGTCCCCGGGAGGGCCGCCGCTCAGACCGGGCTGCCCTTCATTGGACAGCCGCAAGCGTGTATTGGTGTCGACTCCGGGAGGAATATTGATCTTGAGCTTCCGCTCGACGCGCTTGTAGCCTTCGCCCTTGCACTGCGAGCAGGCCCGGCGCACGATCTGCCCCCGGCCGCCGCATTGCGTGCAGGTGCGGCGAATGGTGAGGAATCCCTGCTGGAAAACGGCCTCGCCGCGTCCGTGGCACGTGGGGCAGGCGGACATGCCGCCCGGCTCGGCACCGCTTGTGCTGCACCGGCTGCACGCTTCCAGCTTCGGAATGATCAGCTCGGCGGTCTTGCCTTCGATGACCTCCTCTAACTGGATATCGAGATCGAACCGCAAATCCTCGCCACGCTGCACGCGATGCCGGCGCTGGCCGCCGCCGCCGAACAGATCGCCGAATCCGAAGAAATCCCCAAGAATATCGCTGAAGTCGGCGAAGATGGAAGGATCAAACCCTGGTGCGCCGCCCATTTGCACGCCCTGGTGTCCGTAACGGTCATAGGCGGCTCGCTTTTGTGGATCGCTCAGCACGCTGTAGGCTTCGGCGGCCTCTTTGAATCTCTCTTCTGCTTCCTGGTTTCCCGGGTTGCGGTCCGGATGATGTTGAAGAGCAAGCTTGCGATAGGCGCTTTTCAAGCTCTGCTCGTCGGCGTCGCGGTTGACGCCGAGAACCTCGTAATAGTCTCGCTTCGCGCCGGCCATCATGTCCTGTTCCACTTAGGGGCGCACCGCCACCCGAACCATCGCGGGACGAAGAAGTCTGCCTTTGAAGTGATATCCCCGCTGGTGCTCTTCCAGAATGGCGCCCTCCGGATGCTCCTCGTCCTGCACCTTGTCCACCGCATGATGCAGGTTCGGATCGAATGTTTGTCCCCCCGTTTCAATCGGTTCCAGGCCAAGTTTCTTTAGGGTTTCAAGCAGCCGCTGGCAGATCAGCTCGATGCCACGCGCGTACTCCTTGTCGGCGCTTTCCATCCTGAGAGCCCTCTCGAAGTCATCGAGGACGGGAAGAATCGCGCGCACGGCCTCCATGCTCGCAAATTCCAGGATTTCGAATTTCTCGCGCTCGGCGCGCTTGCGGGCGTTCTCGAATTCGGCCTGCCGGCGTAGCAGCCGGTCATGAAGGTCAGCCTTCTCCGCGGCCAGACGGTCGCGCTCGGCCGTGATCGCTTGCAGTTGCCCGGCCGTATCCGCCACCGGAGTTGAATCCGGCGGCCGATCGGATTGTGCAATAGCCCCAGGAGAACCGTTCCCCTCTTCTTCGACTCCGACGGCGCTGGAGCCGGAGATATTCTTCTCTTCTTGCATAATTTCAGCCTAACAAAATTCCTGATCAGCGCCTCGAAAACGCGGGGAATCGACGCCGGAGGCTTTATGGCTCCGGCGATTGGAGCGCCTGGCCGACGTGATAGACGGCGGACATCACGCGCTCGTAATTCATTCGCAGAGGACCCAGGACAGCGATCTTCGCCGCCAGCCCTCCGGGCAGATTCACCGTGAATCCGATGAGCGAAAGCTCTCCCATGCTGGGATGGACCTCGGCCAGCCCGACTTGCACCGCCACGTCTCCGGTGGGTTCCAGGAAGCGGTCCAGCAGCTCGAGGATGCGCTGCTTTTCTTCCAACGTCCGAAACAGCTCGCGCATCTTCTCGCGCGTCAGGTGGAGATCAACCCCCACCAGGTTCGACGCCCCTTCGGTGTGCAGCGTGGGCTTCAGCCCGATGTCCAGCAGGCCTTTCTGCACCAGCATCGTGAGCCGTTGGAGCATATGGTCGTAGACCACACGCTCCTCCTCCAGCCTCTGCCCCAATTCGCGCTGGATCGCGGAGACCGTCCAGCCGCAAAAGTTCGCATGAAGGAAATTCCGGATGGACGCCAGTTCATCCTGGCTGATGTCCCGCTCGAGGGAAACAACCTTATCCCGCACCACGCGGTCCCGCGTCACCACCACCATGAGCACGCGGCGGTCCGCCAGCGCCACCAGCTCGACCTGGTCCAGGATCTGGTTGGCCGTCGGAATCGCGGCCACGATCCCCATGTTCCTCGAGATCTCGGTGAGCACGTGCGACGACCGCTCGACCCTGGCTTCCATCGAGTCCAGGCGGCAAATCTGGTGGCGCAGCCGGCTCGCCTCAGCCGAAACCGAGCGCGATACCTGAACGCTCTGGACATACTCCTGAATGCCCTTGGCCGTCGGCACGCGGCCGGCGGAGGTGTGTGGCTGCGAGAGATACCCCTCTTCGCTCAAGTCCGCCATGACATTGCGGATAGATGCCGGGCTAAGCCTGCTCGTCCCTTGCCTGGAGATCGTCCGCGATGCAACCGGCTCGCCGATTTCGATATAGGCATGAACGATGGACTGAAGAATCTCAGCCGACCGTTGCGGCAACGAAGATCTGGTGGAACCTCCGAGCCTCATGAACAGCCAAACCTCTCTTGTTCTCGTCTTCTCAGGTCTTTTCGAGGACCTTCAAACTTCATTCTAGGCTATTGAAACCAAAGGGTCAAGACGAAGCAACGTCCGGAACGCCGGAAACTCTCCGAGAATCCTGCGGGCCTCACCCCGAGGTTATGCTGATAGTCCGGCGTCTCGGGGTCCAAGACTGAGACTACCTCTTGATTCTTCCCGCGAGTCCCAAGACGAGGAGAGCGAACCCAACGCCCAATGCAAACCCGCTCCCGGATAACCCGACAGCGTCAACGCTTCTCACATTGTGAGAAAAACGAAACAGACCACTGACTCCAAGAAAGAAGAGAAGCCCAGCCAAGGGGAAGACACGTCTTAGGCGTTCCATGATTGCTCCCTTTCTATTTCGGTGCAGCGTCCATCCTTCGAAGATCGGTCGCGATGTTCTCCGTTATGGCTGAGCCGTCTCACGACTACCGGTTCAGCCGCCCGCGCTTTTTGCGGGACGGCTGCAACCGGTGGTGAGGCTTGCGCTTGGGCAGTACGGCTTCCTTCATCTCGTCTAACGAGAGCGTCTGACCCGCGGCGAACTGGGCTCGCGAGCGTTCAATCAACTCCAGGAACTCTGGATGCCCGCTGAGAGCGAGCGACTCCCGATCGACGGCCTTTAGAGGGACTATAGCTGCCACGGGTCTCTTGGCGTCCGTCAGTACCAGGATCTCGTCATTCAACTCCCTGGCATACTCGGCCAGTGGACGGGAGGCCCTCGAAAGCGGGATGGTCTTCATAACCTCATCTCCTGACCCCCGACCAGCAGGGTGTTTCGTTCCTTCTTGCCGACAGCCAGTATCCTCACCAAGCCCGGTTCGCCCGGCACCACTTCATAGAATACCCGAAGTTTGCCGACCCAAAGTTGCGGATACCCCACCCCCCAGCCGAAGGACGCTGAAGAAGGCCAACAGACTGGGCGTTCAGGCGCGGCCTGATTTTGAGTGCGGGCCGATGTGCCGCGGGCTCTTGTTGCCGCGTTCGAACTCTTGCCATAAATCCTCGTGGCGAATGCCAGCGCCCGCTCGAATGCGTCGCCGAGCGGCATTTAGAAGCGTTCGCAGCCGTGGCGTGTAGGCCAACACCAGCCGCTCCAACTCTCCTCCATCGTCGATCGCCAGCAACACTCCTACGGGTTTACCGCCGCGAGTGACGACAACCGGGGCGCCACCGAAGCGATCTTCATAGGTTGATCTCCTCTCGTCCGATCATCAGCCGCTCCCGCTGTTTGGTCCCGATCGCGAGGATCTGCACCTGCCGGCGTTCGTGGCTCACAGCATAGAACACCGGGAAGCGGTTCTCCGGACCAAACCGGAGCTCCCACGTCGCTTCGAACGCCACCGGTCGTTGCAGTGGCTTTCGGTTCCGCGTTTCTTTGCCCGGCTCGAACCTCAACTGCTCCTCGATGGTCATCCGGATCAAGCCGCGATACTTGGGCTCGATCGCTCGCAGATTGGGTTTTGAATTATGGTCATAGGCTATGGGCGTTGTCAATCGCGCCGGCGTCGTTCTTCTGGCAGGCAAAGCGGGGGCGGCATGGGCCTAACGACCTGGGCGTTCAGCGGCGGCGCGGCTTTTGCGACGGCCGCTGCGACGCCTTGTTAGCGGCCCCGTGACGACGAGCAGGACGGGCAGCCGCAGCCGCTGTATCCACCAGGAGCCGCAACGCTCGGTTGACCGACTCTGAATCGCGAAACACGTTGGCGAGTTCTGGCTCGATCAACATCAGGTTCGTGCCGGCCACTGCTTGCCGATAGTACTTGCCACGCACACCTCCTTTGAGCTGCGAAAGGTCGTATTCCGGTCGCAAATCGTCATTCAATCTCTTTGCCAATGCCCTCTTCATATTGCCTGCGCTCTCTTCTGGCCGCCTCTCGTGCGCTGATGATCCGTATGCGGTCTCAGCGTTGGCAATGCGACAGGAAAACGGCCCGATGTCCGGTGGTGTAACCGATCGTGATCTCCCGCTCCTCTCCACCGGAGTGATAGGGATCGGGAAAGGTCAAGGCCAGTGGGTCGAGGAAGACCGTCGCCGCTTCGTCGAAGGATACGTCGTGCTTCTGAATGTGGCCTTGGCCTTCGCCGCATGCCACTCATAGACCACAGGTCCAGTTTACCCCAGCGAATCACCCGACATCCTTGTTCCTTGTCGGCACTACGAGGGCCTCCTCGGGGCGGCGGCGAACGGCTCGGGCGCTCAACCGCGAGCGGCGGCAGCTTGACCTCTCAAACTCGCATCACGCGTCCCGGCGCCGCTCGCCGGTTGGAGCGCCGGGTTAGGCGGCGTCCTTCAATGCAAGGATCTTCTTCTTCACCGCTGGTGGAAAATCCACGAACACAAAATGACTCTTGTGATACAGGTAGTCCTCGCCGCTCTCATCGACGATGCGTACCAGCTCGTCTCTGGCTGCTTTCGGATCCGGAACAATCCGATAGACCTTGCCGGGAATCAGGGACGCCCGATAGTCGGTATTGTCGATACAAAGGGCGAACGGCTTCGGCTTCGTCTGTGCTTTCATCAATCGTCCATGTAGCGTTTGATTTTCAGGTCCCTCTTACCGATCCCGTGGGCCTCATACCAGTGTAATGTAACTCAACCGCGCGTAGAGCACCGTTCGGGAGCCGAACAGTCGCAGTCCCTTTCATCTCCGCCAGCGGCCCTGACCATAGGCCCTGCGGAGGTAGGAGCGTAGCCGATTTGTTACGGAGCCAACAAGCTCAAACTTCATTCTCCTCTTGCACCGCCGAGAGTCACCGTGTGGGCCGCCTAACGACTTGGGCGCTCAGGCGCGGCCTGCTTTTGGCCGTCGTCTGCTGCGGCTTGGTCGCTCACTCGGTACGGAGCTCCATTCTCGATATCTGTTGCGAGGGCCTTGACCGGGCCATCGACCCCGAGCCACGGTGGCCAGGGCGATGTGCAGAGCGTCGACGCGCATGCCCACCCCGATGGCGCCTTCCTGGATGCAGTACGTCAACGCCCGGAACGCCGGAAACTCATTGCAGCCGGTTCAACATCCTGGCCGCCTGTTCATTGGCCGGCTGCCGCTGCAACAGTTCTCCGAGAATCCTGCGGGCCTCACGCCGATTGCCCAGCCGCTCCTCGAGCATCGCCATGTTCAGGTATGTCGGCGCGTGATTCTGATCGACGGAAAGAGCACGCCGAAACTGCTCGAGCGCGCGCTCCTTCTGTCCCGTTTCGGCGTAGAGAATCGCCAGGCCGTTCAGCGCGTCGAGCGAATCGGGACGCAACTTGACCGCCGCCTCAAAGCGGGGAATCGCTTCCTGGAAGCGGCCCGCTCGTGCGAGCACCGAGCCGAGGTTATGCTGATAGTCCGGCGTCTCGGGGTCCAAACGGCAGGCTTCGGCAAAATGGCGCTCGGCGCCGGCAAGATCCCCCAGCTTAAACAGCGAGCTGCCAAGCCCGTTCTCCGAGAATGCATCATCCGGGTACCGCACCAGCGCCTGCTGGAACTCGACAGCAGCCTCCCGCGGCTGGTCTCGTTTCAGCAACAACGTGCCCAGGTTGGCCATCGCTTCCGGCGTCCGGAGCGATCGGAGCAGTGTCTCGGCCCGATCCAGCTTGCCTTGCTCGAGCAGCAACCCGGCAAAATTGTTCACTGATTCCTCATCGGGTGTCTTGCGAGCCAGCGCCAGCTCATACCAGCGCTCGGCTTCCGCGGCCAGCCCGTGTTCGGCAAAGGCGGTCGCCATCTCGACGTAGTTTCTGCCTGGCCGCGGTCCATGCCAGCGCCCTGGAAATGGGAATGCGGAAGGCCCCCGAGCGGCAAGGTCCCCGAGAATGGCGGCCGGCGGCGTCGGCCCTTTGTAGATCTTGACGATGCGGCCTTGTTCATCCAGCAGGAAGCTGGTGGGCAACCCCAGGTCCAGCCGCCGGTCGAACAAGTGGCGGTTCAGCAGGCTCCAGGCGGCGACGATCTTCGCATCGGCTTTCACCACTTGAAAGGGGAGATTGAGACGGGACACGAAGGCGGCCACCTTCTGGTTGTCCTGTGGCTCGTCCACGGATGCGGCCAGGACGTGAAGTCCTGAAGCGCTGAACCGGGACGCAGCCGCAGTCCATTGTGCGAGTTCCTCGCGGCAAGGCGGGCACCAGGTGGCCCAGAAGTTGACCAGCGTCTTGTGCCCGCGGGCGATACCCGGCAGCGGAGGCGCCGGCGCCGGCTCGACCAACCACGTACCCGTTCCCGCGGCTGCTCGATCGCCCTGCGCTCGATGCGCCAGCACGGCGGTCCGGATGGGCGCCATGGCGCCGTTCTCCAGCACGCGAAACAGGCCGGATGCAGGCACATCCGCCACCGACTGGCGCACGCCTGAAGGCCATTCGATTTCCAGCGCTCGCGGTTTCTCACCCCGCTCGATGCCAAAATGCAGCCGCCGGCTGGACTGCGAAAGAAAGCCCGACCCTGACCGGACATAGCGGTGCAGACGGCGCCGGTCCGTCACCAGAGTCGCCCACGCGCCGATGGCGTCGCGGTTGCTTTTCACGCCGGCCAGTTCCAGGATCAGCGACCCATTGGAAGCGATCTGGTTCCGCAGAATGCGAATCTGCGGCGCCGTGCGGAAGCCGGCGACCAGGTCCAGCGCTCCATCGCCATCGATGTCCATCGTGACGAAGGCGCGGCCGTCGCCGGGCAAGTCGAGGCCGCTCACGAAGGAAACATCGTCAAACTTGCCGTCACCGCGGTTGCGATAACACAGCTTGCGCTCGCGGCCGCTCCAGGAGCCATCCGAGCGGATCAACAGGTTCACCGCCCGCCAGCCATCGCGGTAGACCCTCGAGCCCTTCTTCTGCTGCGGCGTGCGCGACACGACCTGCCGCCAGAAAAAGCTTCAAAGATCATGCGTGTCAGGACCGGTAATGTACCCGTTCTGCACAAAGATGTCCAGCAGGCCGTCGTTGTCAAAATCGAAAAAGTCGCTGGACCAGGCCCAGCGGCCCATCTCGACGCCGGCGTCGAGCGTGACGTCGGTGAATGTCCCGTCGCGGTTGTTGCGGAACAGCGAATTGCCGCGCGCCTGGCGCTGAAAGGCAGCGCGAATGGCCGGATCGCGAGCCACCGCCTCAAATGCGGGATTGTGGGTCACACGCTGTCCCGCCGACGACCACATGTTGCCGGTGTACAGATCGAGCCAGCCGTCGTTATCGTAGTCGCCCCAGGCCGCCGACATCCCCGCGCCCGGATCTTCCACTCCGGCCTGCGCCGCCACGTCGGTGAATGTGCCGTCGCCGTTGTTGCGATAGAGATTGTTGCGTCCGAAGTCGTTGGCGACGTAAAGATCCGGCCAGCCGTCGCGATTGTAATCGCCCCAGGCGGCGGCAAAACTGAAGCGGTCGTTATGCTCGCGAATCGCTTTGGCGGTCACGTCTTCAAAGGTGCCGTCGCCGCGATTGCGGAACAGGAAATTGGGCGGGCCGTTGGTTGCGTCGTAATAGGGCGTGGGCGGATCGTAGGAGGCGCCGGGCGTCCAGAAATCGTACGCACAGACATACACATCCAGAAACCCGTCGCGGTCGTAGTCCGCCACCGCCGCCGATGTCAGCGTGGCCCCGGCCGCGGCCGGGCTCAACCCGGAGTTCGCTTCCAGAAAGAACCTGCCTTTCCCGTTGTTGCGAAACAACAGCGGCCTGGAGGAGGTGACCACCAGCAAATCCTGATCGCCGTCGTTGTCGAAATCGGCGAACAGCGCCATCGACGAATTGTCCAGGATATCCAGGCCCGCTTCGCCGGTCACATCATCGAAGGTGCCGTCGCCGTTGTTGCGGAACAGCCGGTTCGGGAGGCCCGACGGCTGGCAGATGTAGAAATCTTCCAGGCCGTCGCCGTTGTAATCGCCGACGGCAATGCCGTTGTGGCCGTAGACGTCCATGCCGGTGGCCTCGTCCAGCACCGTACGCCAATGATCAATGCCCGGCGCGAGCTGCCGCGCGTAGGAAGCGTTGTGGCCAATCGCTTTCGCGGTAACATCCGTGAAGAACGGGCCGGGCGAAGCCAGTTCGCGCAGAGGACCCGGTGAGAAGCTGCGCATCGTCCAGCCATCCGGGCTGCGAGAGAATATAGCGTTCGCGTGGCCCAGCAAAGAAAGCCGCGTCCCGGTCCGTGATTCACCGCCCAGCTCGATGCGCAGGCGCAGATCTGTCTCCGTTTGCGCGGCATCGACGCGGTTGCTGGCGATGATTTTCGCTTCCTTGAGCGTAACGGTCCGGAACCGGGCGAGCATTTCCTGGGGCCAGGCAAGCTGCGCAAGCCGGGCATGGATGGCCTCGTAATCCTGCTCGCCAAGCCACGAATCCAGCGTCGCATCCGTGCGCGACAGGATGCGCGTGACGTCCGGCGTGCGCGGAGGTTTGGGTCGGACGCGATAGTCTTGCGCGAGCAGAGCGGCGGCAGCGAGGATGCACCCTGCTCGCCGCATCAGAATTCCAGCCGCATGCTGAGCTGGATCTGGCGTCCGGTGCCGAGCGTACGCGTGAGACGCCCGAAATCCCCGCGCCCGCGTACCGCGTTCGGGACATCGAAATTCGGACGGTTCGGCAGATTATAGAAATCAGAACGGAACTGAAGGTTGTAGCGCTCGGTGATCTGCCAGCGCTTGTTGACCGACAGGTCGATGCTCACCAGGCCGGGCCCGACGCCGTTGATTCGAGCCGCGCTTCCGAAGATGCCTGTTCCCGGCGCCTGGAAGCAGCTCGTGTTGAACCACTGGGCGATATAATCCATCCGCGCCCGGCCCGAATCAAGCGCCGGATCGCATACCAGGTTCGGCCGCTGGCTGTTGGAGAAGGTGTTGGTGGTGTTCGTTTGCTCGATGGATCCATAAGGAGGGCCGCTGCGGAATTCAGCCACCGCCCCCAGCGTCCAGCCGCCAACGACGGCATTGGCGACGCCGTTCCTGATATCGAGTTTCTTCCCTTTGCCAACCGGCAGCTCATACACCGAGCTGGCGATGTAGCGATGGCGAACGTCGTTGCCCGAATACGATTTGTCGAGCCGGTGCAGTTGAATATGCGTATATCCGTTCCCTTCTCCCCCAGCCAGCTCCGTGTTGCCCTCCACGTCATCGAGGAATTTCGACCAGGTGTAGTTCATGAGGAAGTTGAGTCCGCTCGAGTACCTCTTTTCAAGCTTGACATTCAGCGCGTGGTAGGTGGAATTCCCCCAGGCGGGGCTTTTCATCACTACGTTGGTGAACTGCGGGAAGGGACGCGCCGTCTGGCTTTGCGCCGCGGGTCCGCGTCCGTTGACCAGCGGGATCATGTTGATATTAATGTCCTGACCGCCGAGTTTGTGGGCGAGATGGGCGATATAGGCGGCTTCAAACAGCAGGTTCCCCAGCACCTCTTTTTGAATGGTGAGGTTGTATTGCTGCGAATAGCCGTTGACATGGTTCGGAACGAAGAAGTCCGGGCTCAGCCTCGGGGATTGGCCCACGCGCACCGAGCCAAAGCCCGGCGTGAGTGGCTCGCGTTCCACCTTGGGCATGCCTGTCCGGAACATGAAGGCCGGCGTGAAGCCGCCATCGGGTGAACTGAACGAGCCGTTCAGACCAAATCCATTGGTGAGCGCGAAGGGAACCGCGCCTGCGTATTCGCCCGCATAGGAGATGCCGTACCCACCACGAATCACCGCGCTTTTCCACGTTTTCCAGGCAAATCCAAAGCGGGGGCCGATGTTGTTCTTGTCGCTGTTGTGAGCGTACTTGCTCCTTCCGTCGCGCCCCGAGAACGTGACAATGCCGGGGACCCCGGCGACCGGATTGACGGGCACGGGATCGAAGCCGCTCTGCCGGTTCTCAATTCGCTCCCAGCGCGGCGTGTCCAATTCCCAGCGAATGCCCAGGTTCAACGTGAGGTTCTTGCTGATCTTCCAGTCGTCCTGCACATAAGCGCCGTAGTAATCCGTCCGCGCTTCCAGCAGATCCGTGTCCACCAGAGAAGCGCCACTGGTCCATCCCAACAGCAGCGTGGCGATGCCGCTGCGCGTGGCGCGGTCGCTGAACGAGAAGCTGCCGCCGGTCTGCTGATTGAAGTCGTCTTTGTTCAGCGAATAGCGAAACTCGAATCCGGTTTTCAGGCTGTGCTTGCCGCGGATGATGGTGACATTGTCGGTGACCTGCTGGCTCATGATCGGCGTCTGGATGCGTTCGTGGGTGCCGGAGCCCAGGCCTGTATGCCCGGTGACCCCAATGGTGGCAAACGCGTCCGGATTCACGCCAGGCAGGCCGATTTCTCCATTCTTCTTCGAGCCGGTCCCGAAAGCGCGATTGATATGCAGGCGGTTCGAGTACATGTAGCGGGCTTCATTGATGACAGCAGGTGAGAAGTTGTGAATCCAGTTGCCGACGGCGTTATGGATGTGATTCTCGCGGATGCCGCCGCGCGTGTCGGCTGCATCGGTGGGGAAAAGGCTGGCTACCTCCTGAGGAGCGTACACTGCGCTGTAGCGGCCGTACACGCGATCGTTGCCGCCGATCGAGTGATCGACACGCGCGGTGCTGTAATCCTGTGTGAGCTTGTCGGAGACGTTCACCGTGTAGTTGTTGCCCGGCGCGCGGGTCGGGTCGTCGCCGGGCACATTGGGGGCCGGCCAAAACGAGGCGAACTGGCGGGCCAGCGGATCGATGCGGCTGGACGGGATGATGTTGCCGGAAAACGGCTGGTTGTTCACCGGATCGAGGATCGCAATGTCGCGGCGCGCGGAGAAATCGCCGCGAAGCTCCGCCGGGCGCGGGACGATGTTGCCCGACGATGTCGAGCCGTCGCGGCGGCGGGCGCCTTCATAGTTCACGAAGAAGAAGGTCCTGTCTCTGCGAATGGGCCCTCCCACCGAGCCGCCGAAGATGTTGTACCGCAGCGGCGCTTTGGCCGGCGCAAAGAATGTGCGCGTATCCACTGCCTGGTTGCGGAGAAACTCGTAGGCGGCGCCATGCAACTGGTTCGTTCCCGAGCGCGTGGTCATCAGGATCAGCCCGTTGCCCGCGCGGCCGAATTCGGCCGAGTAGTTGTTCACCTCCGCTTTGAATTCCTGCAATGACTCCGAAGGCGGGTTAAGCTGAATCTGCGCCACACCCAAAGCCATGTTCTGCACGATGCCCCCATCCAGTTGCCACATCTGGTTCTGGCTGCGCCCGCCGGCCATGCTGAAATAGGGGATCTGTTCGCCTGCCGCTTCGTTCTTGTACACAACGGTCCCCAGCAGTCGCACCAGGCTGGCCGTCCGGCGGCTCTCGAGCGGCATGTTGAACACCGTGGTCCGCTCGATGAACTGGCCGACGGTCGAGCTTTCCGACTCGAGCAGCGGCGTCGAGCCCCGGACCTCGACCGTTTCCGTCACCGCACCCACTTCGAGCTTCAGATCAAGCGTGTGTGTCGAGCCGGTTTCGAGCGCCACGCCGGCCCGGACCAGCTTCTTGAAGCCCTGCAATTCGCACGTCAGATCATAGCCGCCGGGCACCAGGAACGGAAACAGGTAGTTCCCCGATTCATTCGACGCAGCTTCGGTGAGAACGCCCGTGGCTACGTTGCGGACATTGATTTTCGCGCCAACGATGATCGCCCCGGTGTCGTCTGTCACCAGCCCCGTCAACCGGGACTGGGTCTGTGCCATCAAAGAAGCGGCAACAAGAAGGAAAGGACCCCAGCATCTGCTCAGCATAGAACCTCTTCGCTGTGCATGCTATCACAGACCACCGGCGCGCGGGAAGGACAGGGAACATTCCATAACATTCCATGACATTCCACATTCCAGGCGAGAGGAATTGAGCCGGGGGGGCACTAAGCTTCTGGAGTCTTGCAACGTGCCGGGTAGAATCGCGCCGCTTCTGGCGCTATCCTTTGCTGTGTCTTCGCCGGCCGATTCCTCGCTGCCGGTGTTCTTCGAGCCCAATCAGGGGCAGTTTCCGCAGCAAGTGCGCTTTTCCGGCAAGCTTGGAGGGATTCGGCTGTGGCTCACCGATGCCGGCGCCTGGCTTCGATCCGGCCCGGACTACATCCGGCTCGAATGGATCGGCTCACAAGCTCACCCGAAGATTCAGGGGGCCGGCGCGCTCGCGGGCCACAGCAGTTATTTCAAAGGTCCCAACCCAGGCGCATGGCGAGCCGGCATTCCCCACTACGCGCGTGTTCGCTGCCAATCCCTCTATCCGGGCATCGATTTGGTCTATTACAGCTCCCAGGGCCGGTTGGAGTTCGATCTCCTGGTCCATCCCCGGGCCGACCCCTCACGGATCGGGCTGCGCATCCGAGGTGCAAACAACGTACGGCTCGGGCCGTCCGGCGAGTTGCTGATGACGCTGTCCCGCGGCGAACTGCGCCTCGGCAAACCAGCTGTCTACCAGCCTTCGAGCAACGGAAACAGGCCCGTCGAGGCCGGTTTCCACATGGCGGGCGACGGCGTGGTCCGGTTCCGGATCAGCGATTATGACAAGACGCAGCCGCTCGTCATCGACCCCACGCTCTCCAGCACGTACCTCGGCGGGCGGGATGTGGACATCGTCTCGGCGGCCGTCCGCGACTCCAGCGGCAACATCTATATCACCGGCTACACCTCGTCCACCAACTTCCCGCTGTCAGGAACGCCCTACAAAGGCGTGCTGACCCCCGGAGACGCCGACGCGTTCGTCTTGAAGCTGAATCCTTCGGCAAGCGCCATCCTGTACGCGACGTATCTGGGCGGCAGCTTTCCCGACTACGGGCGCGCCATCGCGGTCGACTCGGCTGGGGCGGCTTTCATCACCGGATCGACCATCGGCCGCTTTCCGGTCACCCCAGGCGCCTTCCGCGATCTTCCGGCGGACTCACCGGCGATCTTTGTCACCAAGCTGGACGCCTCCGGAGGCACTCTGGTCTATTCAACTTACCTGGACGGCGCCGGGGCGGGTCTGGGGATCGCCGTCGACTCGAGCGGCAGTGCGTTCGTCACGGGGTCCACTTATACAGCCACCTTCACCACCACCGCCGGCGCTTTTCAGCGCACCTACGCCGGGATGACCGATGCCTTCGTGGTCAAATTGAATGCCACCGGAACCGCGCAAGTTTATTCGACTTTCCTGGGCGGCCGCAGTGAGGATGAGGCAACTTCCATCAAAGTGGACTCCTCCGGGGCGGCCTATGTGGCCGGTTTCACCAGCTCGACCGATTTCCCGGCCACAACCGGCGCATTCCGAACCGCCAATTCCGGCTCGACCGATGCCTTTGTCGCCAAGCTGAACGCGGCCGGCTCCGCTTTGATCTATTCGACTTACCTCGGAGGATCCAACACCGATCGCGCTTACGGCATCGACGTGAATGCCGCCGGCGAAGCCTATGTCGCCGGACAAACGTTCAGCTCCCCTTTTCCGACCACGCCCGGCGCCTTTCGCACCACTCACAGCGGCGGCGGGGCTGATGCGTTCGTCACCAAGCTGAACCTCAGCGGCACGGCGCTCGTCTACTCGACATTCCTTGGCGGCAACACAGCTTGCAGCATCCTCGACCCGTTCCGGCTGTACCAATGCGATGCGGCCTATTCCATCGCTGTAGATAGTTTCGGACAGGCCTATGTGGCGGGGCTGGCAGGCGGCGGGTTTCCGCTGGCAGCCGCCGGGCAGTCCACCCCCGGGGGCAGCGGCGATGCTTTTGTAACGCAGTTGAATGCCTCCGGTTCGCTGCTCATGTATTCCTCCTATCTTGGCGGCAGCGCCGGTGACGTGGCGCTCGCGGTGGCTGTCTCCTCAGCCGGCGCACCCGTGGTGACAGGTTTCACCAATTCTTCGGATTTCCCTGTTTCCACCGGCGTCCTGCAAACCGCCCACGGAGGCGGAGCACAGGAAGGATTCCTCACGCTGCTTGCGCCATGCGCAGTGACACTGGGATCTTCCGGATCGTTCTTCCCGGGAACCGCGGCTTCCTATGCGATCGACGTTTTCGCCCCGGTGAGTTGCAGTTGGGCCGCCCGCTCGAACGTGAATTGGGTCACCATCACCTCCAGTGGCAATTCCGGCAACGGCCAGGTCGGCTTCACGGTGGCCACCAACTCCGGACCATTGCGAACCGGCGTCATTGACGTCAGCGGGCAGACCTACACCTTGCAGCAGGTGACCAATTCGTGCATCACACTGGCCACCTCGAGTTCCTGGCATCCGCAGGAAGGAGGACAATTTCAACTGGCCGTCTTCGCATCCTGCCCCTGGACCGCAACCACAACCGATGCCTGGATCACGGTTGTGCAAGGCGCGGGCAGCGGAGACGGCAACGTCGTCTACAACGTTGCACCCAACGCAACCGGCGTCGTTCGCACGGGCAACATCGACGTCAGCGGACAGCTCTACGAGGTGAAGCAGATCAGCGGCACGCCCTCCTTGTCCTGCCTCTACACGTTGTCAAAAACGGCAGACGGTTTCGGCCGGTTCGGAGGCAGCAGCTCGCTGCTGATAACGACGGCGCCTGGATGTGAGTGGAGCGCGGCCAGCCCGAGCGACTGGATCAAGATCACAGCCGGAGTGGCTGGCAATGGGGCAGGAGTGGTGGGATACACGGTGACGATCAACCGCTCCGGGCAGAGCCGGAGCGGATCGGTTTCGATCGCCGGGCGAGTACTTCAGATTTCGCAATCGAGCCAGTAAGATGAACGTTCTTTAATGTCATGGAAAGTCCATTGAATTCAATAAGTTGTAATTTCTTGTTGTCACTCCTCACTGGAGTGTGCTAATAAAGAGAGACGTACGGACCCGGCGGCCTCGCCACCGCGTCGCGTTCCGGTCAACGATTCGTTACTGAATACGAAGACCAAACTCTGGAGTTGAAATTATTGGAGGCCACAAACATGAACATTCGACCCCTCTACGACCGTATTGTGGTCAAGCGCATCGAGGAGACGGAAACAGTCAAAGGCGGGATCATCATTCCCGATAGCGCAAAAGAAAAGCCCCAGGAGGGCGAAGTGATGGCTGTCGGAAAAGGCAAGCGCCTGGAAGACGGCAAGCTGATCGCCCTCGATGTGCAGGTCGGCGACCACATCCTGTTCGGAAAGTACTCCGGCAACGACATCAAGATCGAAGGCACGGAGTACCTGATCATGCGCGAGGACGAGGTCCTGGGCGTGATCGAGAACGGCCATAAGTGAGCAGCCGGTTGGATCTCTCGAAAACGATTCCCTAGTCAGGAGTGAAAGGATTATGCCAGCGAAACAGATTGTTTACAGTGAGAATTCCCGTCAGGCGATTCTGCGCGGAGTCAACCAGCTCGCGGACGCCGTCAAGGTAACCTTAGGCCCGAAGGGCCGCAACGTCGTGCTCGAGAAGAAATTTGGCGGCCCCACGATCACCAAGGACGGGGTGACGGTGGCCAAGGAGATCGAGCTGAGAGATCCGCTCGAGAACATGGGCGCTCAGATGGTGCGCGAAGTGGCGTCCAAGACGTCCGACGTAGCCGGCGACGGCACCACCACGGCGACGATTCTGGCGCAGTCGATCTTTAAGGAAGGCGTAAAATCGGTGGCCGCCGGGGCCAATCCGATGGCGCTGAAGCGGGGCATCGAGAAGGCCGTGGACATGGTGGTGGAGGAAGTCAAGAAGCTCTCCAAGCCGGTCTCCGGCGAGATGATCGCCCAGGTCGGCACCATTTCCGCCAATGGGGACGAGACGATCGGCAACACGATCGCCGAGGCGATGAAGAAAGTCGGCAAGGACGGCGTCATCACGGTGGAAGAAGCCAAGACGATGCACACTGAATTGCAGACCGTGGACGGCATGCAGTTTGACCGCGGCTACCTCTCGCCTTACTTCATCACCGACCCGGACCGCATGGAGTGCGTAGTCGAGGATCCCTACATCCTGATCCACGAGAAGAAGATCAGCAACATGAAGGACCTGCTGCCGCTGCTTGAGCAGATTGCCCGGAGCGGCAAGCCGCTGCTGGTGATCGCCGAGGAAGTGGAAGGCGAGGCGCTGGCGACGCTGGTGGTGAACAAGCTGCGCGGCACGCTCAACGCCTGCGCCGTCAAGGCCCCTGGCTTCGGCGACCGGCGCAAGGCGATGATGGAGGACATCTGCATCCTGACCGGCGGCAAGGCCATCATGGAGGAGACCGGCATCAAGCTCGAGGGCGTTCGCCTGGACGACATGGGCCGCGCCAAGCGCGTGACCGTGGACAAGGACAACACGACCATCGTGGATGGCGGCGGTTCGCAGAAGGCGATCGAAGGCCGCATCAAGCAGTTGCGGGCGCAGATCGATGAGACGACGTCGGACTACGACCGCGAGAAGCTGCAAGAGCGGCTGGCGAAGCTGGCCGGCGGGGTGGCGGTGATCAAAGTCGGCGCGGCCACCGAGACCGAGATGAAGGAAAAGAAGGCCCGGGTCGAGGATGCGCTGCACGCGACTCGAGCCGCGGTCGAGGAAGGCATCGTGCCGGGCGGCGGAGTGGCTCTGCTACGGGCCGCCGCCGTGCTGAAAGGGATGAAGGCGGACCACGATGAGCAGATCGGTGTGGACATCGTGCGCCGGTCCTGCGAAGAGCCGCTTCGGCAGATCTCCGGCAACGCCGGCTACGAAGGAGCCATCGTGGTCGAGAAGGTTCGCGCTGACAGTGACCCCAACTATGGCTTCAACGCCCAATCGGCCTGCTACGAAGACCTGGTGAAGTCGGGCGTAATCGACCCCACGAAGGTGGTGCGCACGGCATTGCAGAACGCCTCTTCAATCAGCTCGCTGATGCTGACGACGGAAGCGATGGTCTGCGAGATTCCGGAGAAGAAGCCCGCTCCGGCGCCCGGCGGCCACGGTCCGGACATGGACTACTAGCCCCGGCCTGACCAGGCTCACATACCCTGCCCAACCAGGCCCGCCGCTGCTCCTCACGCTCCTCACGCGGCGGGCCTTCGTGCTCATCCGCTTCCCGGCCGTGCCACAATATCCCTCATGACCCGGCTTATTCTCGCGGCATTCCTGACAGTACAGTGGACGCCGGCCCAGGACGGCAGCACGGCCCGGAACTGGCCTCATTACGGCGGCGCCTATCAAGCCTGGCGGCACAGCTCGCTGAACCAGATCCATACAAAGAACGTGAAGCGGCTGGCGCCGGTGTGGGTCTTTCAGACCGGCGATTACGAAGGCGGCCTCCAGGCAACGCCGATCGTGATCGATGGCGTGATGTATCTGCCCACGTCGCGCAACCGTGTGTTTGCGCTCGATGCCGCCACTGGGAGCCTGTTGTGGCAATACAACTATCCGCTGCCGCGCAGCTTCGTCACCTTCTACGGTCCCTGGAACCGCGGCGTCGCCGTGGGTCACGGTCGTGTCTTTCTGGGCACGCTCGACAACCACGTAGTCGCGCTCGATCAGAAGACGGGACGCGAGCTATGGCGGACCAACGTCGAGGACACCAATCAATGCGGGTGCAATATCACGGCCGCGCCTCTGGTCGTGAAGGACAAAGTGATTGTCGGTGTTACCGGCGGCGACTCGGCGCACCGCGGCTACATCACTGCCTTTGACGTCAAGACCGGCCGCCAGGCCTGGCGCTTCTGGACCATCCCCGGTCCGGGTGAGCCGGGCCACGAAACCTGGGAAGGCGACAGTTGGAAATACGGCGGCGGATCGAGTTGGATGACCGGCTCCTACGATCCGCAGCTCAATCTCGTGTACTGGAGCGTGGGCAATCCGGCGGCGGATTTCTATGGCGATTCGCGCAAGGGCGCCAATCTCTACACGGACAGCATCGTGGCGCTCGACGCCGACAGCGGCAAGCTGAAATGGTATTGCCAGCAGATCCCGCACGATGTCTGGGATTTCGATACCGCGTACGAGAATATCCTGCTCGATCTGACGGTGAAGGGCCAGCAGCGCAAGTTGCTGTTGAACGTGAATAAGGGCGGGTTTACGTGGGTGGTGGACCGCGCGACCGGGCAGTTCGTCTCCGCGTACCCCATTGTGAAGCACTATAACTGGATCAAAGGCATCACGGAAACCGGACAATTGGTGGGGCGCAACGAGCCCGAAGCCGGCAAGAAGAAGCTGCTGTGTCCGAGTATTGGCGGCGGGCGGAGCTGGAACCAGGCTGCGTATTCCCCGATCACAAAGCTGCTCTACACGACGGCCATCGAGTGGTGCCAGGAGGTCACTGCCATGAAGGAAGAGCCGCAGGAAGGCAAAATTTTCATGGGCGGGCAGTTCGAGAACCGGCATCCGCCGGGTGAGAACGCGTACGGGCATCTGGACGCGCTCGATCCGCTGACCGGCAAAGCGCTGTGGAGCTACAAGTACAAGTACCCGCTGCTGGCCTCGATCCTTTCAACGGCGGGGGACCTGATTTTCACCGGCGACGCCGAAGGGTTCTTCTTCGCACTCGATGCGCGGACCGGCGGCAAGCTGTGGAATTTCCAGACCGGCAGCGGGCACCGCGGATCGGCAGTCACCTATTCTGTCAACGGCCGCCAGTTCATCGCCACACCGAGCGGCTGGGGCTCCGCGCTCGCCGGGCTGTTGCCGCAATTGTGGCCGGAGACGGAAGCGTTCCGCGGCGGATCGAGCGTGTTCGTGTTCGCGCTGCCGGAGGTGGCTCCATGATCCTGCTGGCCATGTGGATGATGCAAGCAACGCCGGATGCGGACCTGGCACAAGGCGCCAGGGTGTTTGCGCAAAGCTGCGCCGTCGGCTATTGTCACGGAACCGCGGGCGCCGCCAATCGCGGGCCAAGGCTGGCAGGGCGCACTTTCGGGCGTGCTTACCTCGACAAAGCAGTCCGCGAAGGCCTCTCCGGCACGGCCATGCCGGGCTTCCAGGCAAGCCTGAAGGAGCCGGATCTCAAGGCGGTGGTGGCTTATGTGCTGAGCTTGTCGGATGCCGGCCCGGCCGGCGCCGCTGCCGCGCCCCCATTTGCTCCATCGCCGGCCCCGTCCGCCTTCGCCGGGCCTGCCGCCGCAAAAAGAGGCAAAGATCTCTTTTTCGATCCCGTGCGCGGGGTGCGATGCGGCGTCTGCCACGCTGTCCAGGAATGGGGCGTGGCCGTCGGCCCGAACCCTGCCGCCAAGCCCCCGGTAAATGGAGCAGCGCTGCGGAATGTGAAGACTCCGGATGTTCTTATCGCGGTCACCAGAGAAGGCGAGCGCTTCCCGGCGCTGGTGGTCGAGCAGAACAAGACGGTCTTCCGCGTCTATGACCTGACCGCGCCGCCGCCCGTGCTGCGCAGTTTCCTGCCTGGCGAGGTAAAGCTGGAAGCGGGCGCCTGGAGCCACGCCGTCGCGGTCGGCTCCTACACGGACGCGGACCTGGAGAGCGTGGCCGACTATTTGCGCTGGCTGGCGAGCGCTAGCCTGGATTTCCACGGACAAGAATTCGCCTAAATTTAGGACCTTGCGATCCGCTATATGTAGTCAGCCGCAACTTCAAACCGTTCCACCAAGGGACAGCGACAGGTTTGTCAAACAGTCCGGAGGAGAGGAGGATGGGCAGGTGAGAACGG
>JACQDF010000070.1 GCA_016201205.1 Acidobacteriota bacterium
GAATGGGCTTTTTCGCGGCATAAACGGTGATGAAGCTCTGATACCAGCGTATCAGATTACGTCACCGATTCGAGCTATAGAATACGTCACCGTATTTCCGAATAGGACTACTTAGCTAGACAGATCTGCAGCGCGCCGCGAGGAGGCCTGTGGCGGCAGTGATGTCGATGTCCGCGATGAGCAACCCTTGTTTACTGTACGGCTGGTAGCTGAGCAGCGTCCCGTCGGGCCGCACCACCGCCGAAGTGGTCGGCGACCCAGCGCTTGCAAAGTTTACAGTTGCGAAATAGCAGGTGTTCTCGGCGGCGCGACACAAGGCTGCTTTCTCATGGAATGAGTTCGCAGGATCGGCGAAACTCGAGGCCAGGTAACCGCCGGGCACGGCTTCGTGGAAATGAGGGTGGAACACGATGTGTGCGCCGTGCCGGACGGCCCAGCGGACCGTTTCCGGATAGCGCCAACCCTCATGGCAGATCGCGACACCAAATGTCAGCGGACCGGTTTGGAACACCCGCCTCCCGGAACCAGGCGAATAGATACCGTCCTCGGAGGGGTCGAGTTGGACTTTGTCTTGGAAACCGGCGATCGTTCCGTCTCGATTGATGACCAGTGCGGTGGCTAACAGGGCGTCCTCGACGACGCGTTCGGTGCCGAGAACAACCGCGAGGGTTGCCTTCGCGGCGGCTGCTGCAATGGCGGACCAGGCGCGTTCGAGAAATGCAGGATCGGGGGGCGGCACCGGCTTCCCCATTCCCCGGTAGCCGGGAATGAAGCATTCCGGAAAGCAGATGAGGCCGGCTCGCTCGATGGACGCTTGAGCGATGGCTTGTTCGGCCAACGTGACCGACTCCTCGGGAGTCGCCGGGAACCGGATGTTGGCGAGGGCGATTCGAAACATGTTCACTTGGTAATCCCAGTTTTAGCCTCATTCTGGAACAGAACTCGCCGGCGTGTCTTCGATGGTTCGGTATAATCACGAACAAAGAAGCAAAAGCATGCGACTCACCCGGCGTGGCTTCCTCGCTGCCTCGACAGCGCCCCCGCTGTTCGCCGCCGAAGAACGGCCCAATCTTGTCTATGTTCTTGCGGACGATCTCGGGCAGGGCGACCTGGGCTGCTACAACTCCGAATCGAAGATTCCCACATCGCACATGGACCAGATCGCGCGCCAAGGCGTCCGTTTCAGCGATGCGCACTCGCCGTCTTCGGTCTGCACACCGACGCGCTACGGCATCCTCACCGGCCGCTACTCGTGGCGGACGTTCCTGAAACAAGGCGTGCTGAACGGCGAATCGCCCTACATGATCGAGCCCGGCCGGCTCACGGTCGCCTCGATGCTGAAGCAGCAGGGCTATCGCACGGCAGGCATCGGCAAATGGCACCTGGGGCTCGGCAAGGACGCCGCCACGGACTACGGCAAGCCGCTGCGGCCAGGCCCGCTCGACGCCGGCTTCGATAGTTACTTCGGGATTCCTGCTTCGCTCGACATGCCGCCTTATGTGTACGTGGAGAACGACCGCGTGCTGGAATTGCCCACCAGCCAGGTCGCGGGGATGCGGGAGCAGCGCGGTATTTTCTGGCGCGGCGGCGCCATCGCACCGGCGTTCCGTCACATCGACGTGCTGCCCCGCCTTACGGAGCGCGCTGTCAAATTCCTGAACGGCCAGCGCTCGTCTCGACGACCCTTCTTCCTCTACCTCGCGCTCACCGGCCCGCACACGCCGTGGCTGCCCACGCATGAGTTCCAAGGCAAGTCCAAGGCGGGCCCCTACGGCGATTTTGTGGTGCAAGTGGACGAGGCCGTCGGACAGGTCGCCGCCGCCCTCGATCGCAATGGCCTGGCGCGCAATACGCTCCTCATCGTGACTTCTGACAACGGCGCGCACTGGACGCCGGAAGAGATCGCCATGCACAACCATCGAGCCAACAACCGCCTGCGCGGCCAAAAGGCCGATATCTACGATGGCGGGCACCGGATTCCGTTCCTGGCGCGCTGGCCGGGCAAGACCACGCCAGGCAGAGTCAGCAACCAGCTTGTCTCGCTCAGCGACCTGATGGCCACCGCCGCCGAACTCACCGGCGTGGCGCTGCCGCCCGGCGCGGGCGAAGACAGCTATAGCATCGTTCCAGCGCTCGACGGCTCAAAGCCGAAGACGCCCGTTCGGGAGGCCATCGTGCATCACTCCTCGATGGGCCTGTTCTCGATCCGGCAAGGAGAGTGGAAGCTGGCGCTCGGCCGGGGCTCGTGGGGATTCAGTGAACCGAGGAGAATCGAGCCCAAGGCGGGTGAGGCGGAAGGCGAACTCTACAACCTCGCCGCCGATCCCGGCGAAATCGAGAACCTGTATCTGAAACACCCGGAGATCGTGCGCAAGCTCATGGCGCTTCTGGATCAGTACAAAAGCGCAGGCCGCAGCCGGCCCTGACGCGACTACCGCAACTTGCCCAAATGGAAGTCGAGCATCGAGCGGCGCACCTGGTAGTCATAGCGGGCATTGGCGTCGGCGATCTCGCCCGCGGTTCGTGAGAGCTCAGCCTGGTTCAATTCGACAATCGTTCCCAAGCCCGCGCTATAGCGCGTCTGGGCCAGCCTGAGCGTGCGAGCCGCGTTCTCCAGCAGCTTGGGCGTCAGCTTGAGGTTGCGCTCGGCGTTTTGCGCCTCGTGCAGGGCCACTCGCACATCGCGGGCGATGCGAATCTCGAGGTCGCGCAGCTCCTGTTCGGCGGCGGCCATCTTGAAATACGCCTCTTCCCGGCGGCTATCGTTCACATGACCGTTCCAGACCGGGATGTTGAGGTTTACGCCCAATCCTCCAAAGCGCGTTCGCAAGCGGGGATCCCCCGCCGGAATGAAGCCGAATGCACCCATCGCCGTGACCGTCGGACGATTCAACCGTCCCTCGCTTTGCTCCGCCCGCCGGGCCGCTTCCACTTGCCTGCGGCTTGCCTCCAGCTCAGGCCGGCTCTGGAAGGCCTCCTGAATCAGCGCATTCGCGTCCCCCGGAAGCGCTTCCGGCATCGGCTCATCGCCAAGCGCAAACGAACGCTGGTCTTCGTAACCGAGAACGGCAGCCAGCTCCGCCATCGCGGTCTGGACTTCGTTTTCCGCCCGCGCCACGAGGATTTCGGCCTCCGAGACGCTGACTTCCGCGAATTGCACGTCCAAGGTCGAGCGCAGATTGCTCTGAGCGAGCGCGGTGATCTGACGCAGAAGCAGTTTCCGGGAATCGAGCGTCGAGCCGGTGACGGTCAAAGTCTTCTGCGCGCGCAGTACCCCGAAGTAGCTCTGCCGCACGCGCAACAGGATCTGCGCGCGTTGTGTCGAGATATCCTGCTGCCGGGCAGCGGCCTGCGCGTCAGACCCAGCCGCCTGAAGGGATGTACGACCGAAGTCATACAACATCTGGGTGACGGCGATTCCAAGGCCGAGCCGCGTGAACAGGTCCGGGGCATTCAATCCGCCCGCTCCGAGGCGGCTTCCATGGTCCGCGATCGAGCCGGTCATGCTGCCCGACAGGTTGGGCTGCAATGTCCCCTTGATCTGTCTGGTCACCGCGCCGGCGGCCCGCGCCTGCCATTCAGCCATCTTGATCCTGGGGTGATTCTGAACAGCCAGCTCCTCAGCCTCTTTCAGGGTTAGTTTTTGAGGCGTCTGCGCCCCCAAGCCGAGCGCACCGAGCGCCGCCAGCACAAGAGGCATCCTCATTGCCCGCCCCCTGTCACCGGACGCACCCTGCGCCGGTAGACGATCAGGAACGCCGCAGGCACCAGGTAGATGGTGAATAACAGCGACATGCCGAGCCCTCCGATGATGCTCCGCGCCAAAGGCGCGTATGCCTCACTGCCTGTGCCCATCTTGAGCGCCATGGGCGCCAGGCCGATGATGGTTGCGAGCGAAGTCATCAGGATCGGCCGCAGCCGCACCCTGCCGGCTGTGGCCACGGCGTCCACCAGGTTCATGCCTTCCAGCCACTGGCGTCTGGAAAAGTCGACCAGCAGAATGCTGTTGGAGACCACGACGCCCACCATCATCAGAACGCCCATCAGCGATTGCACGTTGAGCGTCGTCCCGGTGGCGTAGAGCGTCACCAGAACGCCGCTGAGCCCCATCGGGATCGCGAGCAGGATGAGGACAGGATCGAGAAACGATTTGAACTGCGCGACAAGAATCAGATAGAGCAGCGTCACCGCCAGAACGAGCCCGAAGGCGAAATTGCGAAAGCTCTCGCGCATGCCGTTGACTGAGCCGCGCAGATCCACCCGCACGCCCTCCGGCAGCCTGGTTTCGGCCACCGCCTTCTCAACGGCAGCCGCCACCCGCCCGAGGTCTTCTGTTTCCAGGCTGACAAAGAGATCGGCCACCTTGCGAAGGCCGTAGTGAGCCACCTCGGTGGGGGCGCGTGTGCGGCGGACTGCGCCGACGGACTCGAGATTCGTCACCTGCTGTGACCCCGTCCGCAACGGCATTTCGTTCAAATCGGAGACGCTCTTCACGGATTTCTCCCGATACTGCACGGTGAGAAAGTAGTCGTTGCTCGATTTGGGATCGGTCCAGAACGTCGGAGCGATCATCTGGTTCGAGGCGACAGAGGTGATCAGATTGCTGATGATCTCGCGCTGAGTCAATCCAAGCACGCTGGCGCGCAGCCGGTCGACATCCACTTGCAGGGCCGGAGTATCGATATCCTGCGGGATGTACACATCGTTCACGCCGGGGATCCGCCGGACTCGCAGAGCGAGATCCTTCGCGGTGCGGAAGATGGACTCCAGATCCGGCCCGCTGACCTGCAGGTCCACCGGAGCGGGCATGCCGAAATTCAGCACGGCGTCGACGAACCCGCCCGATTGGAAATAGACGCTCAGCTCCGGCATCTCGGCGCGGAGGCGGTCCCGCACACGGCGCATGTATTCCTGGCTCGAGACTTTGTGGCCGTCCTTCAGGCTGACTTGCAGAAAGGCGGTGTGGGGCGAGGAGTTCGCCGTGTAGATGGCCGAGAAATCAGGCACCACGCCGATATTGGCCACCATCATCTCGAGATCTTCCGCCGCCGCCACTTGTTTGACGATCTGCTCGACGCGTTCCACCTTCTGCGTTGTCAGATCGAGATTGGTGCCGCTCGGCGCCTTGATGTTGATCACAAACTGGCCCGCGTCGGTGCGCGGGAAGAAGGAAACGCCGAGGCGCGGGTACAGCAGCAGGCTCAAAGCAAACATCAGCGCGACAGAAGCGATGAAGATGGCCGGCCGGCGCAGGATTCCCCGCAGGACCCGGTCGTACAGAGTCATCAGACGCACGAAAGCGTAGTTGAACGCGAAAAACCATCCTCCCGGCAGCTCGCTGTGGCTGGCCTGTGCGTGAGACACATGGTGCAGGTTCTTCACCTTGGCGCAAAACAGCGGCACGATGGTCATCGAGACGACGTAGGAGGCCAGCAGCGAAAGCACCACCATGAACGCCAGTGCGCTGAACAAATCCTTGCTGACGCCGTAAAGAAACGTCACCGGAAGGAACACGACCGCCGTTGTCAGCGTGGAGGCAAGCACGGGCAGCGCCACCTCGCGTGTTCCGTGCTCTGCCGCCGCCAGCGGGCGTTCGCCGTGGTCCATGTGGCGGAAAATGTTCTCCAGCACGACGATCGAATTGTCAATCAGACGCGAGAAAGCCAGCGCCAGCCCGCCAAGAGTCATGGCGTTGATCGAACCCTTGCCGAATTGCAGCGCGAGAATCGCCGCCAGCACCGACAGTGGAATGGAGAAGAACACCGCCACCGTCGCCCGCAAACTTCCCAAGAAGACCAGCACCATGATGGAAGTGAGCAGCACCCCCAGGACGCCTTCGTTGATGAGGGTGCGGATGGAATTCTTGATGAACTGCGACTGGTCAAAGACGACGCGGGCGACAAGAGTGGCCGGAACGTCCAGCAACTGCGACACCTCTTTCTTGACGGCGTCCACGACGGCAATTGTGTTGATGTCGCCTCCCTGGCGCAGCACCGGCTGGTAGACCGAGGATTGCCCGTCGACGCGCACGACGTTGTACTGGATCTGGGCGGCGTCGCGCACCACGGCCACATCGCCGACACGGACCGGCGCCTGGCCGAAGGTGCGGATCGGCAACTGGAGAATGCCCTCCAGATCGGTGAACTGGCTGTTGGTGTAGATCGGATAGTCCATCGGCCCAATGCGGATCGAGCCCGCGGGCATGACGACATTGGCGTCGTTGATGCCACGCACGATATCCATGGGACTGAGCCGGTAGCCTTCCAGCTTCTCGGGATCGATATAGACCATGATTTGCCGGTAGCGGCCGCCAAACGGCGGCGGGACGGCGGCTCCCTGGACTCTGGCGACCTGCGTTCGGACCTTGTAATGGCCCACGTCGCGGAGTTGGGCTTCCGTCATCCCTTCGCCGCGCAGCGCGATCAGGCAAACGGGCAGACTGGATGCATCAAAGCGCAAGACGATGGGCGGCAGCGTTCCCGGGGGCATGCGGCGTTGCTCGGCAGCCGCCAGGTTGGCAATGGTGGACACTGCCGAATCGGGATTGGCGCCGGGCTGAAAGAAGATCTTGATCACGCTCACTCCGGTCAGCGAGCGCGATTCGATATGCTCGATCCCCGGCGCCAGCGTGTAGAAGCGCTCCTGCCGTTCGGTGATGTTCTTTTCCACCTGTTCCGGAGGCATGCCGGGGAAAAAGGTGGCGACGACGACCACGGTCAGGTCCATCGTGGGGAACATATCCACCGGCATCCGAACGAGCACGGTTCCGCCGAGCAGGGTCAGCATCAGCGCGCAAACAATGACGAAATACGGGTTCTTGATGGAAAAACTGGCCATGGGGGGATCCCTTTTACTGGAGCTTGGGCTGAACGCTCTGACCCGGCGCCAACATCGACTTGCCGCCGATGATGACGCGGTCCTCGGCAGTCAGTCCCGAGAGCACCTCGATGCGCGAGCTGCCGTCGAAGCCGGTCTGGATCTGGCGCTCTTCGACAACATTCGAGCCGTTCACCACATAGACGTAGCGGTTGCCGCCGCTGTCGGAAATCGCCTGGATCGGAATCGTGAGCGCGTTGCTGCGGTTCTCGACGGTGACCTCCGCTTCGGCCACCATTCCCGCTGTCAGCTCCTGACGAGTGTTGGGAACATCGACCTCCGCCTCCATGGTGCGGGAGGCGGGTTGGACGCTGCGGGAGAACCTGGCGAACGTCGAGCGGAACCCGCGGTTTAAGGCCGGAACGCGAATCGCGACCGGCTGGCCCACGTGGACGCGGGGGACAGCGGCTTCCGGAACGATCAGCACCAGCCGGAGCTGGCTGTCATCGGCCAGTCGGACGACGGGAAGCACCTGCTGGGAAGCCGTGCCGGCCTGAATCATAGCGCCGATGTCGGCATACCGCCTGGTGACGACGCCGGCAAAGGGGGTACGGATTTGGGCGTAGTCCTTGAGGGCGCGCAGGCGCTGTTCGGAGGCCTTGGCCACTTCGACGTTCTGCCCGGCCGCCAGCAAGGCGGCTCTGGCCGCGGCGACTTGCGCCGCGGCCGCCCGCGAACGCGCCTCAGCCTCGTCCAGCTCCTGCTGCGCGACTAACCCCGCTTCCGTCTTGTTCACCTGAAGCAGCCGCTCGAAAGCAGAGCGGGAAACTGCCACCGCAGCCTCGGCGCGATCCTGTTCCGCCCTCGTGCGGAGATGTTCCGCCTGCGCCTGATTCCTCGAGGCCACCGCCCGCTCGAGCTCGGCAGCGAGCTCCGGGACCTCGAGCTCGGCGATGATCTGCCCGGTTGTTACCCGATGGCCCACGTCCACGGTGATCTGCTTCAAATACCCAGCCACTTTGGCGTAAAGGTCCACTTGCTGGTAGGGCCTGAACTCGCCCGTCAGCGTGATCTGGCGGCTCAGGTTTTCCAGGGCGGCCCGGGCCACCGCGACAACGGGAACGGCGGGTTGGCTGGTTTCCGTGCTTTCACGTTTCGCCTCGATGTACGTGCAAGCCAGTGGGATGGCGGCAAGCACTGTCGCTGAGAGCAGTTGCGGAGAAATTTTCATCCTTCAGCCTTAATGAACAGTGTTACAAATTGGTTACAACAATTCGAGTGCTGATGCAACTTGATTAGCGTTTCTGGCGGCGCACCATCGCCTCGCGGGCTTCGGCTTCCTGCTCACGCTTGTGCTCGGCGGCCCGCTTGTCGTGCTGTTTCTTGCCGTGCGCCAGAGCGATCTCGCACTTGACGAGCCCGCTCTTGAGGTAAATCTTGGTCGGGATCAACGTCAGCCCTTTGTTCTGCGTCTTCCCTAGCAGCTTGTCGATCTCCCGCCGGTGCAGCAACAGCTTGCGCCGCCGAGTTGGCATGTGGTTGTAACGGTTGCCGTGGCTGTACTCGCTGATGTGGGCGTTGCACAGCCAGGCTTCCTGGCCGGCGATCTCGGCGTAGCTGTCCTGCAACTGGACTTTTCCTGAGCGGGCCGCCTTCACCTCGGTGCCGGTGAGCGCCACGCCTGCTTCGAAACGCTCGAGGAGGAAATAATTGTGCCCCGCCCGCCGGTTGTCGCTAAGGATCTTGATCGGTGGTGACGGCGGATTTGACATTTCTCTTCCACGCTCGAACGCTTTCCATCGTCAAGACGTTCGAGAGGGCAGTTCCTCCTGAAGGGCGCCAATCCCTCCATATCATAGCATGGGCTTGGAAAATCAATAACATGCGAGCATCCACCGGGGCCGCGCTGCTGGTTGCGGGAACGTTCCTGCTGAGCCCTGCCGTCGAGGCCAGGAGCAACAAGGCGGAGAAATATTATAAGCAGGCCAAGACCCACGAAGTGAAGAGTGAATGGGAGCTGGCCTTGGAATACTACGAGAAGGCGGTGCTGGAGGAGCCCACCCACATCGGCTACCAGATGGGCGCCAGGCGTGTTCGTTTCCAGGCGGCGCAGCTTCATGTGGACAAAGGGCAAAAGCTCCGCCAGCAGGGCAGGCTCGAAGAGGCGCTGGCCGAGTTCCAGAAGGCGTATTCGATTGATCCCTCCTCTTCCATCGCTGAGCAGGAAGGCCGGCGCACAATGGAGATGATCGGGCGCGAGAAAAAGCAAGGCCAGCCCAGCGAGCCGCAGGAGCGGGGCCTGACGCCTGCGCAGCGATCTCGTAAGGAGAGCGAGGAAAGGGTGGCGTCCATGCAGGCGGCGCCGGAGCTGCGTCCGCTCTCGCGCCTGCCCATCACGCTCAAGATGAGCAACCAGCCGCCGCGCATTCTGTTCGAAACCATCTCCAAGCTGGCCGGCATCAATGTGATCTTCGATGCCGAGTATCAACCTCCAGGCCGCAATTTCTTTGTGGATCTGAACAACGCTACCATCGAGCAGGCGCTCGACTTCGTGGCCATCCAGACCAAGTCGTTCTGGAAGCCGCTCAGCCAGAACTCGATCTTTGTCACCCAGGACAACGTCACCAAGCGGCGTGACTACGAAGACATGGTGGTGAAGACGTTCTATCTGTCCAATGTCACTACGGTCCAGGAGCTCCAGGAGATCGCCACGGCGGTTCGCGCCGTTACGGAAGTCCGACGCCTGTTCACCTATAACGGCCAGAATGTCGTCATCATCCGCGGTACCGTGGACCAGGTGGCGCTGGCGGAAAAGCTCATCCAGGACCTGGATAAACCGAAGTCCGAAGTGATCGTGGAAGTGGTGGTGATGGAGATGAGCAGGACGAAAAGCCGCGAGCTGGCGGCGACGCTGACCTCCGGCGGCACTGCCGGCATCAACTTCCCTCTCACCTTCAACCCCCGTCAGATTGCCGGCGGGACAGGGGGTTCGACCACCGGAGGAACCACGGGCGGAACCACGGGCGGAACCACCGGGAGCACAACGGCCGCGACCTCGGGCAGCGGTCTTACTCTGGGACGGATCGGCAACATCTCCTCGAATGACTGGATGATGACGCTGCCCAGCGCCCTTTTCAAGGCGACTTTCAACGAACGCGAAGGGCGGGTGTTGCAGAATCCGGTGGTGCGCGCCGTCGAAATGCAGAAGGCCTCTCTGCGATTGGGAGACAAGATTCCGTTTGCATCGGGGAGCTTCCAGCCCGGGTTCGGTGTCGCGGGCGCTGGCATCAGCCCGCTGGTGAGCACGCAGTTCCAGTTTGCCGACGTGGGCGTGAATGTCGATATTACACCCAAAGTGCACGGCCCCGATGAGGTTTCTCTTCACGTCGAACTCGAGCTGTCCACGGTGCGCGAGCGCATCGACATCGGCGGCCTGCAACAGCCGGTGATCGGGCAGCGCAAGATCATCCACGACATCCGCATGCGGGAAGGTGAAGTCAACATGCTGGGGGGTTTGCAGGGACTGACGGACTCGAGGTCGTTCGCCGGCACACCGGGCGTGAGCCAGTTGCCTATTCTGAAGCATTTCTTCGGAAGCAAGAGCAACGAGAAGATCGAGACCGAGCTGGTGATCGTGCTGATTCCGCATATCGTGCGCTCTCCCGAGATCACGCCGGCGAACCTGCGCGGCATCGCGGCGGGGAACGACCAGACGGTGAAGCTTACCTACGCACCACGGGATGAGAAGCAGGCGCCCGCCGCTCCGGCACCGGCGCCGGCCGGAGTCCAACTGAGTTTCCAGCCATCCACCGTCGGCGCGCAATCGGATCGAAGCGTGCTGCTGACACTCGAGGTGAGCCAGGGAATGGACCTGTTCGCCGCTCCCATGCGCGTGCAGTACGATCCGAAGGTTCTCCGGCTGCAGGAAGTGATCCGCGGCAACGCGCTGTCGCCCGACGGGCAGAGCCTGAACTTCGCGCCGGAGATCAGCGCCGACAAAGGCGAGGCGCGGATCGAAATCAGCCGTCTGCCAGGGTCGGGAGGCGTCAGCGCGTCGGGCACGCTGGTGTCATTCCGGTTCCAGGCTGTTGGGAAAGGAACAACGCAGGTGACGCTGGCCGATGTGAACCTGCGGGATTCCAAGAACCAGCCCATTCCGGCAGGGACGGCGGGCGCTACCATAACAGTGGAGTAGCGTATGCGCCGAAGCAGCCAGCGCGGCCTCACGCTCATCGAGCTGATTGTCGCCTTTACGATTCTCATGATGCTGACGGGGATGGCGGTGCCAATGGCGCGCTACAAAGTGCGCCGCGAGCGGGAGAAAGAGCTGCGCTGGGCGCTCCGTGAGATTCGCGCGGCCATCGATAAGTATAAAGACGACTCCGACGCCGGAAAGCTCGGCCCGGTCAAGCTCGGCACCGAAGGATATCCGGAGACCGTGCAAGTGCTGGTGGACGGCGTGAAGCTGGCCGGCGAAGTGGAAAAGAAGAAGAAGTATTTGCGCCGCATTCCCCGCGACCCTTTCACGGGCTCCGCCGAATGGGGACTGCGAAGCATGCAGGACGATCCCAAGTCGCAATCCTGGGGCGGCCAGCACGTGTTTGACGTGTATTCGAAAACGATGGAGAAGGCGCCGGATGGAACACCGTACTCGGAGTGGTAACGGCGGCCGCCGGGGCCGCGGCGCATTCACGCTGATCGAGCTGATGATCGTCATGGCGGTCATCTCGATCCTGGTGTCCACCGCCGTGCCGCTCTACAACAAGGCGCTGACCCGGTCGAAGGAGACCATCCTGCGGCAGAATCTGTTCGCGCTGCGCACGGTGATTGACGAATACACCTACGACAAGGGAAAGGCTCCGCAACGGCTCGAAGATCTGGTGACAGCCGGCTACTTGCGAAAGATCCCCATCGATCCAATGACCAACTCGGACCGCTCGTGGAAAGAGATCATGGAGGACGCCTCCAACGCCGTGAACCAGTCCGAGCCGGGCATCTTCGACTTGCGGAGCGGGTCTGACAAGATCAGCCTCGAGGGGACGCCGTATTCGGAGTGGTGACCCGGCCGGCCGGTTGCATCGCCTAAATCACCAGGCTGAACCCCATGGACAGTTCCAACTGCCCGATCAGCCCGCTGCGGCCCTCGAGGAAATCGAACGGCTTCCCGTTCCGGTAATAGCGCATGTCCAAGCGGATGGCGAAGATCGGGCTCACCTTCACCTTGACTCCGCCGCCATAGTTGAACCCGAACTTCGTGTTGGCGCCGCCGCTGGTCACGCTGGTTCCCGGCGGGGTGTAGGAATTGAAGTGGCCGCCGCCGGCGGCAAACGGCCTGATCTTGGATCCCTCCCTGGTTGCGTACGCCAGCAGATTGTAGGACCCCTGGTGAATCGCCATTCCGTTCTGCGTGGCGCTTGTCTCCTCGCGCAATTGCGTGCGGTTGTAGCCGTAGCCGATCTCCTGGCCGAAATAACGCCAGGTGTTCAGGGTCGTGCGGAAACCGAATCGCCACCCGTTGGTCAAGCTATAGCGCGGAATGGGGCGGGCGCCAGGCAGGAAGCCGAGACTGGAATTGTTCAGCCGCGATGCGCCTCCGTGAAAGCCAAGCTCGAGAGTCTGTCCCGAGGCGCTCAGCGCGAAGAAGCACAACAGGAATGGAATGCGCACTCAGATGTCCTCTTCCACCACGATAACGTGAACCACTCCGGGACCGTGGACGCCCCGCACAAGAATCATTTCGATGTCCGCGCTGCGGCTGGGGCCGGTGATGAGCACCATCGAACTCGAGCCCTCGGCCGGCAGCGGATGCCGCTCGTACAACTCATCGAGCCCCGTCAGCAGGGTCGCCTTTGCCAGCACGGCGATGTGCGCCGGCGGCAGCAGCGAAATCAGACGCGCCTCACTCGACGCGAACGTCACCAGCGATCCCATCTCCGCCAGTCCGTAATCGGCGCTGGTGACTCCGAAGGACGCTGTCGTGCACGCCTCGCGCAGAGCCGGCTCTTCCAGAAAACCGCTGCCCACGCCGGGCAATGCCGTGATCCCTGCGCGCCGCAGCAACCCGGCATTGGAAGCGACCGCCGCGCTGTCGCCGATCAGCCGCGCCACCTGGTCGCGTGCCTCGATCAGCGTGACGGCGCGGTGCACCTTCCCGCCCAGCGCTTCCAGCCGTGTCTGGAACAGGTCGAGGCGTGCGTCCAGCCCGATCGAAGAAACGCGGATGCGCGCTTCGGGAGCAGGCGCCGGCGTCTGCCCCGGCTCCCGCCCGAGCGCCTGCCGCACCCGGCCGAGGATCTCTTCCCGCGCGGTCACGATTTCTTCCTCTCGCGCCACTCATCTCGAAAACTGCGCCCGGCGGGCAAGGGAATCTCGCGCTGGCTCGCCCAGGCTGCGCCCGGCCCAAGCTTTGCCAAACCGGGGATTCGCGCCAGTTTTCCCGCCATCCTGCCCGCCAGCGCATACAGCTTCGGCCGGCGCATCAGCCACCCATAGAGGCGGAACGCCATGCGTTCCAGGCCGCCCGTCCGCGACTCGGTGATCTGCTTACGCAGCTCGAGCAGGATCCTGGGAATGTCGATCTTGACCGGGCAGACTTCCGCGCACGCCCCGCACAGGCTCGACGCGTAAGGCAGCCACGGGTCCCTGGCCAGCCCCTGGTACTGCGGCGTGATGATCGCCCCGATCGGCCCCGAGTAGGCCCCCGGATAATTGTGGCCGCCGATCTTCCGGTAGACCGGGCACGCGTTCAGGCAGGCGCCGCAGCGAATGCAGAACAACGACTGGCGCTTTTCCTTGTCGGCCAGCAGCCGTGTGCGTCCGGCGTCCAGCAGCACCACGTAGAACTCCTCGGGGCCGTCCACTTCCCCTCGACGCCGCGGTCCGGACAGAAACGATGTATACACGGTCAGCAACTGGCCGGTCCCGCTGCGGGCCAGCAGTTTCAGAAACACCGCCAGATCCTGCGCCCGCGGAAGGATCTTTTCCAGACCCGCAACGGCCACGTGAACGCGAGGCGCGGTGGTGCACAGCCGGACATTGCCTTCATTCTCGACCAGCACGACGGCGCCGGAATCCGCCACCAGGAAGTTCGCTCCCGAAATGCCGATCCCGGCAGCCAGAAACTTCTCGCGCAGCGTCCGCCGCGCGATCATAGCCTGCTTTTCCGGCTCCTCTTCGCGCGGTACATGAAGCCGCCTTTCGAGGATATCCGCGATGTCCTGCCGGGTCTTATGCACCGCCGGAGCGACGATGTGATACGGCCGCTCGTGCGCCAACTGGACGATGTACTCGCCGAGATCCGTCTCGACTGCCTCCAACTGGTGATGCTCCAGCCGCTCGTTGAGGTGGATCTCCTCGGTGGTCATCGACTTCGACTTCACCAGCAGCGAGACACCGCGCTCGTTTGCGAGCCCCAGGATGAAATCAGCCACCTCGGCCCCTTCCCGCGCCCAGATCACCCTGCCGCCGTGCGACTCGACGTTCTTTTCGAACTGCTCCAGATAATGATCGAGATTCTCGAGCGCGTGCTGCTTGATGCGGTTGGCCTGCGAGCGCAGCTCCTCGTACTCGGGAAAGACGTCAGGGGAGACCGCCTCGGCGCGCTTCTCTTTCAGCCGCGCTGTCGCCGAGTACACCGCAAGCTGCACCTTCCGATCGGCGACCGTCTTCCGGATGCCTTGCTCTTGTGCAGGTTTGATCCACATGGTGATCACCGTGACGCCAGAATCTCAGCCAGGTGCATGGTTCGGATGGGCGAGCCCGCCTTGGCCAGCGCACCCTGCAACTGCATCAGGCAGCTCGAATCGATCGATACCACCGTCGAAGCGCCGGTCGCGGTGATCGACTCGATCTTGGTCCGCGCCATTCCGCCTGACACCTCCGGGAACTTGACCGAGAATGTGCCGCCGAAGCCGCAACACTCTTCCGCGATGCTCATCTCGCGCAGCTCGAGCCCGTTCACTTTGCGCAACAGGCGTCGCGGCCCCTCCTTGATGTGCAGCTCCCGCAGCGCGTGGCAACTGTCGTGATACGTCACCACGCCGTCAAACCGCGCGCCGACGTCCTCGACGTTCGCAACCTCGGTCAGAAACCGCGAGAACTCCCACACCCGCGGCGCCAGGTAGCCGGCTTCCTCGTGCAAGGCTTCTTCACCGGAGAAGATGTCGAAGAAATGGTGAGTGATCATCGACGTGCACGAGCCTGAAGGCACGACGATGAATTCGGCGTCGCGAAAGACCCGGATGAAGTGGGCAGCCACCGCGCGCGCTTCCACGTGATACCCGCTGTTGAAAGCCGGCTGGCAGCAGCAAGTCTGGTCCTGGCGAAACTCGACCTCGTACCCGAGCCGCTCGAGAACGCCTGCCATCGCCAGCCCGACTTGCGGGAACAACTGATCCACGATGCAGGTGACAAAGATCGAGACGCGCCGCGCCATGTAAAGTTAGAATGATAGCGTGACCCGCAGGCGGTTGGCAGCCTCGACCTGTCTGTTGTTCGCCGTTGCGCGCGGGGAAGAAAGCACGATCACGCTGCGCGGGAAGCTCACCCGGAGGGAAGGGCGGCCGGCCGCGCTCGCGCTGGCCGATGGCAAGACGGTCCCGCTGGAGGGCGACGAGCAGACCACCGGCGTGCTCCGTGATGCGCGGCTCGACGGCCTCGAGATGGAGGCGACCGGCAGCCTGACTCCCGGCGGCAGCCTGCGCATCCTGCCGATTCACAAGCGGGCCTTGTTTGTTCATCAGAATCGCAAACGGCTGTTCGTCACTTACTGGTGCGAGGTTTGCGCCATCCGCACGTACACACCGGGCAAGTGCTGGTGTTGCCAGCAAGAGACGGCGCTCGACTTGCGTGAATCTCTTGACAACTGAACTCCCATGAACTATACCGCCGAGCGGCAGATCATCGATGGCATCGAAGCCGTCTACCTCGCTGATCGACGCGTCCAGGCCGAAGTCTGGATCGCGCCTTCCATCGGGAACAACGCCTATGAAATGAAGGTGAAGGGCCAGCGGGTGTTCTGGTCGCCGTACCGGACGCTGGCCGAATGGAAAGCCAAACCCGCCATGGGCGGCAACCCGTTTCTGGCGCCTTGGGCCAACCGGATCGATCAGACAGCCTACTGGGTCAACGGAAAGAAATATCTGCTGAACCCCGATCTCAAGAACCTCCGCCTCGATAATTTCGGCCAGCCCATCCACGGGCTGGTTGTCTACGCTCCGCACTGGCAGGTGGTCTCGCTGACGAGCGGCGAAGAGGCCTCGGCCGTCACCAGCCGCCTCGAATTCTGGCGCTACCCAGACTGGATGGCGCAGTTCCCCTTCGCCCACAACTACGAGATGACGCACCGGCTGAAGGACGGCGTGCTGGAAGTGGAGACGGTGATCGAGAATCTGGCAACGGAGCCGATGCCCGTTTCGGTAGCCTACCACGGCTACTTCACGCTGCCGGGCGTGCCCCACGACTCATGGCGCGTGCGGATTCCGGCGCGCGAGCACATCGAGTTAACCAGGACGCTGGTTCCCACCGGCGAGCGAACGGCGTTCACCATGGCGCAACCCGTTGAGCTCGAGGGCAGGCAGTTCGACGACGTGTTTGCGGGCCTCGATTCGCGAGGGGAGTTTTCCGTGGAAGGCGGGGGGAAGAAGATTGCAGCGCGGTTTGGGGAGAAGTTCAGGGCAGGAGTGGTCTACGCGCCGCAAGGCAGGGACTTCATCTGCTTCGAGCCGATGTCCGCCATCACCAACGCCTTTAATCTCGCCCACGCCGGCAAGTACCCGGAGTTGCAGAAGATCGCTCCGTCGGGCCGGTGGCGCGAGAGCTACTGGATCCGCACGGAAGGCTATTGACGAAATAAGCGTGCCAACCGCTCCGTGACCGTCGCGGCTCGGAGCGTCGCACGCAACATCCACGCTACAACTGAAACGACTCGCCCAGGTAGATCCGCTTCACCTCCGGATCCCGCCCTAAAGCCTCCGGCGTCCCGGCGCGGAAGATTTTTCCGTTGTTGATGATGTACGCCCGATCGGTCACCGCCAGCGTTTCGCGCACGTTGTGGTCGGTCACCAGAATCCCGATGCCGGCGCGCTTCAGGTCAAACACGATGCGCTGCAATTCCAGCACCTGGATCGGATCAATGCCGGAGAACGGCTCGTCGAGCAGCAGGAAGTTCGGCTCGATCACCAGCGACCGGGCGATCTCGACTCTCCGGCGCTCGCCGCCCGAGAGCATGTACCCCTTGTTCTGCCGCACCCGTTCCAGGCCCATCATCTCGATGAGCCGTGTCATTTTCGCGCGCCGCTCAGAGCCGTTGAGCGGCAACGTTTCGAGAATCGCCAGCAGGTTCTCCTCGACCGTCAGCCGCCGGAAGACCGACGCCTCCTGCGGCAGATAGCTGATGCCGCGGCGCGCCCGTTCGTACATCGCCAGCGGCGTGATGTCCTGTTTGTCGAGCATCACTTTGCCCGAGTCCGGCGTCACCAGGCCCACAATCATGTGGAACGACGTCGTCTTGCCGGCCCCATTGGGACCCAGCAGCCCCACCACCTCACCTCGTGTCAGCGAGATCGACACGCCATCCACGACCCGGCGGCCGCGATAGGTTTTGGAAATCTCCGACGTCTCCAGAGTGAGCATCAGCTATTTACGGCGGATTTTACTCATGGCCGGCTGCGCGGGGACCCCATTCACGAGCAGCCTGTCCTCGTTAGCATAATAAATCAGCCGCTGGCCGCGTGTCGTGCCCTTCAGCGAATCCTCGAACACGGGGTCGCCTTGTTCCAGCACTACCTTCTGCTCGTTCACGTAATACTCGGCGTAGCCGGAAACACCCCGCCGCACACGCCCCTGCGCGGTTTCGAGGATCACTACGCCGCCGTGCGCGGTGGCGTGGTCCAGGCTCGATTCCCCGTCGCTCTGCTTCTCCTTGTTCTGCTCCTTAAGGTACGCTTTGATCTCTTGCGCTTTCACGTCCATTTCGGCGCGTCGCAAAGAAACGCCGCCCGTATAGTGCGCCACGCGGTCCTTGTCGGAATAGACCATCGACGGCGCCTGAATCAGCGTGAAGACCGGCGCCGCCTTTGCCTTCGGCTGCTTCTCCTTTTGCTGGTCCAGAAGCTGGCTGAGCACCTTCCCGCCGGCCTTCAGCGTCGAATTCTTGCGGTCGATCTCGATTCTCCCGGCTTCGAGGCGGCTGCCGCCTTGCCACAACACGGCGTTCCCCTCGTACAGGATCCGGGATTGCCTGTCAAAGGAAGACATCCTGGCCGCTTTGGCTTGCAGCGGCTCGTCGTTGGACAGCATGGCTGTTCCCGATCCTTTGCGGTCCGGCAGCCGACTCGAGGTGACGCTGCCTTCGGCGACGAAATCCTCTGTCTTCTGGTCCATCACGATGCGATCCGCGCTCGTCGCCCCTTGTGCATCCCACACCCGCGCGCCATTCACCAGAGTCATGCGACGAACCTCGTTTTCCAGGATTGCCCGCTGGCCGCGCGCTTTTCGATCGCCTTCTTCATAGCGGAAGTCGCCCCATTGCTCGAGTCTGGCCATTTCGGCGGTTTTGGCGCTGAACCATGCCATCAGATCCTGGCTCGATGTCAGCGAGGGCGGCGAGGGCTTGCCCTGGCGAGGTTCATTCTCGGTGCGCGTCGAGGCCCGGATGGCGTGAAACGACTCCAACTGATTCTCCGGCCCGTACGCCAGGTGAAAGCGGTCGCCATCGACGCGCCGCCGCCGCTGCCCCGGCCGGTTGGGGAGGAATTCGAGCACGCCTGGCGCATGCGTATCGATGGTTTGCACCTCGTGGCCGCCTTCCCGCATCCTGATCTCGACGACTTCGCTGCGCAGGATGCGTGTCTCGGGCTGAAGCCGCCCAGGGCGGGCGGATGGCCTCGATTCGACCACTGTTGTTCCAGACGCCAGCGCGCGCTTCAGCACGCTCTCGCCGCCGGAAGCTTCAAACTCGAGCTCGACGGCGTCCGCGCCGGCCGATGTCATCCCGTGCTCGCTCACCGCCGTGAGGCGGGCGTGCTTGTGCCCCTTGATTTTCTCGATTTCACTCTTTTCGCTGAGCGACAGCGTCAATTGATCGGCGCTGTATTCCAGAGAACGCCCCGGGTACTGATCCGTTCCTTTTGCCCCGGTGGTCTCCACCAGGCGGATGCCGTGCTCGTCCAACGTCACCACCGCCCCGTTGCCGTCGACGTGTGTATTGCCGCGGCTCAGCTTTGCCCATGGCGAGAGGAATACCTTCGATTCGCTTTCCTTGTAGATCGCCTCACCGGCTTCCACTTTCATCGGCCGGGAATTCTTTCCCTGGTCTTTCCAGATGAGCTGCACCTGGCTGCGCAAATGCAGCTCCTTGGCTGCCGGATCGTATTTCGCTCCCAGGGCGCGCCCCTCCCCGCGGTCAAACGCGAAGGTCGCTTCGCGCTCTGTCTCCGCTTTCCCTGTCTTGCTGTCAAAACGAACGCCGGTGGACTGGATGTGAATCAGCCGCCCTGGCTTTGGCTCCTCGCCGTCGGGCACTCCCATGGTGATATTCGCTTCGCCTTCCGCGTAAAGATACGCCTCAGCCAGATCGAAGACAGCCCGGTCACTGGTGACGCGATCGTAAGTCCGCCCGTCTCTGCGGTAGATCTTCAACTCGATCTGCTCCAACTCGAAGTGGTTCGGCTCTTTGATCTGGCGGAAGTTCTTGGCGCGTACCGACACCATCGGCCCTTGCCCGGAGCTCTTCTCCCAGTGCCAGTCCGAGGCAGTGGCATTCACCTGCTGGGGCAGAGCCCTCGGCGGCGGCGGAGCCTGCCTCCGCTGAGCCTCGATTTGCTGCCGGTACACATGCGCGAGGTATGCTCCGATGGCCACGATCGCGATCAGAAACAGGGGGCGGAGGCGTCGCATCGCGGCTCAGGCCCCCACATACTTCGCATATAAGCTGCGGGCCACACCGGCGTCGGTCGTGCCCTTGATGATCGCCCTGCCGTCGGGGAACACAGTCAGCTCAAAAGCGGGCAGGAAGAAGCGAAGCGCGAACTCGTTGCGCCGCACCGGCCCCAGCGGCTGGAGCCGGCTCTCGAGGTCCCCTAAGTCGAGCGGTCTCTCCCGTTCGTGGATCTGCACGGCATTCCGGCCGCACAGAGTCACGGGTGTCGGACGCCGTCCTTCCAGATGCAGGAATTGCCGCCGCCCGCATGCCGGACAATCCGGCTGCGGCGCGGGCTGCGCGGCCTGGCGAATCACGCCGGTCCACACATCGACGGTCATGATCGTACGCGGGGTCTGGTCTCGATGCCCCGCCAGAATCTGCAAGGCGAGGCTCACCTGCCACGAAGCGACCAAAGAAGTGATCGTGTTTACGACGCCGGCTGTCTCGCAAGTCGGCTGCACGCCGCCCGGCGGCTCCGGATAGACACACTTCAGGCACGCCGTCACTGCCGGGATCACCGGCATCGCCAGCCCGTAGCTTGCCACCGCTGCTCCATAAATCCACGGGATTCCGCGCTGGATGGAAAAGTCATTGATCAGATACCTCGTCTCGAAATTGTCCGTTCCATCCAGAATGAGATTCGCTTCTCCCAGCAGTTCCCCGGCATTGGCCGCGGTCAAGTCGGCCACCACCGGATTCAAGGCCACCTGGCGGTTGATCCTTCCCAGCCGCCTGGCCGCCGCCACGGCTTTGGGCAAGCCCTCGGCGGCATCCGACTCCTCATACAGCCATTGCCGCTGGAGGTTGCTCAATTCGACATAATCGCGGTCAATCAGATCGATTCCGCCGATGCCCGCACGCGCCAAAGCCCCGGCCTGGAAGCTCCCCAGCGCGCCACAGCCGGCAATCGCCACGCGGGAGTGCAGCAGGCGCTCCTGCCCCTCTTCTCCAATCCCTGGAAACACGATCTGCCGCGAATACCGCTCGCGCGCCGTGGCGTCCATACACCTCCATCATCGCATCCCACGGAATTCGCTCCCTAACGGTCGCGGCTCGGAAGCGCTTTCTGAGCCGCGAGCGTAAGCGAGCGGTCGCCTATCCCGTATCATGGTATCGAGTGGTCTCCCTGCTGGCCATCCTGTTGGCCGTGGCCGCCTGCCCCCTCGACGCGACACCCGAGGACTATGAAGGCAAGACGGTGGCCGCGATCCACTTCCAGCCCCAGGCGCAACCCCTTTCCGCCACCGAGACAAACCGCATCACCGGCCAGCTCGCCGGCCGCCCGTTCACCCGGGCGGCGGTGCGTGACATGATCTTGCAGCTTTACGCCACCGGCCGCTATGACGACCTCGAGGTGGATGCCGCTCTCGACAACGGCCAGGTGATTCTGACAGTCCGGACGCGCCAGAACTGGTTCATCAGCCGGGTTGCGGTGGAAGGCGTCGAGGAACCGCCCAACCGCGAGCAGCTCGTCAACGCCACCAGGCTCGAGCTGGGCGCGCTGTACAGTGGAGAGTCCCTGGTCGAAGCCATTCGCGGGCTCGAGGAGGCGCTTCGCGGCAACGGCTATTATCACCCGCGTATCCAGCCGCTGGTGGAGCGCTATCCGAACTATGATGAGATGCACATTCTGTTCCTCGTCCATCCCGGCCCGCGCGCCTATTTTGCGCGACCTGTCCTGGCCGGCAACCTGAAGCTCAGCGAGAGCCGCATCGTGCGCGCCACCCACTGGAAGCGCTGGTGGGGCCTGCTGGGCTGGCAGAAACTGACCGAATCCCGCCTCCAGCAGGCCGTCGAGCGGGTGCGTCAAACCTACCAGAAGAACGATTTCCTGCTGGCCCGGGTCAGCTTGACGAACCTCGACTTCGACCCGGACCTGAATCGGGCTACGCCGGCCTTGCAGATCGAGGCTGGCCCGAAGGTCCGCGTCACCGCCAGCGGCGCCAAACTTTCCGGCGGCCGCCTGAAGGAATTGGTCCCCGTTTACCAGGAGCAATCCGTTGACCAGGACCTGCTGATCGAGGGGCGCCGGAAGATGGAGAATCATTTTCAGTCCAAAGGCCACTTTGATGCGCAAGTCAGTTTCGACCGCAAGAACATCTCAGCCGCCGAGCAGGCCATCGAGTACTCGGTCGACCTCGGCGGCCGCTACCGCGTAGCGCATGTCGCCATCAGCGGGAACGCCTACTTCGATGTGTTTACCATCCGCGAGCGCATGAGCATCCTCTCGGCCGGCCGCGTCTACAACCGCAACGGCCGCTTCAGCGAAGATCTGCTCGGCAGGGACAAAGCGGCCATCGAGGAGCTGTACAACGGCAGCGGGTTCCGCGATGTCCGGGTTGAGAGCAGGGTTGAAAAAAATTATCGCGGCCACCCCCGGGATGTCGCTGTCTATCTGGATGTCAAAGAAGGAGAACAGTGGTTCGTGAACAGCCTCGAACTCTCCGGCGTGGATCTGCGACTGTATCCGGCCGTCAAGGCCATCCTCACCTCGACCGAGGGCCAGCCCTACAGTACGCTCACCATGTCCGCCGACCGCGACAACATCCTGAACCTGTACTTCGACAACGGGTACCCCGACGCGACCCTCGAGATCCTTTCCACACCGTCCGCCATCCCCCGCCGTATGGACGTCAAGTACGTTGTCACTGAAGGCCGGCGCCTCTTTGTCCGCGATGTTCAGGTCAACGGGCTGAAATCCACCCGCCCCGGCCTGGTCCGCACGCGCATTACGCTCGTGCCCGACGAGCCGCTTTCCTATAGCAGCATGGTGTTCAGCCAGCGCCGTTTGTACGATTTGGGCATTTTCGCGAAAGTCGACATGGGGCTGCAGAATCCCGGTGGAAGCACGCGCGAAAAACGCGTCCTCTACCAGATGGAGGATGCCAGCCGTTACTAGTTCATCGGAGGAGTAGGCGCCGAGTTCGGCAACATCGGCGGCGGAACCGGTCTCAGCGCGCCCGCCGGCGAAGCCGCTTTCGCGCCGCGCGTTTCGCTCGGCATCAGCCGCCTGAACTTTCTGGGCCTCGGGCACACCGTCAGCCTGCAAACGCGTCTGTCCACGCTCCAGGAGCGCGGCGTCATCAACTACTTCGCGCCGCAGTTCCGGGGCAGCGAGAAGCTCAATCTCACGTTCAGCGGTTTATTCGACAACTCGCGCAACGTGCGAACCTTTTCTTCCCGGCGCCGGGAGGGCTCTCTTCAGCTCAGCCAGCGCTTCACCCGCGCCATCACCGCTCAGTACAGGTACACATACCGCCACGTCAAGATCTACGACGTGAAAATCGATCCTGGCCTCATTCCCCTGTACTCGCAGCCGGCAAGAGTCGGTCTGATTGCGGGAGCCATTATCAACGACCGGCGGGATGACCCGCTGAACGCCACCCGCGGCTATTACTATTCCGCCGACTTTTCCGGCGCCACCCGTGCCTTCGGCTCGGAATCCTCCTTCACCCGCCTGCTCGGGCGAAACTCCAGCTACCACCGCCTCACCAGGGATCTGGTGGTCTCCCGCAACACGATGTTCGGCTGGATTCACAACTTCGGCAGCCGGGACATTCCGCTCCCCGAGCACTTTTTCGCCGGCGGCTCCGTGTCCCACCGCGGGTTTCCTGAAAACCAGGCTGGCCCGCGCGACCTGGTGACCGGCTTTCCCATCGGCGGCCGCGCTCTGCTGTTTAATCAGACCGAGCTGCGTTTTCCGTTCATCGGCACCAAGCTGGCGGGTGTCGTGTTTCATGACGCCGGCAATGTCTACACCAATGTTTCGGCCATCTCCTTTCGCTTCCATCAGCGCGGCGAGACGGACTTCGATTACATGGTGCATGCGGCCGGCATCGGCGTCCGATACCGCACGCCCGTCGGACCTGTGCGGCTGGATTTCGCCTTCGGCCTGAATTCGCCGCGCTTCTTCGGCTACACCGGGTCGATTGATGACTTGATCAACCGCCGCGGCCAGCGCCTGATGCAACGCATCGGCCTCTTCCAGTTTCACTTCAGCCTGGGGCAGGCTTTCTGATGCGGCAAATCATGGCGCTTCTGATTCTTGCCTGGCCGGGCGGCGCGGACATCATCGACCGCATCGCGGTCACCGTTGGAGACCGCGTCATCACCGAAAGCATGATCCTTGATCAGATTCGCCTGTCGGCCTTTTACGAGGACCGTGAGCCGGAGTTCACTCCCGCCGCCAGGCGCCTGGCGTCGGAAACGCTGATCTCGCGAGTTCTGCTGTTGCGAGAGATGGATGACGCGCGATTTCCCGAGCCGCCCATGAGCGCAGTCGCTGCCTCCTGGCGCGAGATCCAGGCCGATCGCCACTGGGACGAGAACGCGCTGCGCCAGGAATTGGCCCGCCGCAGGCTCGAAGAGGAAGAGGTGCGCCGCTTCCTGCAACTCATGATCCGCTCCGTGGAATTCATCAGCCTGCGCTTCCGGCGCGGCGTGCAGGTTACTTCCGGAGAAATCGCCGCTTACTACGAAAAGGAGTACAAGGAGTGGTGGATACGCCAGCACCCCCGTCAGCCTGTCCCGCCGCTCGACGATGTCTCCGAGGATATCGAAGGCTGGATCATCGACGCCAAGACCGACACCGCCAGCGAGGAGTGGCTCAAACAGGCGCGCTCAGCGGCCAAAATCCGCCACCGCGAGGAGTGAGACGTTGCTAAGCCCGCCGGCTTGAAAGCCGGCGGCAGCCAGGAATGGCCGCCCCACGGTTCTTCAACCTACCCTGCCCCCGCCCCGCGCACCAGAAACAGCCCGCGATTCGGCTTCTCCGCCTCCTCCTGTTCGCTCGACCGCGGCAGATACACCCGCACGCTCGTCCCGCCGTCCGGCGCGCTCTCGACGACCACACTGCCGCCGCACTGCCGAGCCACTCCATACACCGTCGACAACCCCAGCCCCAGCCCTTTCGCTGCCTGCTTCGTCGTGTAGAACGGCTCAAACAAGTGCGCCCGCGCCCGCGCATCGATCCCGCTGCCGGTGTCCGTCGCCGTCAGCACGACATATTCGGCCGCTTCCAGATGCGCGATCCGCCTCGCTTCGCCCGCGTCCAGCGTCACTGCCGCCGTCTCCAACGAGAGCCTGCCGCCGGACGCCATCGCGTCCCGCGCATTCACTGCCAGATTGAGAATCACCTGCTCCATCCATCCGGGATCCGCCCGCACCGGCCCCAGATCCAGATCCAGAATCGTGCTCAACTGGATTCGCTCGCCCAGCAGCACCGCCAGCATGGGCTTGATCTGGTTGATCAGGTCGTTCAGGTGGAATACGCGCGCCCGCATGGGCTGCTTGCGTCCGAAAACAAGGAGCTGGCTCGCCAGCGCCGCTGCCCGGTCCCCCGCCTTCTTGATCTGCTCGACGTCGCGCCGCGCCGGATCCTGCTCTTGGAGCGAATTGAGCAGCAACTCGCTGTATCCAGTGATCGGTGTCAGCAGATCATTCAGTTGCTGTGCCAGCCCGCCTGCCAGCCGCTCGAGAGCTTCCATCGTCGCGGCGCCGCCGGATTCCACTCCTGGCGCCTCCGGCAGGCGCATCGCGGCCACCACCGCGTGCTCGGCCGGCGCATTCCCGGCCTCGATCGCCGCCATGACGGCGCACACCGGCGCCGATTCACCGCTCTTCAGACGCCACCGGGATTCGCCCTTCAGGCTGGTGTTGCCGGCAATCACTTGCGGGACGCTGGCCTTCGAGGCGGCCCACTCCTCCGGCTCCAGCAGCAGTTCCCAATAGTGGCGCCCCAGAGGCTCCTTGTCCCGGTAGCCGGATAACTCGAGAAACGCGCGGTTGTGCCTCACCACCTTGCCTTCCCGGTCCAGGACCAGCACCGGCGCACCCACCGATTCCAGCAGTCCAGCCAGGAACTGCGCCTCGCCCGCGAGCCTCTCCGCCTCCTTTCGCCCGCTCACGTCGCGAGCCACTGCTTGAAACAGCCGCGGGCGGCTCCCCTCGATCTCAGTGAGCTGAAGATCGAGCATCAGGTAGACACCGTCCTGACGCTGCCCGGACACTTCCACGCCGATCCCCTGCGGCGTCTTGCGGGCCGCGTGCAGCGAATTCATTCCGTAGGTCGATGCTCCCCCACCCGATGCCGCTGGAATCAGCATGCTGATATGGCGCCCCACCACGTCCTGCGCCTGGTATCCGAACAGCCGCTCGCTCGCCTTGTTGAACGATCGCACGGTTCCTTTTTCATCCACCGTGAATACGGCGTCCGGCGCATCCAGCAACAGGCGCTTCAGCCGGGCCGCGTGGTCCCTGTGCTCCTCACGCAGCCTGCCGGCCAGGTGCATGCGCATCGCCCACGCCGGCAGACCGGCGGCAATCGCCAGAAGAATTCCAATGGTGAGAATGACCGGCCACTCCATACGCGTCAGGAGCAAGATTAGCAGGGAGCGGTACGAACAGGCTAGACTTTCTGGCAGCGAAAGGTACTACTTCCGTTCTGGTGGTACTGCTGTCTTCCGTCTCTTCAACTCCTCGATCACGCTCCCCACCAGCTCCTTGGCGTCATTCAGGCACTGGAGGACACCCTGGATGTCCATGGCGGGCTTGCCGGGCTGGCGGGCGCTCTGGCAGTACACGCCATGCTGGCCCACCATCACCAGCGCATCGGTCAGCAGATCCAGCGTCATGGCCAGGCGGCCTCGCTCGAGGCCCATCTGAAATTCCAGCCGCTCCAGCTCCTCGATCTTTTCTTTGGACATCTCCCCTCTTTTCGTGTTTGTCGAAGAGTACGATGATAGGGTGCATCGAGAGGAGACCGCAACTCTCGGGGGCGGCTGCTTCTGGTGCCTGGAAGCCGTCTACGACGACATGGAAGGTGTGCTGGCGGTCGAATTCGGCTACATGGGCGGACACACCGCCAAGCCCACCTATCAGCAGGTCTGCACAGACGCCACGGGACACGCCGAAGTCGTGCAAATCACTCTTGAGGAACTCGCTCGCACAACGCGCCGGGCCTAGCCTGCCTAGGGGAGTGCCGCAAGGGCCTCGCCAATGTTCAATTGCCTTCCTGGAGCCATGCTGGCTATGCGGCATACGCACGAATGAATAAAGGGCCTTAGCTGCGGCCGTGTTCTCTTGCACAATACCGCTACTTCTCGCCGAAAGTCACAGGTTATTCAATCCGGGATGCACCCCGGAGGCAGAGCTGACTTCTGACTTCCATATCCCAAAGGGATATCAAGGGCGGAGCCCGGGCGGAGCCCTTGGCTCGTTTGTATATAATTGCTTCAGCACAAGGAGGCCCCCGATGCTCTTTCTCCTGTGGGGGTTGGCCGGTCTTGCCCTGTGGGGTCAGGACCCGCGCGGCCACATCACGGGCCAAGTCACCGATTCCACCGGCGCTGCCGTCCCTCGGGCCACCATCCACATCACCAACCTCGGCACCAACGTGACCCACACGGCCATCAGCAACGTTCAGGGCGCTTACGAAGCGCTGTACCTGCTCGTGGGCCGGTACCGCGTGACGGCGGAAATGCCCGGCTTCAAGACCTGGACGCGCCCGCAGGTCGAGCTTCGCATCGGAGACCGCCTGCGCCTGGATATCGCACTCGAAGTCGGCGCCGTCACCGAAAGCGTCGAGGTCACCGCCGAAGCGCCCGTGCTCGAAAGCACCTCGGGCAGCATCGGCCAGGTCCTCGACAGCCGCCATTTCGCCAACATGCCCATTCGCAGCGGCAGCATCGCCTGGCTCTATGCAATGGCGCCGGCCACCGTGTTCACCGCCCTGCCCTACGACGGACCCTGGAACATCGCTCAGTCGTCTAACATCAGCGTGGCCGGCTCGCGCGCCGGCGGCGTCGATTTCAACGTGGACGGCGTCAGCAACAATTCCTACGACGGCCAGACCGCGTTCGTCCCTCCTCCCGATATGGTCCAGGAAGTCCGCATTGATACCACCAGCTTTGACGCCGCCATCGGGCACTCGACCGGCGCCTCGATCAACGTCAGCCTCAAATCCGGCGCCAACGCCCTGCACGGCACTCTTGGCGTCTTTGTGTCGAGCGGCCCCATGATGACGCGCAACTTCTTTACCAATGCGTTCATCTTCGATCCAACGACAGGCCCCATCACGCCGGAAAAGATCAAAGCGAACACGCCGTCGACGCGCTGGCTGCGTTACAGCGCCGCCGTCGGAGGGCCGGTCTACCTGCCCAAGCTCTATAACGGGCGCAACCGCACCTTTTGGATGTTCGGCTACCAGAGCCACAACCGCCGCCGGCCGGTGGCGACGCAGGCCACCGTGCCCGATGAAGCGCAACGGCGAGGTGATTTTTCAAGCCTGCTCGCGCTAGGCCAGCTCTATCAGATCTATGACCCATTCACCACCCGGCCTTCCGGCGCGTCGCGTTTCCAGCGCCAGCCGCTTCCGGCAAACATGATCCCCGCCAGCCGTATCGACTCCGGGGCGCGCGCCTTCCTCAAGTACTTTCCGCAGCCCAATACCGCCGGCACGCGGGACGGCCTGAACAACTACTCGCGCACCCGCCAGGATTCGCAGGATCTCTACCAGCCTATCGCCCGCCTGGACCACAACTTCTCCGATCGCAATCGGATCTTTGCCCGCTACTCGCACTCGGACTTCACTGGCCGCTTCGATCATTTGATCGAGGGCAGCAAAGCGCGCGGGCGTCTTCGCCAGCGTCCTCACCGCGGCATCGCACTCGACGACGTCGTCACCCTGACTCCGCGTCTGGTGCTGGACGCGCGCTACGGCCTCACCTGGTTCCGCGAGTGGGAGTCGTTTGTGAACATGGGCTGGGACCTCAAGGAGTTCGGCTTCCCGGACAGCCTCGTCCGGCAACTGGATCCATCCGGGATCAGCTTTCCGCAAGTCTCCGTCAGCGGGTTGTTGCAGCTTGGCAACAACGGCGGTTTCCAGCGGACCAACTATTCGCACTCGTTGCTCACCATACTCAACTGGAGCCGCGGGAACCACAGCCTGAAGTTCGGCTTTGACGGCCGCCTGCTGTTGGAGAACAACAAGACGTACGGCAACCTGGCGCCGGCGCTGAATTTTGCCGAAACGTACACCCGCGGGCCGCTGGACAACTCGCCGGTCGCCCCCAACTGGCAGAGCCTGGCGAGCTTCCTGTTCGGCATCCCCACCGGAGGCGGCGTCGATCTGAACGATTCGCGCGCCGAGCGGAGCACTTTCTACTCCGGCTTCGTACAGGACGACTGGCGGATCCGGCGCACGCTGACGCTGAACCTGGGCTTGCGCTGGGAATTCGAAGGCCCCATCCGGGAGCGCTTCGACCGCTCGAGCCGCGACATCGACCTGGCCACCGCCAACCCGATTGAGGCGCAGGCGCGAGCCAATTACGCCCTTAGCCCGATTCCTGAAATCCCGGCGCAGGCATTTCGCACCATCGGCGGGATCACGTTCGTGGGACGCAATGGCCTGCCGCGAACGCTTCGCGATGCGGATGATCGCGCCTGGATGCCGCGCATCGGCTTCGCCTGGCAGTTGCATCCTCGCGTCGTCGCCCGAGGCGGCTATGGCATCTTCTTCGGCCTGCTGGGAGCGGAGTTCGATGACGTGGCCCAACCAGGCTTCAATCAACGCACACAGGTGGTCTCTTCGCTTGACAACGGCCAAACCTACGTCGCCTCGATTTCCAATCCGTTCCCCGGCGGCCTCGACCAGCCGCCGGGCGCCTCGAGCGGTCTGCGTACGTTTCTGGGCCGCACCCCGGGATTCTTCGCTTCCGACGGTCGCCGGCCCTATACGCAACGCTGGAGCTACAGCATGCAGTGGGAAGTGGCGAAGCGCTCGGTGTTCGAGGTGGGCTACATCGGCTCGCGCTCGACGCGCATGCGGGTCAGCTCGAATATGAATCCCGTGCCGCGCCAGTACCTGAGCACGTCCTCCGTCCGCGATCAGGCCACCATCGATTACCTCTCGGCGCGCGTCGGCAATCCGTTCCGCGCCATCGCAGGCTTCGAGGGCACTGCGTTCTTCGGGGGCGCCAATACTTCGCGGTCGCAGTTGCTCCGGCCGTACCCGCACTTTGGCGAGTTGAACACCGGACTGCCGGCCGGCGCCGCCTGGTACCACGCGCTCACCGCCCGCTACGAGCGCCGCTTTCACAAAGGCTTCCTCTTCCAGGCCAATTACACCTGGTCGCGGAGCATGCAGTCGATCGCCTATCGCGAGGACACCGATGCGATTCCGGAGCATGTGCTGTCGGATCTCGACCGGCCGCACAGGCTCGCCGTTGCCGCCATGTACGAGCTGCCTTTCGGCCGCGGCAAGCCATTCGCCGCTCACCTCAATCCGGCGCTCGAGCACATCATCGGCGGCTGGCAGGTCCAGACGGTGATTCAAAGCCAGAGCGGGCCGGGGCTTGGATTCGGCAACGTGATTTATCGCGGCTCATGGGATCAACTGCCGACGCCCGACCGGTCCGTCGAGGGTTGGTTCCGCACGGACTTGTTCGAGCGCGATCCGCAGAAGCAGCTTGGCAATAACATCCGCACCTTCCCGACGCGGCTGGCGGCCGTCCGGGGGGACGGCATCAACGTCTGGGACATTTCGCTCCACAAGAATTTCCGCTTGTGGGAGCATCTGACGGCGCAGCTTCGCGGAGAGGCGGAAGGCGCGATGAACCATCCCAACTTCTCGCCGCCCAACGTGAATCCGTCATCCACGCTGTTTGGCCGGGTCACCTCGACGCAGACCGGGCAGGAAGAGCGTCGCATCTTCGCCGGTTTGAAGCTGCTGTTTTGATCATCCGGGAGCCGTCATGCATTGGATGCGTTCCGTTATCTCGCTGGCGCTTCTGGCGACAGCCTCAAGTCCCGCCCAGGTCAGAATCGATGTTGAAACGCCGATGAGCCCGCCAGTCTGGGCGCTGCTCGAGCGCGAGCTGCTCCGGGCCAGCTCCTCTGCCTGCGAGCGATTCGCCTTCAGGTATCTCGACGATCGCGGATACCTGCTGCACACGCCCCGCTGGGGCACCCTCGACGGCCCGGACGACGCCATCGAGACCTTCCACAACTGGACCCTGCTGCATGCCCTTGGCGGATCGGATTCCGTCCTCCTCCTCTTCAAGAGAGCGCTCGACGGCCACTATCGCCAGTACAAGGAACTGCGCACCTCGCTGACCGAACTGGCCAGGGACGGCGCCTATTACAAGGAATTCATTACCCAGTCTGACTGGTTTCACACCGGCGAGGGCATGCGCGGCATCATGCTCGAGGGGCTGTCCGGCCCGGCGGACGAAATTCTGATCGCCCGCATGAGGCGCTTCGCGGGGCTGTATATGAACGAAGATCCGGAAGCGCCCAACTACGACGCCCAACACAAAATCATCCGCAGCCTGTGGACCGGCAGCAGAGGCCCCATGCTGCGCAAAGCCACAACCTACGACTGGGTTGGCGACCCGGTGCGGGGCCGGTTCCACCTGCTTCACAACCGGGCCGGACGCCGCCAGATACTCGACTTGGAGCAGAACTATCCGCGCATGCTCGCCCATTGCGCTGAGTATCTCGACAGCGTTGGCGACCATCCGCTCAATCTGGCCGCTACCGGCCTCGCCGTGAACGCTTTCGCCCTGACCGGCGAGAAGAAGTACAAGGACTGGGCGGTCGAGTACGTCACTGCCTGGAAGCAACGCATCGAGGCGAACGGAGGCAACATCCCCACCAACATCGGTCTGGACGGCTCGATTGGCGGCGAATACGGGGGCCGATGGTATAAGGGCACCTATGGCTGGAATTTCACGATCTTCGACGGCGAGATCGAAGAGACCGCCCACCGCAATTCCTTCGCTGCCGGCGCCTGGCCCGGCTTTGCCAATGCCTACCTGCTGACGGGCGATCCGGGCTTCCTGGCACCACTCCGCCGCCAGATGGACAATCTCTACGCGCAAAAAAAGATCGTCAATGGCTGCGAGATGCTGCCTCAGATGTACGGCGATCCGCGAGGGTACAAATACACCGGCCGCGAGGAGTGGTACAACTACACGCCGAATCTGCTTCTGGACCGGCTGACGGAAATCTACATGTGGTCCGGCGACCGCAAAGATCTGGAGCGGCTGCCGAAAACCGGCTGGATCGGTTACCTGGAGGGACAGGACCCGTCGTATCCGGAAAAAGCGCTGCGTCAGGACCTCGATCAGGTGCGCCGCCGGGTCGAGGAGATGAACCGCGATGCCACCACCGCCGATACCCGCCTTGCCGACTACCTGATGGCGTTCAATCCGGCGGCCACCGACGCGCTCTCCAGGCTGACATTGGGCTGTTTTCTGGGCGGCAACATCTGGTCGCTGCACGCACGCGTACGCTACTTCGACCCGGCGCGCCGGCGCGCCGGCTTACCGCCGGATGTCGCCGCGCTGGTGGAAAAGATCTCACCCGATGCGGTGACGCTGACGCTGGTGAACACAAACCAGGTCGAGGCCCGCGAAGTGATCATCCAGGGAGGCGGCTATGCCGAGCACCAGCTTCAGGCGATCGATCTCGGCGGCCGGAACATTCCGGTCCATGGCTCCTGGTTCCGCGCCGTGCTGAGGCCGGCCGCCGGCGGGCGTCTTGCGATCACCATGAAGCGGTACGCGAATGCGCCCACGCTCTCGTTTCCATGGGATCGCGGCGGGACGCGTTAGCTGGCTTCGACGCTCCGGCTATAATGTGATGTTCCGATGGCGATCGACTGGTTTCCGCTGTGGCTCAGCTTGCGCGTCGCTGCCCTCTCCACTCTGATCGCGGTTGCTCTCGGGCTGTGGATCGCCTACTGGCTCGCTTGTCGTGAATTCCGCGGCAAAGCGGCGCTGGACGGTTTGGTCGCGCTGCCGCTGGTTCTGCCGCCGACGGTGCTGGGCTACTACCTGCTCGTCGTACTGGGGCAATCGGGTCCGATCGGCAGGATGTATGAAGCGGTCACCGGCTCGCCGCTGGTTTTTAGCTGGCAGGCGGCGGTGGTGGCGGCGCTCTTTTACTCGCTTCCTTTGCTGGTGAGATCGGCGCGGGCGGCGCTGGAAAGCGTGCATCCCGATTACGCCCGGGCGGCGCAAAGCCTCGGCGTTTCCGAGCGGCGCATCTTTTTCCGAATCACTCTGCCGCTGGCATGGCGGCCGCTGCTGGCCGCAGCCGTGGTCGCTTTCGCAAGGTCGCTTGGCGATTTTGGCGTCACCCTCATGATCGCCGGCAACATCCCCGGGCGAACGCAGACGGTCACCGTGGCTGTCTATGACGCCGTCCAGGCAGGCAACGGAGCGCTTGCGCGGACACTGGTGGTGATCATCTCGGCGGTCACGCTGGCCAGTCTCTGGATCGCCGGCCGCCTCTCGCCCCGGCAGGCCTTGCCATGATCCTCGCGCGCCTGAAGAAACGCTTTCCTGCAGGGCTTGCTTCGGCGGCTTTCCATCTCGATGTCGAGCTCGAGACGTCCGCTCCGGCCACCGTTTTGTTCGGGCCTGGCGGGGCGGGAAAGACGCTGGCGCTGAACTTGATCGCCGGTTTCATGCGCCCGGACGAGGGACGCGTGATGCTGGATGACCATCTCTGCTTCGACGGCGCTGCCGGCGTTCATCTGCCGCCGCGGGCGCGGCGTTGCGGCTACGTGTTTCAGAACTGCGCCCTCTTTCCACACATGACGCTGCGGCAGAACCTCGAGTTCGCCGCCGAATTCCGTCCCAAGCTCGATCGCCACCGCCGCGTCAACGAGATGCTCGAGCGGTTCCGGCTCACCGAGGTTGCCGGACAGCCCCCGCGCGAGCTTTCTGCGGGCCAGAAACAGCGCTGCTCGATTGCCCGCGCGCTGCTGGCCGAGCCCCGCGTCCTCCTGCTCGATGAGCCGCGGCCGGCGCTCGGCGTCGAAATGCTCGACATGCTTCGCGACACACGCGCGGCCTTCGACCGGCCGATGCTGCTGGCGACTCGCGATCTCGAGGAATGCTTCGCGCTCGGCGACCGGATGTTCATCCTTCAGGACGGCAGGATTCTTCAGCACGGGACGCCGGCCGAGATTTTTGACAAGCCCGCCGGCGCCGAGGTCGCGCGTCTGCTCGGCATCTACAATCTGTTGCAGGCCGAAGTCGTGACCCTGGACCCCGGCCGCAATACCTGTTCGTTGCAGCTCGGTGCGTTTCAGTTGAACGGGCCGTATCTGCCGGGGAAGCTCAAAGGCGACCGCGTCTGGCTTTGCGTGCGGCCGGAAGAGCTGCGCGCATTCCCGCGCGGCGGCAAACCGGAAGGCAATCAGGTGGCTGTCGAGCTGCGAGGCGCTACGTCGCGCCCCGGCGTCATGAGGCTCGCCTTCGACCACGATCTGAGAGCGGATGTCCCCCGCGCCGACTACGAAACAAACAAACATAATAAGGAGTGGGTGGTCGAATTTCCGGCCGCGACTTTGCGAGTGTTATGAGACGCCAATGAAATCGTTTGACGAGTACGTCGAGCTGGCAGCGCAGGCGCACGGCCATATGTGCGCCGGGCAGATCCTGGGGCTCCGGCTGGCGATTCACGGCTGCCGCCTGCTCGGCCTCGAGGATCCGGCCGGCAAGGAGCGCAAACGGCTGATCACGTTTGTCGAGATCGACCGCTGCGCCACCGACGCCATCACTGTCGTCACCGGCTGCCGCATGGGAAAGCGTGCCCTCAAGTTCCGCGACTTCGGCAAAGTGGCCGCCACCTTCTGTGATCTCGAGAGCGGCCGCGCCGTCCGCGTGGTGGCCAGGGACTCTTCCAAGCAAAAGGCCAAAGAGATGTATCCGGACATAGCGGATCGGAACCAGCAGCAGATGCGCGCCTACCGCGAGCTGCCGGATGCGGATCTCTTCGAGCACCAGTGGGTGCGCGTGCGGATCGAGCCGCAGGATCTGCCCGGCTACAAGGCGGGCCGCGTCGCCTGCTCTGTTTGCGGCGAGGGCATCAGCTTCCGGCGAGAAGTGATCAGAGACGGCGTCGTGCTGTGCAGGGCTTGCGCCGGCGAGCGTTACTACGAGCCCATCCGGCCGTGATCCGCTATTACATTACCGATCGCCGGCAGCTCGGAGGCGTCGAGGAGCTGCTTGGATGCATCGCCCGCAACCTGGCCGGCGGCGTGGACTGGATTCAGATCCGCGAAAAAGATCTGCCGGACCGCGCCCTGGCCTGCCTGATCCGCCGGGTGCTGGCGCTGCCTGACGCCGGTGGCGCGAAGATCCTGGTCAACAGCCGCGCCGATATCGCACTGGCCTGCGGCGTCGCCGGCGTCCACTTGCCCGCCGGTTCGCTGCCGCCTTCCGAGCTGCGGCCCATCGTCCCGCCCGAATTCCTCATCGGCGTTTCCTGCCACACCGTAAGTGCGCTGCGAAAAGCCGAGGGGGAAGGAGCGGACTTCGCGGTGTATGGCCCTGTCTTCGCACCGCTTTCCAAGGCAGGTTACGGTCCCGCCATCGGTCTGGCCGGGCTGGGGGAAGGCTGCCGTTCCGTGAAGATTCCCGTGCTCGCCCTCGGCGGCATCACTCGATCCAGGACGCCCGAATGCATCGAAGCCGGCGCTGCCGGTATCGCCGCGATCACCATGTTCCAGACACAACAATGAGCCTCAAAGCACACCTGCCCCCGACGCTGGCTGTGATGGCCTTGTTCCACACGGCCTGCGGCCGCACTGGCCCTCCTTACAGCCCGGAAGAATCTCTCCGCTTGATGCGCCTCGAGCCTGGATTCCGCATCGAGAGGTTCGCTGCCGAGCCCATGGTGGTCTCGCCGGTGGCCATCGAGTTCGATGAGAACGGCCGCATCTATGTCGTCGAGGACCGCGGCTACCCGCTCGATGTCGACGGGCGTGCCGGACGCGTGAAGCTGCTCGAAGACACCAATGGCGATGGCTATCCCGACAAGAGCACGGTGTTTGCCGACAGGTTGGTTCTGCCGACGGGCGTGATGCGCTGGAAGAACGGAATCCTGGTAACCGATGCGCCTGACGTCTGGTATTTCGAGGACACCAATGGCGACGGCGTCGCCGACGTGAAGCGAAAAGTGCTTACCGGCTTCGCGCTTACCAACCCCCAGCACACGGTGAACTCGCCCGTCTACGGTCTGGACAACTGGATCTATCTGGCGCACGAGAATCCGACCTCGGCCATCATTTTCAAAGACAAGTTCGGCGATCGCGGAGGCGACATCCGCTACGCCGATCGCACCGGCGCCGCCGTGGTGGCCGGGCGCGGGCGCAATATCCGTTTCCGCCCCGATACCGGCGAGATAGAAGCGCTCTCAGGCAGTTCGCAGTTCGGACACGCGTTCGATGAATGGGGCCATCACTTCACGCTCAACAACACCTATCACGCGCGTCAGGAAGTGATCGCCGCACGCTACTTGAAGCGCAATCCGGACCTGCCGCTCACCAGCGCACAGGAAGAGATTTCCGACCACGGCACGCCGGCGAAGGTGTTTCCGCTGGCGAACATTCGGATCGAAATGCTGAGCGGAGTGGGCGAGTTCACCTCCGCCTGCGGGCTCACCTGGCTGGGCGGCGGCTTCGCCTTGGTGGCCGAGCCGGCCCACAACCTGGTGCACCGCGACCGCATCGTGCCCGCCGGCGCCGCGTTTCGCGCGCAGCGGACTCGCGAGCAAGCCGAGTTCCTCGCCTCCGAGGATCCGTGGTTCCGGCCGGTGAATTTTGCCCTCGGTCCGGACGGCGCGATCTACATGCTCGACTACTACCGCCTGGTTATCGAGCATCCGGAGTGGATGTCGGAAGCCAGATCGCAGGCCAAGGAGTTGTATGCAGGCAATGACCGCGGGCGCATCTATCGGATCACCGGGGAAGGGCAGAAGCCTGTTTCAATGGTGCGATTGGGGCAGGCTCCGGCGCGCGAACTGGTGGCGGCGCTGGCGAATCCCAATGCCTGGTGGCGCCGCACGGCGCAGCGGCTGCTGGTGGATCGCAAACCGGCCGAGGCAGTGACGTTGCTCGAGCAGATGGCGCGCTCCCATGAGTCGTCCCTGGCGCGGCTGCATGCGCTGTGGACGCTCGAAGGATTTGGAAAACTCGAGACGCAGTGGATCGTGAAGGCGCTCGAAGACCCGGTGGCAGGCGTTCGCGAGAATGCTGTCATCCTGTCGGAGACCAGACTCGCCGGCGAGTCAGGGCTGGCGGACCGCCTGCTGGCGCTGGCGGACGACCCTGACGCACGTGTGCGATTCCAGCTTCTGGCGACTCTGGGCTTTGTCGAATCGGCCGCCGCCCGCGCCGCCCGCGACAAGCTCTTGCTCAGAGACATCGAGGACCGCTGGGTCCAGATCGCCGCATTAAGCGCTTCCCCGCAAGAAGCGCTGCGGCTGATTCAGCTTGGTGCGCTGGGGGAAAAAGAAACGGCCGGACGCACGCAGTTCTTCCGCCAGGCCGCGGCGGTGATCGGAGCGAGCAAGCGTGTGCCGGAACTGGAAGCCGTGCTGGGCCTGATCCGGACCGGCGGCGAGTGGCGGCGCGCCGCGACTCTGGAAGGGCTGGCAGCCGGATTGCGCGCCCCCCTCGAGTCGGCTCGAGCGCGCCGGATCCTGCTGTCCTTCTTCGCAAGCGAAGACCGCGCGGTGAGGCGCGGCGCCTTGCGCCTGCTGGAAGCGTTCGGCGTCAAGGACTCGACCGCAGTGGATCGTGCTGCCGCCAACGCCATCCGCCGCGATGCGGACGCAGATCTGCGCGCGGACAGCGTCGCGCTGGTGGCGCTCGCCGATGCCGCCGGCCGCCGCGCATTTTTCGAGAAGCTCGTCGATCCCAAAGAGCCCGAAGCGGTCCAAGCAGCAGCCGTGCGTGCGCTCGGCAGAGTCAAGGGCCCCGAAACAGCGAAGTTTCTGCTGGCGCGCTGGCGCGGGATGACCTCGGCGGTACGCCTCGAGGCAGCCGATGCCATCTATCGCGACCCGGAGCGCATCCCCTTGGTAGTGGCGGCTCTCAAGAGCGGCCAGATCCAGCCCTGGACGCTCGAATTCCGCCATAAGCGCGCGCTGATCATGCATCGCGATCCGGCCATTCGCCAGGCGGCCCGTCCGATTCTGGAAGCAGACGCCGGCGAGCGCGCGCAGGTGATGCGGCGCTATCAAGCGGCTGCTTCAGGGAAAGGCGACCTCGCACGCGGGCAGCAGGTATATGAGCGCGTGTGCGCGAAGTGCCACAAGCTGAACGGCAAGGGCGCTGAAGTCGGCCCCGACCTGGCGACCGTGCGCAACCAGCCCCGGCAGGTGCTGCTCGAAGACATCCTCAATCCCAACCGCTCGATCTCGCAGGGCTTCGAGGCGTATGTCGTCGAGACGGTGTCCGGTGGAACCATCGACGGTGTGATGGGGCCGCAGACCGCCTCCACCATCACCCTGCGGCACGAAGAGGGCAAGCAGGACATCATCCAACGCAAGGACATCAAGCAGATCCACGTCACGGATCTGTCGGCCATGCCCGCGGATCTGGACAAGCAGATCGATGTTCGGCAGATGACGGACCTGCTGGAGTACCTCAAGTCGTCGCGCTGATTGAACGCTCGCTCACGCGGACTCCTGAACAGTAAGAGCCGAAGTACACTGAGAGCATGCTCCTGCTGCTGGTGGCCGCGAACCTGCTCGCGCAGGAGCGTGTCAAACCAGAAGACTGGCCTGCTCACGACAGAGCCGGCGGCACGGCGCTGGCTGCCGAATACACCGTCCACACGCTTTTTCGCAACGGGCAAAGCGTCCTGGTTCGCGATCACCTGGTGGTGGAGGTCGCCGTGTTCCCGCGCCCAGGGAAACAGCTCTTGATCTCGAGCGGGCAATTCACGCTGCGCATCAATGGCAGGAAAGTTCCGCTGGCGGCGCAAAGTCCGGGCATGGCCGCCGCATCGCTCAAGTATGACGACTGGGAGATGCGTCCAACAGTGGTGGCCGGCGGGGGTCTGGGCAACGCCGGCGTGATTCTCGGCAGGCCCCGGTCGGCCGAGCGCTTCCCGGGCGATCCTCGCCCCCGGCAGGAACGCTTGCCGCGCCCGCCGCAAGCGCCACAAACCGAGGACCGCAGCGGGATCGAGAAAGAACCGCAGCCCAAGCCGCATGAAATCGTGGTGGAAGCAGCCTTGCCGGAGGGCGAGGCCACCGGGCCGGTGCGCGGCTTTCTCTACTTCCCTTTCAAGGGGAAACCCAAGGACATCCGGAAGCTCGAACTGCTCTACAGCGGCCACGCCGGGGATGCCGTGTTGAAGCTGCTCTGACCCGCAACTCGGGTCAGAAATCGAACTTCAGACTCGCCTGAAACACCCGCGGACCGCCGCGGCCCGTCGCGGCCACGCCGGTGATCAACCCGCCGCCCGTTGTATTGAATTGGATCGCCGGCAACCGGAAGTTCGGGTGATTGAGAACGTTATAGGATTCGAACCGGAACTGGAAATTCTTCCGCCCCTCGAAGCGGAAGTTCTTCATCATCGCCAGATTCACATACGAGTAGCCCGGGCCATCGAGAATATTGCGGCCGGAGTTGCCGAACTGGAACGGAAGAAAACCGTTGGGGCTGGGCGCGCACTCCCGTGTCGCGCTGTCGCAGCGCGGCACTTTCTCGAAGGCGGCCTTCTCGAACCAGGGATAATCGACGCCGCGGCGCTGTCCAGGGATTGCCTCCGGAATCCCCGTCGCGAGCCTGTTGGGCCGCGCCGACTCGCCGAGATTCGCGTCCACGTCGGCCGCAGTCACCGTGATCGGCGCGCCGCTTCCGAAACTCGCCGTTCCGGAGAACTGCCACCCTCCGAAGGCGCCTTGGCTCCAGCCGCCGGCCGAGCTCAGAAATTGCCGGCCGCGGCCAAAGGGCAACTGCCAGGAAAACGAGGCGCTGACGACATGCCCGCGGTCCCAGTCCGAACGCGCTCGTTCGGCCTTATAGTTATCGGGATTCTGCGCTCCGGCGAATCCTCCGTCGGCGGTCCCCGTGATCTGCGAAGCGTTGTCGATCGACTTGCCGAAGCTGTAATTGAGCCGGTAGAACGTGCCGCCTCGCCCGCGCTTGCGAAGGGAAACCTGGGCGGCGTTGTAGATCGAGTTCACCCCAAAGGTGTACATGTTGATCGCGTTCAGCCAGGTAATGGGACGCAATTGCGCGACCGCGGTTCCCGCCACGTAGGACTCCATGGATCGGCGCGGGATGTTGATGTCGTACTGACGGCCGAGGTGTGTTCCTTTCGATCCGACAAAAGCCGCTTCGACCACTGCTCCGTGACCCATGTCCCGTTCCACTGTGAGGTTGTAGCTCTGCAAGTAACCGGTCGGAGGGCTGGTGTCGTAGCCGTTCGAGCTATTGACGCCGCCCAGCGTCTGCCGCTCCTTAGGGAACGGGTTCGACATGTTGACCAGATCCGGCCGGCTGGCGTTGCGCGAGTACGATTCGGTGTAGACGAACGGGAAGCCGTTTTGCAGGCTGTTGCGGATCGGGTTCAGCACGTGGCCGGTGTAGAAGAAGCCATAGCCGCCTCGGATGACGGCCTTGTGCGTGTTGCGAGGTCTCCAGGCAAAGCCGACGCGCGGCGCCAGGTTGGTGAAATCGCCGTGGACGAGGGAGCGTGGAAGACCAACGTCGGAGGCAAAAGCCAACCGGCCCTCGAGACCCGCAACCTTTAGTCTTTCATCGAGGTCCGGAACCGTGGCGGGGCTTACGATGACGATCTGCTGGATGCCCGGAAGGAAATTCGACATGTGGTCGTAGCGGTCGAACGGAGGCAGATCCAGCTCGTAGCGGACGCCCAGGTTGAAGGTGAGGTTAGGCTTCGCCTTGAAGTCATCGTTGAAAAAGCCCCCAAGGCTGGTGGCGCGCTGGTAGTTCCGGTTCCAGCCGACGGTGCGGGACGTGCCATTCAGCATCCCGAGCAGGAAGTCGCCGATCGAGTGGCCTGTCCAGCGGTCCTGGAAGGTGTACGTGCCGCGATTGTTATTGAAGTAGGGCTGGTTGAAACGGACGCGCGAGTGCTCAAAGCCCCACTTGGCCACGTGATGGGAGCGCACCAGGGTGAACTTGACGCCGCTCTGAATATCGGTCACATGAAACTGCACGGGCTGGTTGGCTGCATTGCCCAGGTTGACGTAATCCAGCACGTTGACCAGAGGGAAGCCGAGCAGGTCCGGTTCCGCCGTCGAGCCGGCAAAGCCCAGCTCGGTGGCCATGTCCGGCCGCCCCAAACGCTGTTCTCCCGGTTGGTGTTGCGGCTGTAGCCGCCGTGCACCTCCACCAGAAACGATGGTGAGAACAGATGGGTGTAATCGATGCCCATCAGCGAGCGGTCATCATTCGTCTTGTTGCCGAAAATACCAAGATTCCCGCTGGCGAAGGGCGCTGACGTGTTGTTGAACCGGATCTGGTACCGGTAGGACAAGTTGTTCTTCTCGTTGAAGCGGTGGTCGAGCTTCACCATGAAGCTGTCCCAGGCGTCATCATCGTTGGCGGCCATAATCTGGTTGATGCGGCGATCGGCCCGATTGGGGAGCGGGTAATACCTGGATCCGGCGCATTCCGAGGTGCCAAAAGTGCACCAGGGCCATGGATGCACCACGGCGGCGTGCATTTTTGGTAAGCTGACATTTACCTCACCAAAAGTGAGGTAAATGTCAGCATGCGACGATCGCCTCGAAA
>JACQDF010000141.1 GCA_016201205.1 Acidobacteriota bacterium
CGCTTCGAGATGTTCAACGCCTGGAACCACACCCAGTTCTCCGATTTCAACCGCTCGGTTCAGTTCGATCCGCGCACGGGCGCGGTCACCAACCTGCCAACGTCGCGCGGCGGAGGAGGAGGGCGGTACGGTTTCGGCGCGATCAATTCAGTACGCGATCCGCGCTTTGTCCAGTTGGCGGCGAAGTTCTACTTTTAATTGCCCGCAGGTTGGTCAGCGAATCCGGTGATCGGTGAACCGCAGCCGCGGCGCCGGTGAGCTGGCTTTCATGTGGCAGCCGGCGCAATCCTGTGTTCTCGGACAGGGGCTGTTCGCTTCAGCGTGGCAACCCCGGCAGACCGGCGTGACGCTGGGCGTCGCATTCTCAGCGTGCGGATCATGACAGCTCACGCAGGTGAATCCGTTGCTTTTCTGAAAGCACCGGCTGGCCTGAAAGCCGACGGGTGCAAACCGGATGCTCCGTGGATCCTCCATCTCGGGGGCTGCTGAGGCATACACTGCATCCGGCGAACGGTGGCATTGTGCGCAAAGCGCGACGCTGCGGTCGCGCCGGATATTGCCGGGTGCGGGCGCTTTGCGGTGCCCGGCGCCGTCCCCGTGACAGCTCTGGCAAGTCACGCCTGGCTCGCCTCCGGTTGTATGGCAGCCGAAGCAGCGCTGCACATTGCGCTCGGTCTGCACGATCCCCAGGGAATCTACTATTTCCGGCCCCGGGGTGATCGCATGCCCCGGCGTCAATCCCAGCCGGTTGCCCTCGCGGTACCACGTGACCCGATGCTCGATCCATCGGCCCCCTCGCTCGAGCACCGGTGTGACCGCCTGCACGCCCGATCCGAATGCCCAGCGAATCAGGAACTCGGCGGACTCTCCCGCCCGAGTCACCAGCACCTGGTTGCCGCGGTAGGAGTACTCGGCGCCGCCTTGTTCGCGCAGCGTTCTGCCGTTGAAGTGTTCCCCGGCGTATGGACGGAGCGCCTGCGCATGAGCGGTGGCCGCCTGCGCTCGCACACGCTCGGCGTGGCAGGGGGCACAGTCGCGGGGTGCGGCCATCAGGACCGCCGCCGCCGAGAACGCTATTGCGATTCGGAGAACAGGTCGCGCTGCCGGGCCAGGCTTTTTTCCGAAAGCTCCTTGACGCGAGCAAAGGCCTGCGCCGCTTCCGCCTTCCGGCCCAGCGCCTGCAACACCGTCCCTTTCAGATAGAACGCTTCGCGGAACTCGGCATCCGCTTGCGTGGCCCGTTCGAGAAATACCGCTGCCTCCTCGCCCTTCGACTTCTGCCACACAAGTTTAGCCAACTGGTAGTTGGCATGGGCATTGCGCGGGCGCATCGCCGCCGCTTTCCGCAACAGCTTCTCGGCTTCCTCTCGCGCTTCCGGATTCAGAGCCAGCGCCGCCCCCAGCGTGTAGACAGCTTCGAAGCTCCGCGGATAGGCTTTGTGCTCGGCGCGCCATTCGGCGACCGCTTCCGCTGTCTTTCGCTGTCTCCAATACAGCGCGCCAATATGCAAGCGGAGTTGCGGAAGATTGGAGTTCAGCGAGCGCGCCTTTTCGAAGGCGGCCATCGCCTCGTCCATCCGATCTTCCTGGAGCATCACCTGGCCGAGCGTGAGCTGCAATTCGGCGGAATCCTCGCTGGCCAGAACCGGCTCGAGCACGGCGCGCGCTTCGGCCACTTTCTGCTGCCGCAGCAGAGCGGCCGACAGTCCCAGCGCCACCGAGACATCGGCGGAAGGTTCGAACGCCCGGTACTGCGCCTCGGCTTCGGCGTAGCGTTCCATTTCGAACAGCGCCACTGCGCGCAACTGCATCGCCTGCCGGTGGCCTGGTTGCGCTTTCAGGAAGAGATCCAGATCGCGCACCGCTGCCGCCATCTGTCCTTGCTTCAGATACGCCAGCCCGAGATTCAGGTGCAGCGGAGCCAGAGACGGATGGATGCGCAACGCTTGCTCGTAGTAACGAATCGCCTCGGAGTAATTCTCGCGCTGCGCCAGCAACGCGCCCAGATTGGCCAGCACTTCCGCTGTGGGTCCAAACCTGCGGAGGTATTCGCGGTAGGCTGCCTCCGCCTCCGCCGCGCGTCCAGCTACCTGCGCCTTCTGGCCGCGCTCGAACAGGGTATCAGCCGTGGTTTGGGCGGACAGAAACTGCCCCGCCAGCAAGAGGCACCACACCGCGCGCATGCACTGACCACTATAGCTTGGCTGGCCTTGGTCGTTCCGTCTGAATCGTTGTATCAATAAAGCTATGGGCCTCAAGAAGCATCTCGCTTCCTGTTCCGTCTTTGCGATGGTGTTTGCCCTCAGCCGAGGTATCCCGCAGCAGCCCGGACCGCAACCCGACGTGCTCAGCCGTCCGCGATTCGGCCTCCCTGTCAACAACGGCTACCCCACGCTGGCCCGCGCCGGGAACGGTACGTTGTGGCTTGCCTGGGTTTCCAACCGCGAGCGCGATCGCAGCCGGCGCGGTTCCGAAGAAGACCTCGTGCGCTCCGACCACATCCTTCTCAAGAAGCGCGATGCGAGCGGCTGGTCGCAGGAAATCCCGGTCAGCACCGGGGACACGATGAACTCCGACCCCACGCTGGCAGCCGATAACAGCGGCGTTTGGGTCATCTGGAGCGGCCGCGTGAATGGCGATTTCGATCTGTTCGCGCGGCGCGTCAGCGACAGCGGCCAGACCGGCGAAGTGCGCCGCATCACCCAAACACCAGGCGTCGACGCCTCGCCCCAAGCCGCCGTCGCGCCCGACGGATCCATCTGGCTCGTGTGGGGAGCGTTTCGCGACGGCGCAAATCAGATCCTGGCAGCCTCCGGCAAAAACGGCGCTTTCAGCGAACCGACGCCGATCAGCGGCTCGGCTGCACCCGCCTGGCGGCCGGCGATCACCATTTCCAAGTCCGGCGTTGTCTCGATCGCCTGGGATGGAGGCGTCGAAGAACGCTACAGCGCCTACTTCCGCCAGTTCGCCGGCGGCAACTGGACTGACATCCAACGCGTGCCCACCGATCCAAACCTCGATGCCTATGCGCCGCGCATCGCCGCCGGACGCGGCGAATCCGTCTGGCTGGCCTACGCACAGAATCCCGAGCGGGCGCCCGAATGGGGGTTGCGCGGCTGGCGTCCGCCACCGGCGCCACGTCCCACAACACACGCTCTGGAATGGACCGGCTCGCGCTGGCGTGACACCGGCCTCGCCGCTGACAACGCCGACATGCCCTCGATCGTGGCTTCAGAGAACGGCGGCGTCGAGATCGTCCTGCTGCGCCTCAAGAGCCATCTCAACTTCCGCCTCTGGCTGACCCGCTTCGCCGAAAAAGGCTGGACAGAGCCTGAGCAGCTCGATGTGAACGAAGAGGAGTTCCAGAACGTCCGCTTCCCAGGCGCTCCCAAAGCGCGTGTCGACCAGCGCCCTTCGCTCGTTGCCGCCGGAGATCGCATTGTCATGGCTTACGAACGCGGAACTGGCGTGTTTGAGAATCGCCAGATCGCGGTGCGCGAATTCGCAGCCGCCGGCCCGGCGTCCGATGCGGCAACTCTCTATCGCCATCCCTCGATACCGGCCGCCCGGCGATCCAAGCCCGCCAGGCCGGCCGTGCCGCGGGTCTCCGGCTATAGCGTCTACTTCGGCGAGCTCCACATGCACCTGCTGATGGACGACGGCTGGACTGGCACGGCCGATCAGTATTACAGCTTCGCCCGCGACCGCTGGCTGCTGGACTTCGCCGCTTACACTCCGCATGCCGAATCGAACAAGCTGCTCGCCTCCGAAATCGGACTCGTCCAGCGCACCGCGGCCATGTTCAACCAGCCAGGCCGCTTCATCGGCATCTCGGGCTGGGAGTGGACGCAGGGCGACTTCAAAGTTCCTCAGGAAGGGCACAAGCACGTCATCAACGAAACTGACGACCAGCCTTTCTTCAGCTCGACCGAAGCGACCAGCGACAGCGCCCGCGAGCTGACGGCGCGCATGAAGGGCACGACCGGGGTCATGTTCGCGCATCACGTCGCCCGCGGCAGCGCCGGCGGCACGAATTTCGACGCCATCGACACCTCCGTCGAGCCGGATGTCGAGATCGCTTCCCATTGGGGCCGCTTCGAGTTCTTCCGCAATCCCGGCCACACGCGCGACGAAGTCAGCGGGTCCTCCGTGCAGGACGCCTGGAAGCGCCAACTACGCCTCGGCGTGGTGGGCGGCAGCGACAATCACGATCTGTTCATGGAGCGCCCTACCGCGCTCACCGCCGTGCTCGCCGACAAACTCGATCGCCGTTCGCTGTTCGATGCACTGCGCAAGCGACGCTGTTACGCCACCACCGGCGAGCGTATCGTGCTCGACGTGCGGGTCAACGGCCAGCCCATGGGCAGCGTCGTCCAATCCGCTCTGCCGCCGCTGATCGCTGTTAAAGCCGGCGGCGCCGGCGTTGTCGAAAAGATCGAGATTATCAAGTTCTACCGGGGCGCACCCGAGCCGTTTCCCGCCGTTTACGCCGTCTCACCCAACTCGAAGGAAGCTGCTTTCCAATGGCGCGACCTGGACTTCCGCGCCGATTCCGCATACTATGTCCGGGTGACCCAGCGCGCCGATCCGCGGCTGCCGGACAAGAAGGCGTTCGGCAGCGCCACCGGATTCCCGAATGAAATGGCCTGGTCGAGCCCCGTCTGGGTCTCAAAACGCTAAGGAGGGTTCCCATGACCCGCCGCGCATTTCTATCCGCTGCCCCGGCGTTCGTCACGTTCGGCCAGTCCGGCGGAGCCGGTGTCTCGATCGAACTGCGGCCGCAAGAGGCCGGCGCCGGCATCAGCCCTCATCTGTACGGTCATTTCATCGAGCACCTGGGCGGCGTCATCTACGGCGGCGTCTGGGTCGGCCGCCAGTCGAAGATTCCCAACGTGAACGGACTTCGCAAAACGTTCATCGACGACATGAAGCGCATCCAGGCGCCGAATCTGCGGTGGCCCGGCGGCTGCTTCGCCGACGGGTACCACTGGCGCGACGGCGTTGGGGCGCCCCATGAACGGCCCCGCACGTACAACTTCTGGCATCCGCGCGTCCCCAAAGGCTTCAATGACACCGAGACCAATCAGTTCGGCACGCACGAATTTCTCGAGCTCTGCGAGCGAATCGGCTGCGAGCCCTATTTAGCCGCCAATGTCGGCACCGGCACGCCCCGCGAGTGGTACGACTGGATCCAATACTGCAACGCCCCGGAGGGCACCGTGAGTCAGGCTGCCGAGCGCGCCGCCAACGGACGCGCCCGCCCCTTCAACGTTCGCTTCTGGGGCGTCGGCAACGAAAGCTGGGGCTGCGGCGGCTTCTTCCGCCCGCAGGAGTACGCCAATGAGTACCGCCGCTTTGTTTCCCAGTTGCCGCGCTACAACGACATGTTCCTGATCGCCGCCGGCCCGAGTGGAGGCGACCTCAACTGGACCCGCGGCTTTCTGGAAACGATGCCACCCTCGTTTTATCGCGGGCGCGTGCCGATGCACGGGTGGGCTTTGCATTACTACACGTCGTTCCGTGAGAGCAACAATCGCTCGAAAGAATTTTCCGCCGAGCACTGGAATGCCGTGATCGAAAACGGCAGACGCATCGAAAACCTCATCGAATCGCACTGGAAAATCATGGGCGAGCATGACAAGGAGCACCGCATCAAGCTCGTCATCGACGAGTGGGGCACATGGTACCCCACCGGCGACGAAGTCCGCCCGGAATACATCCTCAGCCAGCAGGTGACACTTCGCGACGCGGTCCACGCGGCCATGAACCTCGACATCTTCCATCGCCACGCCGAAAAGATCGCCATGGCGAATATCGCTCAGACTGTGAATTGTCTGCATTCGCTGTTTCTCGCTGACGGAGACAAGTTCGTCCGCACGCCTGCCTATCACGTCTACGAGATGTACATGCCGCACCTGGGCGCCCGGGTGATCCCATGCCGCATTCCGGAGATGAAGAACGGGCTTATGGGCTCGGCGTCCATCAAAGGCGGCCGCGTAACGCTGACGCTGGCGAATCCATCGCTTGACACCTCGTTCGACGCTTCCGTGCAGTTGGCCGGCGCATCGGCGGTCGAAGCCGGCGGGCGCGTTCTCACCGATTCCGACATGCGCGCGGCCAATACCTTCGATGCGCCCGAGCGCATCAAACCCGCGCCGCTCCGCGTCAGCGTCGCCGGCGGCAAGCTGGCTGCCACCATTCCGCCGAAGTCCGTCGCTTCCATCGGCATTCGGCTGGCCACCTGACTCGTCTGCCGCCGGCGACGGCGAGTGTCATCGAGCCGGAACCGGCGCCTCGTCTTGAGGATCCATCTGATTGTGAAACAGCCGCGTGATCGCCCCTGCCAGCCTGAGATAGAAGTCCGAGGAGAGCGATGCCCCGTCCGCGTCCAAAGCAAGGAAGTACTGATCCGCGGGGACTCCGTTCTTGTCTTCGGCGGCCTTGGCGATGGCTGTGGCCTCGTCATACTCATCGAACATCGCGACGAATGCCGGAATCTCCTCTGATTTCAAGGCCAGCGCCTGCTTCCACAAGAACCGCCCGCCGCGCCGCGGAATCAGATTTGGCTCGAGCCCGTTCCAGTTCGACCACGCAAAACCAGGATAGATCACCCGTTGATACGCGATGCCGCGGTCGCGGCACCAGTCGCGATCCGGAATCGCGATCGTGCGCAAGTCGTTCGTCACCGCATTGTCGTCGCGATACGTGCCGACCGTCCAGGGAAGGATCAGGTCGGCGGACTCGTAGGCAGCGAGGAAGCCCGGCTTGGCGCCAGTTGTTCTCCAGCGATACGGCACACCCAGCCCGATGTACACATTCCGTTCTTGAAACCACTTCACCAACGCGAGCGACTCCTCGGCCGTGCCCACCCGATCGGAGAATCCCGGCCCCCACACGATCACCACCGGCTTGCCGTCCTGCTTCGCATACTGTGGCGAAGGCGCAAGCTTCTCTTCGATATGAGTCATCCAATCCTGCTGAATGCGTTCCACCCACGTCCTTTCGAGTGCGCCCACGCTCCCGCTGACGTCGTATTCCACCAGGAACACGCGGCCGTGCTTCTCCGCGCTCTGCTTCACATTCTGGGCGACCTTGTTTCGAAAGTCCGCAACGGCGGGGTCATCGAGATTGATGATGAATCGCTGAAGAGCCACGCCGTCCAGGTTGTGCTCGGCCATCCACCGGAAATGCAAGTCGGTGACCCGTTCGGAATAGGAACTGAACAGGCGTGACGGTTGTCCGCTGCCGAGATCGCCCAGCCTGGTCGCGAACAGATCCTGCGGATCGTAGTCGGAAACATCCGGGTACAGTTCGAAGGTGACGTTGTTCCGAGCGGGCGGAGTCGAACGGCTCCAATGCACCCAGCGGTTCATTCGCGAGCCATCGCCCGGCGCTCCAAACCAGCCTTGGTATCCGATGACGACGTTATCGAGATAACGTTCCGGATTCGGCTGCGCGCTCATCAGGAACGCCAAAGCCAGCGCGAGTGGAACTGCCTTCGTTTTGCGCGTGTTCATCAAAAGCTCAATCGCAAACCCAATTGGATCGTGCGCGTTCCTCCAGCGGAGGTGATCTGTCCAAAGTTGGTCGCGGTGACGGAGCCGTTCGGAGCGCCGAACTGTGGCGTGTTGAACGCATTGAAGAACTCAGCGCGGAATTGGAGATTGACCCGCTCTTTGATCGGCTGGCTCCGGCTGATATTCAAGTCGAACGTCTTCAGCCCCGGAATGCGCAGCACGGGCTGTGTTCGCGAGTCGTTGCCGATCGAGTAGGTCGGTGCAGGGCCAAAGGCCGTCGTTTCGAACCAGCGATCGAGCGTGCGCTGGCCCTCCGGCAGCACCGGATCTTTCAATCGCACCGCGGCGGCGCTCACTCCCGGCAAGCGCGTATTATTGGGTCCCGTGATCACCATGGGCAATCCTCTGCTCAGAGTCGTGATCCCGCTGAATTGCCAGCGTCCCAGAATATGGCTGAATACGCCCTGCTTCAACCATGAGCGCCCGGGACCAAATGGCAGATCGTAAATATAGTTGGCGATGAAGTGGTGAGGCCGGTCTTCTTCGCTGGTGGAGCGCGACAGCCGCAGATTGTTGGGATCGAGAAAACTCGAGCGTCCACCGAACCTTTCCGGCACGTTGTCGATGGACTTGCTGGCGGTGTAGGCAGCCTGGAACATCAGACCCTTGCTGAACTGCTTGTCCACGCGGAGAGTGACTCCATGGTACACCGAATCGCCCACCGCATCGCGAAAGCGTGAGACTCCGGTGTAGTGATTGAACGGCTGCAGCAGCGCGGATCGCCGGACTTGTGCGGTGCTGAGCGCTCCCGTCGTGATCACGCCGAAGTACGGATTCGCCACCAGCTCGTCCAACCCCGGACCCAGCGTCAGGAATTGCGTACTGACCGCCGAGCGGCTCCGGTTGATCCAGATGCGCTGCCCTCGATTGCCCACATAGGCGGCCTCGACCAGCAGCGTCGGTTTCACCGCTCGCTGGATGTTGAGATTCCATTGCTGATTGAGCGGCGTCACCCATTCGCGGAATGCGGTGCCGATGCCCGCTCCAACGCCCGTGGACGGCGCATCGAGAAAGCCGCTGGCAAAGGCGCGTGAGAGCGATGCTCCCGGAGGCGGAGTGTTCGGCGCCGCAACGGGAGGTCCAAGGAACACCGGCGTCGTTGC
>JACQDF010000071.1 GCA_016201205.1 Acidobacteriota bacterium
CCCTTGGGCGGCTGCGATTCGTTCCACTCGCGATTCACTCTCGGCAGCGGGTGGACGTTGTGATTCGTATCGTCGGAGTTGTGGATTTCCAGCGTCTGGTTCACCTGGACGCCCAACACATGCGGCCTGTAGACGCACGCCTTCTGATCCAGCTTGACGGGCATCGCCGGCACGGGCCAGCCCTGCTTCGGCAGGCCTTCCTTGATCCGTACCAGCACGTTCTTCAACGTGCCGTTGCTGTTGACGATCACTTCTTCGGAGTAGATGGGCCCGGAGTGCATGCGCGCGCAGACAGGCTGTGCGTCCATGCTGATCGTCCTGGGCTCCGGCTTCTGGCCGGCGAAAACCACTTTGCCCGAAATCGAGCCGAACGATCGAGTGTCCACCGGAGCGCTCGCGGCCGGCGTTTCCGCCTTCCTGGCTTCGCTGGTTCCGCTGCCACCCCCGCAGCCTGCCAGCCATAAAGCCATCGCGGCCAGCGGCGCGAACATCTTTCCCATCATTTGTATTAGGGTATCATGTATGCGCTACGTGATTCTTTTGGCTGCACTCTCCAGCCTCCGCGCCGAGTTCCTGCGCATCGAGATGGGCTTCGGCGGCATCGACTGCGCCTCGTGCGCTCAGTTCATTGAAGGCAAGTTCTCGAGAAATTCCGGCGTCAACTCCGTCCAGGTCGACCGGAAGAAGGGTGTCGTGATCCTCGACCTCAAGCCCGGCAACAACGTGAGATATACGCAGGTTCGCGACTTCATCCAGCAGAGCGGCTTCACGCCCAAAGACGCCAAAGTGAAAGTGCGAGGCACGCCGCAACCGGACGGCCTGCGCATCGCGGAAACCGGCCTGGTGCTGAGTCTCCGGGATCCCGCGAATCGGCTGCGCGAGTATCAGAACCAGCGGGTCGAGATCGAGGGTGTTCTTACCAGATCCGGCAGCAACGGCGTCACCGCGGACGTCCTCGAGGTCGCAAAGGCGGACCTCGTCCAGTAGCTTGAGCCCCGCCCTCCGGTTCATCCTCTGCATTGGCCTGGTCAGCCTGTTCGCGGATGTCACCTACGAAGGCGCACGGGCGATCAGCGGGCCTTTCCTGGCGACGCTCGGCGCCAGCGGAACCGCGGTCGGCCTGATTGCCGGCGCCGGTGAGCTGATCGGCTATGGCCTTCGGTACTTCTCCGGCCTGCTGGCGGACCGCACCCGCCGCTACTGGACGATCCTTTTCCTGGGCTACGGCATCAATCTGGTCGCGGTGCCGTTGCTCGCATGGGCGGATACCTGGCAGCTTGCCGCCTTTCTGTTGATTGCCGAGCGGTTCGGCAAAGCCATCCGCGCCCCGGCCCGCGATGCTCTGCTTTCGCACGCCGCTTCACAAACCGGGCGCGGCTGGGGCTTCGGGCTTCACGAAGCGATGGATCAGATCGGGGCGCTCATCGGCCCGTTGATGGTGGCGCTCATCCTCGCCGGCCGCGGAAGCTACCCGGCCGCGTTTGTCCTGCTCGCCATTCCGGCCGCCTGCTCCCTGGCCGCGCTCTTCACCGGCCGCCTGCTGTATCCCAGGCCGGCGGATTTTGAGCTGCCTCACGACGCCGCTTCAGCCCATGGCCTCGCGCCCGCTTTTTGGATCTACACGATGGGTGCGGCTGCTCTCGCGTTCGGCTATGCGGATTTCTCGCTGATGGCGTTTCACGCCAAGCGCGTTTCGCTGATGAAGGATGCGTGGATTCCGGTGATCTATGCCGTTGCGATGGGCGTCGATGCGATCGTCGCTTTGTGGCTGGGACGCTGGTACGATCGGACGCCGCGCCGCGCTTTGCTGACGGGAGCGGCGCTTGGGGTGCTGGCCGCGCCATTCGTGTTCCTGGGAGGATACGAGGGACTCATTGCGGGTGTCGTGCTGTGGGGCTGCGGCCTCGGCGCCCAAGAGTCGGTGCTGCGCGCCGGTTTAGCCGAATTCATCCCCGCCGATCGCCGTGCCTCGGCCTATGGCATGTTCCACGCTGTCTCGGGCATAGGGTGGTTTCTCGGGAGCGCGCTGATGGGCTGGCTCTACGAGCATTCGCTGGCCGCCCTGGCGGCGTGCTCC
>JACQDF010000137.1 GCA_016201205.1 Acidobacteriota bacterium
GAGGAGCCGGACGTCGTCTTCACCCACTGGCCCATCGACACGCACCTGGACCACCAGGTGGCCGGCATTCTAACGATTCAGGCCTATCTGGCTGCTCCGTCGAGGTTCCGCCTTTACTTCTTCGAGGTCAACGGCGGCTTTCAGACCATGGACTTCAACCCGACCGATTACGTGGACATCACGGCTGTTCGGGAAAAGAAGAAGGCTGCCCTGTTCGCGCACAAGAGCCAGAACGGCGAGGAAATCTACCGCAAGCATCACGAGATTATGGAGAATTTTCGCGGCCGGGAGGCGCGGGTGGCGGCGGCGGAGGCGTTCGTCCGCATGGCTCGGGACACTCCCGGGAGGCTGCCGGGATTATGAGGAATCGCTGCCGGTTGAAAGGGGAATCAGCATGTTAATCCACCGGGCTCTGATGATATTCATCTTTTTGGCGGGCCTCGCCCAGCCGGTCCTCGGGGCACGCCCGCCATGGAAAGCAGGTGTGGCCAAGATCCTGATTACGCCTGGCAAGTCTCTCTGGATGGCTGGCTTCGGAGCACGGACGAAACCCTCCGAAGGCACGCTCCTGGATATATACGCCAAGGCGTTGGCCCTCGAAGACCGATCCGGTAAGCGCGCCGTGCTGGTGACCACGGACCTGGTGGGTTTTCCGGCTGTGGTCGCCAGGAACATCGCCGACCAGGTAGAGAAGCAATACCGGCTGCCACGCGATCGCCTGATCCTGAATTCCTCTCACACGCACTCGGGCCCGGTGCTCACCAACCCGTTGCGCATCACTTACAGCTCGCGAATGAGTCCGGAGCAGATCCGCGACGTGGACGAGTACACCCGAGAACTCGAGGGCAAAGTGGTGGCCGTCGTGGGGGCCGCTCTCAAGGATCTGCGACCGGCCCGGCTCAGTTTCGGACGGAGCGAAACGAACTTTGCCGTCAACCGGCGGCAGAAGACCGAGAGAGGCTTCATCAACGGCATCAACCCCGACGGCCCGGTGGATCACGACGTTCCCTTGCTGCGTGTGGATTCGGATCGGGGCCAGATCCGAGGTATGGTGTTCGGTTATGCATGCCATAACACTCTCCTACGCGCTGGAACAAGCGGCGGACGTCGGGATCGTCTTGCATTCCGATGGGCAGTACTCGCCTGAGTCGATCCCCGACCTGTTGCGCCCCTTCGACGACGGCGTCGCCGACCTCGTGCAGGGGTCCCGGATGCTGGGCGGCGGTGCGTTGAAAGGCCGGATGCCCTTGTACAAGTTCATCGCCAACAAGGCTCTGACAGCAATCGAGAATCGTGCATTCGGGTTGGGGCTGGCGGAATACCACAGTGGCTGCATGCTGTATTCCAGCAAGACGATCGCCTCGATTCCCTTCTCGAAGCTCTCGAATTCATTCGATTTCGACCTCGAGATGATCGTGATGGCCCGCACCAGGAATCTGCGCATCATTGAAGTCGCGATCCCCACCATTTATGCCGGCGAGGTTTCACACCTGAATCCGATTCGATATGGCCTGCAAGTGCTCCGCATCGTCCGCGATTACAAACGCGGAAAATATGACAGCTTGGAAAGCTGAGAAGGGTCTCTACACTGCTGCCCTTCGTCATCCCACGCGAGGTTCACGCCGTGGTTCGAATCCATGCCGGGGAGCCAGCTCCCCAACGCGCGCCCACTCGCGGCGCAATGAAGCTTTTCGTCAGGGAGACCTTCGAGACCTGCGAGAAGTCAAAGAATGTGATCGCAAGAAAACAGCCATGGCTGTGCTAAACTTCAGTCAATCGTGCAAGAGCCTACTTCGCAAGACGTCTATGAAGTACTGGCCCGGTGGGACGGCGAGGCTGGAGTCTGGGTGGCAGAAAGCGAGGACGTCCCCGGCCTTGTTGCCGAGGCCGATTCACCGAATAATCTCGCGCGGAAACTGAGAATCCTCATTCCCGAGTTGCTCGAACTAAACGGCGTCCCCGCTGACCGGACGGCGAAATTCCACGTGCGGTACGAGCACGAAGAGAGTGACGTCCTTGCATCCTGATGGCCAGTTTCACGCCAAGGGTGAAGGAGATTCTCCGCGCTCACGGATGTCACTTTGAGCGACCCGGCCGCGGCGACCATGAAATCTGGTACAGCCCGATCACTCAGCGCCGTTTGCCCGTAGACCAGAAGATCCTCTCGCGTCACACCGCGAATGCGGTGCTGAGGCAGGCCGGTATCTCGAAGCAATTCTGATTCCTCGAATGGGGCAGGAAAGTTCGAAATGCTTCCACGACGGGGGGCCATTCAAAGCGCGTCTATCGGCTACCAAGCGTTACCAAACAGCGCTAATCGTTGCCAGTCGCCAAGCCCCGCCCCACGGTGCGTTACACGCCGAAAGCCCCCTGCGGCAAAATCTGAGCATGCTCCTGTGGACAATACGGCGGGCGGATCTGCAGCTCGCCGTCTGCTGTTTCGATATTTCAATTCCTGTTTCGTACTCGTCGGTGTCCAGAATGGCTTTCACTTTCAAGCCGGTTTTGGTGCGGGTGGCCGCACCTTCGCGAGACCTCAACCAACGAACGGATCGACGATGCGCACGCCAGCTTTCACGAAATCAGCACGGTTTCGCGTGGCGACCGCCAGACCGTGGACGACCGCCGTCGCCGCGATGAGGCTATCCTTGATCGGCATGGCGTTCCTGGTTGTGCGAAGACGCGCCAGCAGTTCCGCCCATTTCAGGCCCGTGTCTGCGTCCCAGGGCAGACAGTGGAGACGCCCGACCCCCGCGTCGAACCAGCGTTCCAGGGCGGTCCGCTTCCTTCCCTTGGGAAGGATGAGAATCCCGAACCGCAGTTCGCCGAGAATGACGGGATCGACGGCGATGTCTGGCTCATGCGCGCGAAGCCACTCCATGACACGCGGATCGGGCATTGGCTTCGTCGGCTCGCTCAGAACGTTGGCATCGACCAGGTACTTCACAGAGCATCCGTCAACTCGGAGTCGATGGGCACGAAGAAGTCCTTCTGCGGACAGGCGAGCAGCCAGTCGATGGCGCCCTCGTTCTGCGGAGCCGCACGCCGGACGAGACGATAGTCACCACGATCCAGACGCTCGACCTCGAACTCCTGCCCCGGCTCGACACGATCCATCTGCCGGAATTCTGCCGGCAGAACGATCTGGCCCTTGGAGGAAACGGTAGTCCTCATGAAGGTAAGGTATCGTCTTACCTGCGGCACTGTCAAGCACTACACCCAGAGCTACACCCAGGGAATCCCGACAGGTATCAGTGACTGGACAACCACGCGGATCTACTCTGTCGGGCAAGACCACCAGAGTTCGAAACGTGTCCACGAAGTGGAGCCAAGAAAGAATCGCCCTCTGAGTCTGACGTTTGCGAGCGAACCCAAGACCCACGCTCGAACTCGCTGGGAGTGGTTAGGTGGTAACCTCCAATTAAGCATGTTAGCGTCATCCTGTCCGCCACGTTCGCCAAGGGGAACTCTGGGAGCCCATCGACTCACGCCGCATCCGCTGCCACGCCTGCGGCCATCAGTGCCCCATCTTTGAAGGCCAAAGCGGCGTCTGCAAAGTCCGCTTCATGTACTGAAGCCTTCCTTCTCTTTTGCCAGGACCGCAGGAGTTGCGCGAAATTGAGCAGGCGATCCCGTGTGCAACACCAATCGTCATCCGGTAATTGCCGTAGTGTGCTTCCAATGCTTGGCGTGCACGAAGCTCCCGCGCGGAGTCCCGAGCAGTCGATTGTGTGTTCTCCATTCTTCGGCCAGGCGGTGGCATCGGCGCCGGCGCGCCGCGTCCAGGTGGCATGCCGGTTTCGATTCTGACAGCTCAGGCCCCTCAGCTTTCAGGAAATCTTCAGATTCCGCTGTCAGGATAGTTCCGAAGGAGTTTCCCATGCACAGAATATTTGCAGTCTCGGCAGTGCTCGTCTTCGCCGCGCTCTGCGGCGCGCAAACCGTCAACTTCGACTCAGCCGCAGTTGGGAGCCTTCCCGACGGGTGGACCGTGGCCATGACGCACGCCGGAGGCGCCCCCAAGTGGGAGGCTCTCAAGGACGACACGGCGCCCAGCAAGCCGAACGTTCTGGCCCAGACCTCTACCGATCCCACAGGCGGACGCTTCCCACTCGCTATCTATGAGAAGGCCAACTTCACCAACGGCGCGTTGACCGTGAAGTTCAAACCCATCTCCGGCTCCGGCGATCAGGCCGCCGGTCTGGTCTGGCGCTACAAGGACCCCGACAACTACTACATCGTCCGAGCCAACGCGCTCGAAGATAACGTGGTGCTCTACAAGGTGGAGGGTGGAAAGCGGATTTCCCTTGCGCCGAAAGGCACGCCTACCAAGACCTATGGGGTCAAGCATCCGGTTGCCAAGCAGACCTGGAGCACTTTACGTGTTGAGTTTGCGGGCAACCTGTTCGCCGTGCTGTACGACGGCAAGAAGATCTTTGAGGTCGAGGACGCTACGTTTACCGGCGCTGGCAAAGTCGGGCTCTGGACCAAGGCAGACAGCGTGATCCATTTCGACGATTTCAAAATCGAGTCCAAGTAAAGGGGCAAGCATGCCGACATCGACAAACATCTTTCTGACGACAGTTCTGAGCGCCATCGCTCTGTGGGCAGAGAAGCCGTCGCCCATCATTTGGGAGTCCGCCTATACAAGGAAACCGCCGGTCATCGACGGAGCGCTTGATGACATCTGGAAGCGCGCCAAGCCGGTGACGGTGATGGTGCGGGAAGCGATGGGCGGCGACCATCCGAAGCCAGTCGTTCTCCGGGCACTGCACACCGACGATTCAATCTACATTGCGGCGGAGTGGCCCGACGCGACCAAGAGCGACATGAGGGATCCCTATATCTGGAATCCGCAGACCAAGAAGTACGAGCGTCCATCCAAACCGGATGACCAGTTCGCCATCGAGTTCCCGATCAAAGGCGACTTCGGAATCAGCATGCTCACGGTCACCAGAGAGTTCACCGCCGACGTTTGGCACTGGAAGGCGGGGCGTGGCAATCCGATCGGCTGGGTGGATGACAAGTACCACGTCATCAGCCAGAAACCGCTGCCGGAAGCGAAGAAGCACGCTCTGCACGGCGGACGATCCGTCTACATCGTGCGGCTCCAGGACGCGGGCACTCCATCCTTCAAGCTGAAACCCGAACCGCAGAGTTACCAAGGCGACCTCGTGGATTCCTTCGAGCAGCAGAAACCCTCGGGAAGTGTGGCCGACGTTCGGGGAAAGGGAGTCCACAACGGGAAGTCGTGGTTTCTTGAGATGGGCCGGAAGTTCGATACCGGCCACCCGGAAGACGACGCGGTGATCGATCCCAAGAAGGACAACATCTGCGCCATCGCAGTGCTGGACGACGAACTGTATGAGGAGCACTCGGTGTCCACCGTCATCGTGCTGCGCTTCAAGGGTGGTCCGGGGAAGGCCAAATAGTGTTGTGAGGGCCCCATGAGATGGGTAACGCGCGACAAGGTGAAGGTGGACCGGGTCGCCTGTCCATGGCTGATCCGGAACTTCATCGATCCCGCGGCTGAGTTCGTATTCCTGCCGCAGGACACGGATTGGGCATCCATCTCGGACGGCATTGTTTTCGACGTGCCGGGATGCGAACTCGGCCATCACGGTGAGGATGTCTCTTTCGACTCCATCCTGAGCAAGTACGGTCTGCGAGACTCCGCGCTACTTCTGCTTGCCGGGATTGTGCGGGCGGCAGACTCACACCCCGCCAATCCTCATCCCGCCGGAGAGGGCCTCCGATGGATTGCACACGGCTTCAGCGCCCTCGGCCTTACGGATCACGAGATCCTCGAAAGGGAGTTCACCGTCTACGACGCCTTGTATGCCGAGTGCAAGCGACGTGTCGGAAATGATTCCGGGGGAGGATCGGGGTGATCCGGGATCGCGTTACGAACTTTCTCGGGTTGCGCCGCGACGTCGTCCTGCTGCTCGGCGCTATCGTCCTCATCGGCGCCGGTGAAGAGACGTGGATGCGGTTTGTCCCCAAGTACCTCGAGGTGCTGGGTGCGTCGGTGTTCGTGATCGGCATCTACGACGCGATCAGGACACTTCTTGGAGCGCTCTACGCCTATCCAGGGGGCGTGCTGGCCGATACCTGGGGTCATCGCCGTGCGCTGCTTGCGTTCACTGGCCTGTCGCTGGCCGGCTACGCCACGGTGCTCTTCGTAAGTCACTGGACCGGCATACTGGCGGGGATGTTCCTGTTTCTTGCCTGGAGCAACCTGTCTCTGCCTGCGCTGTTCTCCGTGGTAGGGCGGGCGCTACCCGCTCGGAAACACGCGATGGGGATTGGGCTGCAATCGCTCATCAAGCGGCTCCCCATCATGATCGGCCCGGTTGCCGGCGGCATCCTGATGGACCGCCTCGGCCTGGAGGCGGGTTTCCGGGCAGGCGTGCTGCTGTCGATCCTGTTCGGCCTGATGGCTCTCGGCCTCCAGTGGCGTTTTGACGAAGAGGGGGCGTCAACTCCTGGGCCGGAACGGCGGCTGGCTGGAACCGTGAGAACATTTTCGCCGGACCTGCGGCGCCTGCTCCTGAGCGACATTCTGATCCGCTTCTGCGAGCGCCTTCCGTTCGCGTGGGTGGTCATTTATGCCATGGATCATCTGGCGATGAGCGCGTCGCAAGTCGGAGTGTTGACAGCGGTGGAAATGGCTACCGCAGCGGTCTGCTATATACCTGCGTCGCACTTGGCGGATCGGTACGGAAGAGAACCTTTTGTGATCGCGACGTTCGTGTTCTTCACTCTGTTTCCACTGACACTTCTCATTGCCCGGAGCTTTGATCTCCTGCTCCTGGCATTCGTGGTTCGCGGACTCAAGGAGTTCGGCGAGCCGGCACGAAAAGCGCTTATTGTCGGTCTGGCGCCGGAGCCGGCGCGGGGCCGGACGATCGGGGCGTACTATCTCATCCGTGATGTCGTCGTAACCGCGGGATCGTTTATCGGAGCGGGGCTCTGGGCCATCGGTCCGGCCGTGAACTTCTGGGGGGCTTTCCTGTTCGGGGCCGTGGGAACCGTCACTTACTTCGTGTCGCGCGCGTTTCGATTCTGATGAAGGAGCATCCGATGCAACACCGCTGTGTTTCTCTCATATGCGCTCTGGGGTTGGCCGCTGTCCTGGCCGGGTGCGGCCGCAATGTTGGGCCGGCCAAACCCGGTACTGTGGTTGTCTATGTGAGCGAGGATCAGGTGTTCTCCGAGCCCCTGCTCAAGGATTTCGAGAAGGAGACCGGGATCGCGATCAAAGCCGTGTTCGATACCGAGGAAGCCAAGAGCACCGGTGTGATGAACCGGCTCATGGCAGAGAAGAACAACCCGCGGGCCGACGTCTATTGGGCCAACGAACCCATCCGCGCCGAACTGCTAAAGCAGCAAGGAATCTCCACACCTCACGTGGCGCCCAACGCCCAAGGCATTCCGGCGCAGTTCAAGGATCCCGAGGGCCATTGGACCGGCTTCTCGGCGCGATCGCGCCCGATCGTGGTGAACGCCAGGTTAGGCCAGCCGCGCCCTCAGAGCATCCGCGATTACCGAGACCCGCGTTTAAAAGGGAAAGGCGTGATCGCTAATCCCCTGTTCGGAACGACAACCGCGTATACTGCCGCTCTGTTCACGCTTTGGGGCGACGATGAGGCTAAGAAGTTCCTCAGCGCGATCAAGAAGAACGGCGTGAAGCTGTCGACCAGCAATGGGGAGAGCGCCGATCTGGTCGCCTCAGGCGAATTTGGCTTCAGCCTTGTGGATAGTGACGACGCTTTCAGCAGGATCAAGCAGGGCAAGCGGGTCGAGATCGTCTATCCGGACCAAGGCCCTGACGACGTGGGATGCATGATTATTCCCAATGCCTTAGTGTTGATCAAAGGCGGGTCCAACCCGGACAACGGAAAGGAGCTGATCAACTACCTGCTGTCCAAAGAGAGCGAGAAGAAGCTGGCTTTCTCCGACGCGGCGCAGATTCCTCTGCATGCTGGCGTAGCGACCCCGCCCCAGGTCAGGAAAATTGAGGACCTGAAGACGATGCAAGTCGATTACGCCCAAGTGGCGCGAAAGATGCAGCAGATTCAGCCCTTCCTGAAGGAATGGGCAGGCTACTAGCGTCCCGCATACCGCTTGCTGACGCGCGCGGCTCGGAAGCGTTGATTCTGAGCCGCGACCGTGAGGGAGCGGTTGTCAAGTCTAAGGCGGGACACCACACTGGACCAGGCGCGATTGTGCTGGCGAAACGCATCACCCTCGGGGCGGCGGTCGGGCTGTTGGCCTTGGCCGGCTTGCTGCCACTAGCCGTCATGGCCGCGAAGAGCGTCCAGGTGGACGGGCAGTGGAGCCTCGCCTTGTACCGCGATCTGCTGCGATCGGCGAGGGCGCCCGCCCTCGCCGCCAATAGCCTGGCGCTGGCAGGCTGGACGACGATGCTGGCCACCGCTCTCGGTGTGCCCCTCGGGATTCTGTTAGGGCGCACCGACCTGCCGTGGCGGAAGGCGTTTGCGGGTTTGCTCACGATCCCTCTCTTACTTCCTCCTTACATCACCGCCGTGGCTTGGTTCGACGTGCTCGGCCGGCGCGGTCAGTTGTCGCGCGTGTTTGGCGAAGCGGTTTCGGAATGGACTTCGCTCCAGTTGTTCGGATTACCGGGCTGCGTTCTCGTCCTCTCCACGGCGTTCTGCCCGCTGATTGTCTTGCTGACGATCGCCTGGCTCGGAACCGTGAATCCGCGGTTGGAGGATGCGGCACGGCTGGTAGCGTCCTGGCCCGCCACCCTTCGCGTTGTGACGCTTCCCCTCGTTTGGCCGGGCATCGCCCTGGCGGCGAGCCTGGTGTTTCTGCTGAGTCTCGGGGAGTTCGGTGTGCCGATTTTCCTGCGGTTCGACGTGTTCCCGGTCGAGAGCTTTACCCAATTCTCGGCGTTCTTCAACCACGGCGCCGCGACGGCCGCTGCCGTTCCTCTGTTGCTGGCCGCGCTCCTGTTGCTGGTTCTGGAGTGGAACCTGCTGAAGAACCAACCCAAGGCGCTGCGTTTCGGCTCGTGGGATCGCCGCGACCGAATCCCGTTGGGGAAATATCGCCAGCCGGCTGCGATCCTGACCGGCGCGTTCGTGCTTCTTCTGGCTGGCGTGCCGTATGCCGGACTCGCCGTCACCGCCGGTTCGGGGCAAGCCTATCGCGAAGCTCTTGCCCGCGCCGGCGACAGCCTGGTACGCAGCATGTTGTACGCCGCCGCCGGCGCCTCGATTCTCACTGCCGTTGGCTTTTTCGCCGGCTACCTCGTGCACACCAGGTCGCTGCCCGTGTGGCGCGCCGTTGACGCTCTGATGCTGTTTCTATTCGCCGTCCCCTCGACGGTTCTCGGCATCGGACTCGTTCTCGTCTGGAACCAGCCATGGTCCACGTTGATCTATGGCACTCCCGTGATTCTCTTTCTCGGGTACACGGCCCAGTACGCGGCACTGACCAGCCGGGCGACCGTTGCCACCTTGAGCCAGATTCCGCAATCAATGGAGGATGCGGCTCAAGTCTGCGGCGCGGGCTGGCATCGCCGGATCCTGGTCATCGTCGCTCCGCTGGCCTCCAGGGGGCTTCTCGCGGGCTGGCTGGTGGCCTACATCTTCTGCCTCCGTGACGTGGGCATCTCAATGATCGTCTACCCACCGGGCCACGACACGCTCCCCGTGCGGACCTTCACGCTGATGGCGAACGGCGCACCCGATTTGATCGCGGCTCTGTGCATGCTCATGATCGCTGCCGCCGTGGTTCCGGTAGCGGTGTCGGGTGTGTTGAAAGGAGGATTAGGTGGCCGCATCGGCTAGATTGCTGTCCGTCGGCAAGCGTCTCGGGGGGCGTGAGGCGGTCAGCGCATTTTCACTGGAAATCGCCGCCGGCGAGCGGGTCGCCATTCTCGGGCCATCCGGCTGCGGCAAGACCACCATCCTGCGATTGATCGCCGGTTTGCTCACCCCGGATGAGGGCGTCATCGAGTTGGACGAACAAGCCGTGTCGGCGAACGGGAGAATCATCATCCCTCCGGAAAAACGCCACGTTGGAATGGTCTTTCAGGATCTCGCGCTCTGGCCGCACCTCAGCGTGGACGTCAACTTGCGCTTCGGCTTGCGCGCCCGGCGCGTGCCGACGGACGAGGCCAACGAGCGGATTCGGCGTGCCCTCGACCTCATGCAACTGAGTGATCGCGCGACAGCCAAACCGGGCAGTCTGTCCGGCGGTCAACAGCAAAGGGTGGCGCTGGCGCGCGCATTGGTGCTCGAACCACGGATCTTGCTTATGGACGAGCCGCTGTCGAGCCTGGATCTGGACCTGAGCCTGAGGCTGCGCCGCGAGATCGTCCTTCTGTACCAGCGGCTGCGATTCACGCTTCTGTACGTCACCCACAACCGCGAAGAGGCTTTCGAGATTGGAGAGCGAGTTCTGGTGATGGACCAAGGTCGCATTGCCGCCGTCGGCACTCCCGATGTGATTCGCGGCTACTTTGAAAACCGCCGCGCCCTATCTCCACCAGCCGAGTGAGGAAACCATGCGTTGGACCGTATTGCTGTCTCTTCTATTGCTCCCTATTACGCTCCCGCAGCAAGCGCGCGGCGGGCAGCTTGACGAGGAGCGCATCCGAAAGCTCGAGACGATGCTCGAACAGGCACAGCGCCAGATGGCGCAACTTCAGAGCGTAATGGAAGCGGCCAGCCGTGAATTGGCGGACCTCAAGCAGGGACCGTCCCGGCAGACTCTTTCTGTCGAGGCTCAGGTTGCACCTGCAGCGACGGACCCTGCATCGGACCACAGAGGCGATTTCGCCAGGCGCATTCTCCTGCCAGATCTTGGGGGCGACCAGCGCGAGCACGAATTGAGTGGGCGCCCCGAGCTCTTCATACAGTCGCGCTATCAGGCTCTTCCGATCAATGGTGCCACCGGTGAGGCGGCCAGGCCGAACTTCCTGCTGACGCGAATGGAGACGCGGTGGTCCGGCAAGGTGTCCGGCAAGGTGGGCATGGGCTTCGAGCTTCAGTATCATCCCGCGCCCGGCGGATCGTCATTCGAGATCGTCAATGACGCCTTTGTCGAGTACTACCCGAACGAGTCCACGACCATCCGAGCCGGCCAGTTTGTCAAGCCCTTTGGCTTTGACATTCAGCAGTCGAGCAGCATCCGTGAAGCGCCGGAGCGAGGCATTTTCGCAGGGTACTTCTTTCCCGGCCAGCGCGACCGCGGAGTCATGGTGATAAGGAAGCTTGACGCACTCGGAGCTCCACTCCGAGGCGTCACCGTGTACGGGGCAGCCCTGAACGGGAACCGTTTCTTCCAGGACAACAACCGGCAACTCAACTACAACCTCCGCGCCCGCAAGGTGTTCGCTTCCCTACCTTTGGCGGTCGGCATCTCGGCCCAGCTCGGCAGGCAGCTTCTGCCGCCCGGAGTCGGCGGTTCGAATCTCGAGGATTACTATGGCGTCGATCTCCAGTTCGTCTGGAGACGTCTGGGAGTCCGGGGCGAGTATGTCGCCGGAAACATGCCCTCGACTCTGATCGACATCGAACCCGAGTTCGCCCCGGCCTTTCGGCCCGGCGCCCACTCGTCAGCGGGAGCGATCTTCGCGAACGTGAAGCTCACCCGGAACAATGACATCTACTGGCGCTACGACCAGCTCAACGGTGATCCGGTTTCCGGGCGCAACATTCGCGCGTTGAACTTGGGCTATTTTCGGAGCGTTGGGAGTCACTCGCGTTTCGGCATCGACTATCAGTTCAAGAGTGGCGTAACGAGGAACGACGATCACGTCAACACGCGGCTGCAATTGACCTGGAACGTCCTCTACTGAGGTTGGTTTGTGGGGCGGCCATTCTTGGCTGCCGCCGGCCTTCCGGCCGGCGCTGGGTGCCGCGCCGGGCAGGCTTGAAGCCTGCGATCGGCCTTCAGGCCCGCCGCTTTCTATCATGCCGCATACCCCCCTCTCTTGGGCGGGGGAGGGGTGGATATAAGCTCGAATACCGCGGCAGCTCAGAGTAAGGCCGCAAAGTCAAGTTCCCCGTGGACCCATTCGCGAAGCATTGCCTGCTGAACGGCATCGATGAGCTGTGCTACATCCTCCCGCGGGAGTCGCGGATTCACGCGCATTCGAGGCTCGCCAAATGGCTTCGATCAACACCCTGAGATGATCGGAGGCGCTTTACCTGCGTACCATACCAGACACAGGCATCAGAGGGGTTTGCGTCTGCTTGTCGATGTCGAGATCGGGCCTTTGGTCGGCTTCCAAGCGTTACAATACAGCGCTAATCGTTGCCAGTCGCCAAGCCCCGCCCCATGCTGCGTTACAAGCCGAAAGCCCCCTGCGGTAAAATCTGAGCATGCCCTTGTCAGAGCGTATCGTCGTCGATCCGGAGATCCTGGCCGGCAAACCGGTGATCCGTGGCACTCGCCTTGCCGTTGAGTTCGTTCTGGAATTGCTTGCCGCGGGGCAGTCCGAACAAGATCTCCTGACGAACTATCCGGGGCTGACGCACGACGACATTCTCGCCTGCCTTTCCTACGCCAGCTACCTGGCTCACGAATACAAGGCCTATCCAATTCCGGCCTGATTCTTGCTAGGAAAGATGCGACTCCTTGCCGATGAAAACTTTCCGAAGCCGGCCGTCGAAGCGCTTCGCGCTGATGGCCACCACGTGTGTTGGGCACGGACCGATTGCACTGGATGGAAGGACGCTGAACTTCTTGAGTTCGCCGAAGCGGAATCCCGGATTCTCCTGACTCTGGACAAGGACTTCTGGCAGATTGCCGTTCAACGCCGGGTTCCTCTCGAACAATCCGGCGTCGTCTGGTTTCGAGTTCATCCCGCAACTCCCGATAATCTCAAGCCGCTTGTGCGTGCGTTTGTCGAGGCGAATCGGGCATGGGCGGGACACATCTGCATTATTGCCGCCGAAGGAATTCAGATGGTGGCTGCCCGAAGGAGCTGACGGCCCGCTCTCGGTTTGCTACCACAGGCACTGCGCGACCGCGCCGGTTTCTTTGTCCTTCCCTTGAGGCTGAAGTCATCCGGAGCGCTGGTGAGTAATCTTACGCCGGAATTCTCCTTTGGCGAGTTCTTTATGGTTGGGAACGGACAGGCGTCTGTGCGGTGGGTTGGCATGCCGGAGAATGATGTGGCTGCCCTGCTGCCCATCGAATTCGTATCCGAGTTTTCGGAATACCTTGACGGCCTCGCTGCCAGAAACCACCGGCAACTTCATCCGGTGGCAACCTCGATCACTTCTTCGAGTATGCCCGGAGGCACCGGGTTTTGCTTCAATGGGGCCGCGATCGCGCGATCGCGGAAATAAGTGGACCAAATCGTGAACCGGCTGACGCGAGAATCGATGAGCTGCGCGAAGTGACTCAGCACTTGTTGTTCGGGTGATTCGCGGCCCAGTGGATCACGGTTGTCGCGGAACAGGAAACAGCGTGATACCAGTTCAACCATTTCACCACTGGGAATAACGTCATCACCTCGACAGAATTCGGCAAAGCGTATGGCGTCTTCGGATCGTCAGGCACCTCAATGCGGTGCCGGTCGCGAAATCCACCGCTGCACCAATTGCGAATGGACTCCTGCTCATCGGCTCGTGCCTCGTCGTTCTGTGAGCCGCGGCGCCAGTAGATCACATGGCGACTAACCTTCTTTCCGACATCCATCGTTGCCTGGTATGGTCCTCTGCGCTCGGGCGGAATGACGATGACACCGAAGTTCTTACCCTCATGGGCAATTGGAACGTAGAGGTAAACCGGACAAGGGTGGACTTTGGGCTTTACTGCGTTCTGATACTCGTTGTCATCGATGGCTTCTGAGAGGCCAATCAGGTCTTTCGATCCGTCCGCATGGGACTTGACGCCAAGAACGATGTAGGATTCGCTCTCGCGTGGTGTGTTCGCCATCGAGAGCAGATCCTTGATTAGGTCGGCGCGGCCCTCCTCTTCCGTAAGCTTGTAGGGATCGCGCTTGAAGTCGAGCTGCTGCCCCTCGTACTGCTTCAGTAGCGAGATGAACTTTTCAACAGTAATCATGTCAGCCTTCTGGCCTCCTGATTTCAGCCGGTCCCCGAACGAAAAAGTCTTTACCTGCGCGTAGGGCGGTCGTTGTGCGATCACCGACCGACGGGTAACCGATAGTCCTCATTATTCCTCATTATTATGCCACCCACTGAGCACCCATCTGCCGACTCGAATTAGTGCCAGGGGCCGCCTTCTCGCTTTACGCTGCAGCGCATGGGTGGGCCAAACGCCCATTCCAAGCTGTTCTCGAAGGCGCTCTCGGTCAAGTCACAGGTGGACGCGCACATTCACCCGCCGTCTGGCACGAATCTTCGTGTGGAGTGATGTTCCCTTCTCCCCGACGGGAATCAACTGGACCTTAGAACGGGATTGCGCTGGGTTTCCCAACAGGCCAACTTCAGCAACAACTGTGGAATCAAGCACTTTGCCGCCGTATCTCCGCCGTCAAATTGGGAAACACGTTTCCCACACTTCCACACCCCCAACTGCAAGGCCTTGTTTCTTGACAGCAGCGCTCGCCGTTTCCCTCGACCGTATCCACAACATTCCGCGGCTTCCCGGACCCAACGCGTTCTCTCTCGTTGGAAACGACGAATCGCGGGGTGGCGCGCTCAACGAACCGAGGGTTGAGCACGGACCCCATGTTTTCGCTTACCAATTCTCGGCTTTCTCCGGTTGACAGGAAGCGTTTGTTGACACGCTCGTCCAACTCGGTCCCCGCTTCCAACCCTCCTCAAGCTTTTTTGCAGCCGGCGTCGTCATGAACCGCATGGATTGCACACAATAGATCAGGTCGCGCTGCACGCTGCTGTTCAACCAGCAAAACGCACAGGAAATTGGTCCTTTGTGCATGTGGCGCGCCAGGAACGGACTCGTTCCGCGCGGGCCGACTCATTGTCGCAAACGGCGTCGCGAGACTGTCGCAAGTTTGTCGCAAGTCGTCAGAGGTCAGCGGCCGCGCGACAGACCAGCCGATTCGTGGCGCCCTCTGCTAGTAGGAGCACCCCCTGCTCGATGAGGCTGCGCAGGTCGCGCTGCACCGATCGTCGGTGAACGCCGGCCACCCTCGAACCGTACAGCATTGTTTTGCGACGGCTAAGCGGCCGGCATCATCAAGACGGCGAAGCCCTCCTGAGAGAAATGCCGGTCATTGGTGAGCACCGCTGAGATCGAGTGTTCCCGCATCCGGTCCATCGAGATGCAGTCCGTCATGCTGTAATCCTTGTCGGGACGCGTTTGGTAGAGCGCCAGCCCCCGCAGAAAGGACTCGTGTGACTGGGGAATCACATCGACGCCGGGATGAGCCAGAAGCGCTCGCGCCATCTTGGCCGCCTGCTCTCTCAGGCGCTCTCCCCCGCCAGACAGCGCCGTCAGAAACTCGACCAACACTTCGTCCGTCGTGACCAGGCGCGCACCGCCTAACAGTTCGCGTGCCCGGTTTGCCGAGGCCGTCCATGGATCGTTGGGACGAACGGTTGCAATCCAATACACTGTGTCCGCAAAAACCGTCGTCACCGCTCCGGTGTCCCGTACAGGTAGCGGTCCAAGTCATCCGTCAGGCCCGGAGGCAAACGGTCCCATTCTTCCCGCGGGACTTCTGCCGCCAATTCTCTCAGAACGTCTTCGATCCGGCGTGCGTCAGGGAACTGGCTGGAGGGGGCAGGAAGGTCTCCGCATAGATCCGCCAGGGCTTTCCTGGCGCTCGCCACCCGTCCCGGGGGAAGGCAATCTACAAGCTCGTGCAACTCTTCTTTCCCACTCATGGCAATCCTCAGCGTCCGAACATCAGCCTAGCACGTTCGCCAAGGCGCCGCCCAGATGGCCAAGTGTGATCAGGCCAGCCCGTGTGCAATCGCGTAGCTCCTATTGTCCTCGCACTTCGCAAGAACCCGCTGTGGCCGGTATCGCATCGCGGTCCTTGACCAGTCCTACTCACCGGCAGCCAATTCCTGCCAGGCTTTTTTCCGGTTCACGTCGCACCAGGACGAAAGCAACTTCCTGCAAGTCCATATGACAGGCCCGATTCTTCCTGCCGGGTTTGTAAAGTATTTTCTGTCGTTTTCTGTAAACTTTCCGGGACCAATGACCATCAATTCAACTCTTTTTTCTCCAACCCGTCAACCGCTTACCGCCCGCAACGCCTTCCTGCCCCCTCTCCATCCGTCATCCTGAAATCGTGAAGAAGAACTCGCATCGCATTTCCACCCCGCGCTCCAAGGCGCAAACCGCCGCCTCCCGCGACAACGGAGCCAAGTCCCATGGCCCCACAACCCCGGAGGGCAAGGCAGCCTCCTCCCAAAACGCAACTACCCACGGGCTCCGCTCCTCCCGCGTCGTCCTAGCCAACGAATCCCAAGATCGCTACCACGAACTCCTCGCCGCCTACCGCGCTGAAT
>JACQDF010000138.1 GCA_016201205.1 Acidobacteriota bacterium
CCGCGACGCCTGGCAGAAGCCGCACGAAGTGATCACAGCTTTGAATCTGCGCTCCGACGAGGTGATTGCGGACATCGGCGCCGGCTCAGGCTACTTCACGCGGCGCTTCGCGCATCACGCCAAGCTGGTTTATGCCGTGGACATCGACACGCGGCTGCTCGAGAGGATCAGCAAGCTCAACGTGCCCAATATCAAGACCGTGCTCGCTGCCCCGGACGACCGCAAGCTGCCCGAAGCAAGCGTCGACGCGATCTTCATTTGCGATGTGCTGCATCACATCGACAGCCGCGCCGCCTACCACGCCAGGCTGGCCAAGGCGCTAAAGCCGGGAGGGCGCGTCGTGATCGTGGACTTTTACAAGCGCAAACTGCCCGTCGGCCCTCCCGAATCCATGAAGCTGAGCGAGGAGCAGGTGATCGGGGAGTTCCAGGCAGCCGGCTTCGTCAAGACGCAAAGCTTCGACTTCCTGCCGCACCAGTATTTTCTGGTCTTCACGCGCCCGTAAACTAACCCTCCGCTTGCTCACGCGCGCGGCTCAGAAAGCGCTTCCGAGCCGCGCGGCTCAGAAAGCGCTTCCGAGCCGCGACCGTTAGGAAGCGGTTGGCATAGGCGCCAAATCACCTGGTCGTCCTTGCCACCGCAGCCGGATGGCTCCACGCCTCCGGCTTGATGCGCATCCCGAAGCCCGGCTCCTCCGGCGCCTCGACGCTCCCCTCCTTCGGCACGATCGGGTTCTCGAGCATCAGCGGCCAGTCATGCTCGTAGAACCGCTGGCAGCTTTCCTGAATCCACAAATTCGTCACCGCCGTCGCCAGGTGCGTCGACGCGTAGAACAGCAACGGCCCGCCGGCCGTATGCGGCGCCACCGGCAGCTCGTGCGCCTCCGCCATCGAGGCGATCTTACGCGCCTCGCTGATCCCGCCGCACCAGCAGACGTCGAACATCACGAACTTCGCTGCACGCGACTCGATCAACTGCAAGAAGGGGCGCCGGCCCGCCATCCGCTCGCCGATCGTCAGCGGCAGCGACGTCGCCTCCGCCAGTTGCCGGTACTGGTGGAAATTGCCCGGCAGCAGCATGTCTTCGAGCCACATCGGCTTGTACGGCTCCAGCGCCTTGGCAATGCGAATCGCCGCCGGCAAGTTCCAATTCGAGTGAAACTCGAGCAGGATCTCGATGTCCATGCTGAACAGGTCGCGCAGCTTCCGAACCGGCGTCAGCGCTTCGTCGATATCCGCATTGGTGACATATTGATTGCCGTTCCGTTGGGCCGCCCTGTCAAACGGCCAGATCTTGATCGCCTTGATCCCAAAGCTGTCGATCAGCTCCCGCATGATCCTGTCCGGCTCCTTGTGGAAGTCGTACTTGTGCGGAAAGCAGGTGTTGTAAAGCCGCACGCGCGGGTTCGACTTTCCTCCAATCAGCCGGTACACCGGCGTGTTCAGCGATTTCGCCAGCAGGTCCCACAGCGCCAGATCGATCGCGCTCAGCACCCGCATCTCCGTGCCGCCGGTGATGCGGTAGTCGAACGCGCGGTAACACTCCGCCCAAATGCGGTCGATGTCGCGCGGGTCACGCCCCACGAGCATCCGGGCCACGAACGAATGCACGAATGCGGCCTCGGTTTCATTTACCGGGTAGGTCTCCCCGGTCCCGGATACACCGTTATCCGCGGTGATCCGCACCCAGGTCCAATGTGGCCAGAATGGCGCCGAATCACGACCCTTGGGCCAGTACACGGTATCGATCTGCCGGATCTTCATTGCCGGTGCGGCCTCGGCGATGTGCCGCGCCGCCAGCGGAAACAGAGCACTCAGGAGAAAATGTCGCCTGTCCATGTCTCTTATTTTGCGCCAGGATCAGCGTGGCCAAGGATAATCGTTCTTTCCCGCTCCCTGATCCAGCGGACCCGGAGGCAGTGTCTTGTGCCACGCGAGCAGCTTTGGCGCCATCCGCTCGACCACCTGCTTCTCAAACGACGCCAAATTCTGCACTTCCATCGGATCCTTCGGGATGTCGTACAGCTCGATGCGGCTGCGGTCCGGATTCATCATCAGCTTCCAGTCGCCTTCCCGCATCGACAGAATCGGGCTGATGTTGTTCACATGGCCGGCGATGTTAAAGCGCCATTCCCAGAACAGCGGTCTGGTCCGCGGTGTGGCTCTGCCCAGCAGCGCCTCGCCGCGATCCTCGCCATCCGGCCTGGCGTCGTCCGGCGACGGCAAGCCGGCGAATCGGGCCATCGTCGGCAGAAAATCCACCGCTCCGACGATACTCGAAGAATCCACACGTCCGGCCGGCACTCGTGCCGGCCAGCGCACCAGGAACGGGAGCCGCACACCGCCTTCGTACAAGCTGCGCTTGCGCCCGCGGAACGGGCCCGGCGATCCCACGCCGCTGTGCGCCGCGTTCCCGATGAAAATCTCCTCCGGCCCGTTATCCGAAGAGAACACCACCATGGTGTTGTCCGCCACACCCAGCTTGTCGAGTCCGGCGAACAAACGCCCCAGGTCGCGATCGAGAGACGCCACCGACGCGTAGTAAATCGTCCGCGCTCCGGCGAACCGCTTCACTTCCGCCGGTCCGTATTTTCGGAACGGTTGCATCTCCTCATCCAGCGGATTCAGTGGTGCATGCGGCAGCAGCGTCCACAGGTTTACGTAAAACGGCCGCTGCCGGTTCTTCTCGATGAACTTGAGCGCTTCGTCCACAAACACACCCGTCGAGCGCGCCCGGAAAAATTCATCCTGCTGCCAGGTCGGGCCGTTGCCGTTGATGGTGCGGAATTCATCGAAGCCATACGCCGAAGGCAGCGGCGCGCCGGGCCCGCTCCCGAGGTGCCATTTGCCGTAATGCGCAGTCGCGTAGTCTTTCTGCTTCAGCAGCCGTGGCAGCATCGGCGCCGACGGATCCAGCCAGTTCGGCATCCCCCGCCGCTCATTCTGCTCCGCCGTCGCCAGATGTCCGTGAATCCGGTGGCGCGCCGGAAAATGGCCGCTCATAAATGCCGTGCGGCTCGGCGAACATACCGGATTGGCAACGTAAAACTGGGTGAACTGCGTCCCCTGTTTCGCCAGCCGGTCCAGGTTCGGCGTGGGGATGAACTTGTTGCCGTAGCAGCCAAGATCACCCCAGCCCAGATCATCGGCCAGCACAAAAAGGATATTCGGCGGCCGCTGCTGCGCCTGTAATCCGGCGGTCAGGGCCGCGCCAAGAAACTCCCGCCGCCCGATCATTTCTTCTCCTTCATCCCCACGCGTCCGAGCACCGTTTTGATGGATGCGAAAATACGCTCCTCGACGTCTTCCGCAAAGGGCCCAGGCTGCCCGTAGTAGACCATGCTGTCCACTGCTTCATAGCCGCCTTCCTTCAACACCCGCAGCGACGGAATGTAACACATCACGTCGTTGCTGTAGCCGGCCACAATCAGGTCCGCGCCCGTGAACTGCCGCTTCGCCCGCAAGGCGTAATCCACCACCACTTCGCCGCCCAGCGCCAGAATGATGAGTTCCTTGCCCAACCGGATCGCCTGGACCGGATACGGCGTGGTGCGCACCGGGCGTCGCTCATCATAGGCCCGCAGCATTTCCCCGGCCCGCTGCACACGGAACTTGTTATCCGACTTGCGCTCGTCTTCGAACTGCTCTCGCGTGTGCCGGGCGAACTCGAGCTCGATCACCTGCATCGTTCCTCGAAGATCCGGCCGTACCTCTTTCATTGCCGCCCCAAGCAGCCTGTTCACTTCCGCCGCCAGCGCTTTGCCGTGCGCGGCCGCGTGATCGAGCGTGCCTCGCGGATTCGGATTCTGATCTCCGCCGCACAGCAGCAGAAACATCGCCGTCGCGCCGGGCTGCATCGCTTCGATCTCAGATTGCGCAAAGCCCGCATAATCGCCGGTAATCCGGTAGAAATCGCCGCCCATCGTCGTGTTGTGGCACGCATACGCGAACAGCACTGCCCGCAGTTGCCCGTCCTTTCCGTGCACCGCGATCACCGGCACATCATGATCCACCGGCCCTTTCTCATTGATGCCCAGCCGCACTCCTTTGGGCGTCGGCTGGCGGCGGTTGATCGCAAACCCCACCTGGCCGTGCGCGACGCTCATCCGGGCGGGCTCGAGGTTCCCCAAAGCGGCGCCGATGGCGTTGACGAGGTCCTCCACCAGCTTGCTCCCGTAGTCGTCCAGAACGCGACGGTCCTGGTCGCCGAGGACGAACATCGTCATCAGGTTTGGCCGCACCACCGGTCCCGTGTGCGTGTGCGATGAGTTCAGCAGCAGCCGCTCCCGGGTGACTCCATACTGCCTGGCGACCCGCGCCGCCACGACGTCGGACACCGCCCGCGGAAGCCCGATCAGGTCGGTGGTCACCAGGACGGCCTTGCCGTGTCCGTCATCGAGGGCCAGGGCCTTGGCCCACAGCTTGTGCACCACGCCCTCGGAAGGCCTGGTCCGGCTGGCATACCCGGACAACCAGATCGGCTTTGAGGGAGTGATGTCGATTCTCGCCACCCCTGCCCGGAACTCGCGCGCCTCGGCGGCCAGCCCCATTGCTGCTAAGAAAATGAGTCGCCACATAAGCCTCATGATAATATGGGAAGAGCAATGTCTCAGGGAGCTTACTACCATGCTTATCCTCCGGCTGTTCTCCCTTTGTCTTCTTTGCGTCATCCCGGTTTTCCCGCAAGCGCAAAGCAACTCCGGCGACATCAAAGGATCCGTTGTTGATCCTTCCGGCGCCGCCATCTCCAATGCAAAGATCACCTTAACAGATCCGGATCGCGGCATCACGCGGAATACGGAAACCAATGTGGAGGGCAAGTTCGTCCTCGCGATCCTGCCCCCCGGAGTCTATCGTGTCCGCATCGAGGCGCCGGGCTTTGCCACGAAAGTCGTCGACGGCGTGGAAGTACGAGTCGGCGACGCAGTGGCTCTGCCGGTGCAAATGGCCGTCAGCCAGGTCTCAACCGAGATTGAAGTACAGTCGCAGGGTGAAGTGGTCGAGACCGAGCGCATCCAGCAAGCCAATTTCATCGACCAGACGCGCATCCGCAACCTGCCGATCAACCGCCGTAATTATCTCGATTTCGCCTTGCTTGCTCCGGGTGTGGTCGAGACCACTTCGCTGGTCGACGATACCAGCTTCCGGCCGATCCAGACTCCCAACTCCGGGCTCAGCTTCGGCGGCAGCAACGGCCGCGGCAACGGCTTCTACATCGACGGAGTGGAGAATTACATGGGGTCGAGCGGCGTTCGCCTCTCGATCAGCCAGGAAATGGCCCAGGAGTTCCAGATCAACCGCAACTCCTACTCGGCGGAGTTCGGCAATGCCATGGGCGGCATCATCAACATCATCAGCAAGTCCGGCGCCAACGATTTCCACGGCAACGTCTTCGGCTTCCTGCGCCAGCGCGACATCCAGGCGCGCAACTACTTCGACCCCGGCAAGAGCGCATTCACCCGCGTCCAGGCCGGCGCCACCTTCAGCGGGCGCATCAAGAAGGACAAGACCTTCTTCTTCGCCGGCTTCGAGCGGCTGGACCGCCAGGAGAGCAACTTCGTGCCGCTGCTACAGGACACGTCTGTCTTTTCCCGTGTGACACCCTCGCAGCAGCAGCTCTTTGACTTCTTCCGCTCGACCGGCGACCCTACCCTGATCGGGCTCGCCAGCCAGGCCCAGCGGACGCTCACGCCGGCTTCCAACCCCTTCGTGGTCCAAATGTTCGCAAAGAACTCAGGCGTCTTCCCGTTCGCCGAAGATCTGACCACTTTCGGGATCAAGCTCGATCATCGATTCTCAGAGCGCCACAACGCCTTTTTCCGCGGCAACGTGAGCGGCAACTTCCAGCAGAATTCCGCCTTCGGCGCCCTCGACGCCTACAACCGCGGCCGCAGCCTTGACCAGTTCGACGGCACCCTGATGGTGAACGACACCTTCGTCTTCAACCCTCGCTGGTTGATGGACACGCGCCTCATGTTCAACTACAACACCCTCGACGTTATCCCCACCGATCCCTACGGACCCGAGATCAACGTCACCGGGTTCGGCCTTTTCAGCCGCCAGATCTTCCTCCCTTACTACGGGATCGAGCGCCACTACCAGGCGTTGCAGAATTTCAGCTTTCTTGGCGGCCGCCACAACGTCAAGTTCGGGTATGACTTCAATCCCGACTGCCGCCGGGCAGCAGCAGCTCATCGGGAACCTCAACCAGCCTCTTTCTGCGTTGCAGTCCTTCAGCCTCGGCTTCCCTACGATTTACCAGCAAGGTTTCGGCAACCCCAACTACGTCGCCACCATTAAGCGCTTCCATACCTTTGTTCAGGACAACTGGCGTGTGCGGAACGACCTCACGCTCAACTTCGGCCTCCGCTACGAGGTGGAATTCCACAACCCCGTCGTACCGCCGGACCGCAACAACATCGGCCCCCGCTTCGGCTTTGCCTGGAGCCCCGGCAAGGCCCGCACTGTCCTGCGCGGCGGCTATGGCCTCTACTACGGCCAGATCTCGACCCAGGTCGCCGGCGTCGCCGACCCGCTGTCGGGCAAGTACATCAACCAGATCTTCATCCCGCTCACTGGCGTCCCCGGCATCAACAATCCCGCGACCGGCCGTCCGCTGACCTCGGCGGACATGTACCAAACCCTCTTCCGCCAGGGTGTCATCGGCACGCGCTCGATCACGGAAGCGGATCTGCTCCAGTTTGGCCTTCGTCCGGGTCCGGGCTATCCGCTCTCGGTCATTTTCGGAGCCGCTCCCGATCATGTAAACCCCTGGGCCCACCAGGCGAGCTTCGAGATCGAGCGTGCTATCGGCAGCTACGCCGTATCCGCTGCATACAATTTCAATCGCGGCGCCCACATCAGCCGGGTCATAGGAAAGAACGTCCGATACACCGGCCAGCGCCTGCCCGACGGGCGGCCCACCTTTGCGCGCATCGAGCCGCTCATCCTGCAACGCAACATCTTCGAGTCCAGCGCCAATTCCTTCTATCACGCGGCTGTCTTCCAGGTGACCCGCCGCTTCACCCGCGGCTTTTCTTTGAATGCCCATTACACCTTCTCCAAGGCAATAGACGAATCCACCGACTTCAACTCCGACTACTCGCCGAATGATCAGTTGAACGCCCGCGCCGAGCGGTCTCTCTCCTCCTTCCACCAGAAGCACCGCTTTGTCCTCAGCGGCGTCTATGAGTCGCGCGCCCGGCCCTACCTGCTCAAGTCCTGGAATTTCGCTCCCATCGCCAGCGTCAGCTCGTGGCGACCCTTCAACGTCCTTACCGGCGTCGATCTGCCTACGGGTGGCGATACCTACGTCAACACCAAACGCCCCGCTCACCTGGGGCGCAACGCAGGCCAAGGCCCCGACTTCGCCACCTTCGATTTCCGCCTCTCCCGCCGCTTCCCCTTCTCGGCCAAGGAATCGCGCAACATCGAGTTCATCGGCGAAGTCTTCAATCTCTTCAACCGCACCAATTTCCGCACGGTGAACAACACGGTGGGCGACGTGCGCATCGCCGATCTTCCAAACCCCATCGAGGGCAACCGCAGGAGCGCGACTTCACCGCTGGCGTTCACCAGCGCGCAGAATCCGCGCCAGTTCCAGTTCGGCTTGAAAATCAACTTCTGAAAACCGGGGACAGGCTACTGGACAGGCTACCCTGTCCCCCTATTTCCGGCTGTCATGTCGCACAAGAACATGTTCCTGCTATATCTTTTGAGTTTTTCTTCCACGCTTTTCGCGCAGACCCAGGCCAACACCGGCCAGATCGAGGGCATCATCACCGATCGCGCGCAATCGGCCGTCCCCAACGCCGCCGTGCAAGTCCGCAACACGGACACCAACTTCGTGCGCGAGCTGGTGACCAATGCCTCAGGCTTCTTCCGAGCGTCGCTCGTCCCCATCGGCAAGTATGAAGTGCGCGCCCAGGCGTCCGGCTTCGCCCCCCACCGGCAGACCGGCATCGAGCTTTCCACGGGGCAAATCGTCTCACTCCAGATCGCGTTGGAGCTCGCTTCCGTCCAGCAGGAGATTACTGTCACCGCCGAGACCCCGCTCATCGAGACGGCCCAGACATCCACCAGCCGCGCCGTCAACGAAATGGACATCGAGAACCTGCCCAACCTTTCCCGCAGCGAGCTGAACTTCGCTTTCCTCCAGCCCTTCACCAACGGCAACCGGCCGCGAGAATACGAAGCGCCACGCATTGACATCGGCGGGCTCTCGCGGCGGCTCAACTATCAGGTGGATGGATTCCAGAACTCCTCGACACAACAAAAGGCGTTCCGCGTCATTATCTTCTCCCCCGCCGCTCTTCAGGAAACACAGATCCTCAGCTTCGGCGCGCCGGCAGAGAATGGCCGCACCGGAGGCGGCGTGGTCAACAACATCATCAAATCCGGCACGAACCAGTTCCACGGCCTTGGACATTGGCTGACTTCGCGTGAGGTCTGGAACGCCAGGCCCTTCGGCTCCCAGAGCCTCAAGCCCAGCGGGAACGTGTTCGCCGGCGCCGCCGGCGGCCCCATCCGCAAAGACCGCCTCTTCTTTTTCTTCAGCTACGAAGCGAGCAAGCGCGCCTTCCCGCAATCGCTCGGGTTTACCAGCCCGATCGCCAAAGAGAACGCCGCCAGGCTGGGGCTCACTGCGAAAGAGGTGGACGTGCTGCCGGCTTCTTTCAATCCGCAACTCTGGCTGCTAAAGCTCGACTGGCGCCCCAGCTCGAAGCATTCCTTCTCCCTGCGCGGAAACACGTTCCGGGAGTATTTCTATGCGCGCGATCCCGGCGGCCTCACGGTTTTCAGCTCATCGAACGGCGCCATCTTCAATGAAGCTGCTGTCGCTGCTTCCTGGACCAGCGTGCTGAGCCCGCGCCTCATCAACGAATTCCGCACGCAAATCGCAGACCGGTTCACGCGCCGGAGGCCCACCGCGGAGCCTGCCCCCGCGACGCTTCCCAACACCACGGTCAGCGGCGTCGCCACCTTCGGCTTTCCCTCCGGCCTCACGGCGAACCGCGAAAAAATCGCTGAATGGAGCGACAATCTCAGCCTTCAGCATCGCGGGCATCTGTTCAAGACCGGCATGAACAGCGTCTTTTCTCCGCTCACTTACGAAGACCAACTGATTCCCGCGTTCACGTTCGGCGGGCTTCCCGCCGCCGCGCCGCGCGGCGCCGTCACTGCGCTCGATCAGTACCTGTACACACGCGAAGGACGCATGGACCCAGCCGCCGGCCAGCCGTTCACCTACACGCAGCTCACCCTGGCCTTCGGCGAGCGCGTGCTCCGCTACCGCCAGACGTATCTGGGCGCCTATATGCAGGACCAATGGAAGGCCGGCCGAAGTCTGACCATCAACTGGGGACTGCGGTGGGAGGGCGGCGTTCCGGCCGGCGGCGACCCGCAGGCGCCGTACCCGCTCTCACAACAATCGCCATCCGATCAGCGCAACATTGCGCCCCGCGTCGGTCTGGCCTGGGCCCCGCGGGCCTCCACCAGAACCGTCCTCCGCGCCAGTTACGGGGTCCACTTCGATTCCCCGCAAGGCAACTACTACCGCGACGCTCTGCTGAACAACGCACGCCGCCAGATCACCGTACAGGTCCCGGGCACGTCAGCCGGCGCCCCCGTCTATCCCAACTCTCCGCAGTTCCCTGGAGGCCTGCCCACCGTGCGCCCCTCGCTGAATGTCCTCGATCCGCGGCTTGTGTGGATGTACGCGCAGCAGGTGCAGATCGGCGTGCAGCGTGAGCTCGCCCGGAGTCTTTCGCTGTCGGTGACCTACGCCTTGTTACGCGCAACCAGGATTCCCGTGCCGCAGAATATCAATCTCAATCCAAGCGGCATCACCGGGCGGCTGGCCGACGGCCGCCCCATTTACTCGACCGCCCGCGTCAATCCGCTGTTCAACAATATCGCCATGATCACAGCCGGAGGCAATTCCAACTACAATGGCCTCGGCATCAACCTGAACAAGCGCTTCCACAAGGGATTCCAGTTCAATCTCTCCTACACCTGGTCGCACGCGCTCGATAACGCGCCGGAAACCGGCATTTCCGGCGGCAGCGAGCAGCCGCAGGACACTTTCAACCGCCGCGCCGAATATGGCAACTCGCTTGCCGATGTGCGCCACGTTCTGAACGGCAGCGCTGTGTGGCGGCTTCGCCGGAATCAGTTCGCATTCTTCTTCTTCGCTCGCAGCGGATCCACCTTCGACGTGCGCGCCGGAACCGACCTGAATCGCGACAGCGTCAACAACGACCGGCCTCCGTACTTCGGCCGCAACACCGGCAAGGGCCCGGCGACCGCTCAGCTCGATGTCCGCTACAGCCGCTTCGTCCCCCTCGGGGAAAAACGGCGTCTCGAATTCACCGCCGAAGCCGCCAACCTGCTGAACTCGCCCCTGGCCGATTCCACCAACGCTTTCATCAACCGCACCTACGGCACGGGCGCGACACCTCTCGCCTCGTTCGGCTCCATCCTCGCGTATCATGAGATGCGCCGCCTGCAGCTCGGCGTCAAGTTCAGCTTTTAAACCGGGGACAGGCTACCCTGTCCCCTGTTTCCACTCGACTGAATCCAGTCCAAGCCACGACCCCAGCGCCCGCAGCTCACGAGCGAGGGCTTCCCCTGCCGGCCTCCGTTTGACATCCTTCTCGTAGTGGGCTGCCAGCACCAACAGACGCCGTGCCGGCCGGTCCGCTTTGAGGTCGACACGCGCCACCAGACGGTCGCCGAGCAGAAACGGGAGCACGAAATATCCCCACTTGCGTTTCCCGGCAGGCACGAAGATTTCCAGGCGGTAGTCAAAGTCAAACAGCCGCCGGACGCGCTCGCGATGCCAGACGACAGGATCAAAAGGCGAGAGCAGCGCCTCGGCATCAATGTGGCCGGGTAGTCGCGCCTGGCGGTCGAGATATGCGGTTTCCCGCCAGCCCTCGACTCGTACTTCCCTCAGCTCGCCCGACTCGGCCAATTCAGCCAGCCGGGGGCGCGCCTCCTTCACGGGCATGCGGTAGTAATCGGCCAGATCGGCGGCCGTGCCGATACCGTGTGCGCGGGCCGCCAGATGCAGCAGCTTACGCTGCGCCTCCACTGGCGCCACCTTGCAGCCGTAATGCTCCAGTGGAACGATCCGCTCCGCAAGGTCGTATACGCGGGCAAAATTCGGGAGCCGGTTCACCACTGCCATCCGTCCAAAGCCGAAGTGCGCCTCGAACACTTGTCTGCGGACCGCCCGGCCCCAGCCCCATCGGTCGGCCATTCGGCGGGGCGCGTCCTCCGGTTCCGGCAGGTCATCGGCGGTCAGGGGACCGCGCTCGCGAACCTGGTTCAGCACCCAATCCGTGTACGCCGAGCGTTGCTCGAGGAACTTCTCAAAACCCCAGGGGCGCACGCGGTGCGTTTCCATGCGATGGCGCAACAGAGGCCAGGTCTCGACAGGGACAATCGACGCCTCATGCGCCCATTGCTCGGTGAACTCGCGCCGCTTGTAGACAAGATCGTCCAGCAGCGACCTCGGATAGGCGCCCAGACGCGAAAACAACACCAGGTAGTGCGAGGGCACAAGGACATTGACGAAGTCGAGCTGTATCAGGCCGAGCCGGCGGATTGCGCTCCCCAGATGACTCGCCCGCACCTTCCCCAGGCGCGGGCGATCGAAGCCCTGGGCCGCCAGTGCGATGCGGCGCGCTTCTGCCAGTGACAATTCGGGGCGTGGCATGCCCTGAATCGCCATTCTACAGGTTCTTCCAGACGGGGATCTGCTCCTGGCTTTCCTGGTGGAGCATGGGAACGATGTTGACGGGCGGATACTCGTTCCACAGATCCCGCCAATACCCGGACTTTCTCGCCCACGGATCGCAAATCACTGCATCGGGGAACCAGGATGCCTGCGGCATCGCCCCCGGATCCCACTTGCCGGCAGGCCGGCCGATGATCACGAAGGCGTGATCGCCGCTGCGCCACCGGCACCAGTCCAGCGGGTAGACATGCTGTCTTCGCAGACGCATGTAGGCGACCGCCGAGTGCTCTTCGCAATTGCCGCCGCCATATTGCTCGGCGCGCTGCGCATAAATCTGCACGTGGCGGAAAGCATCCGTCTCATTCACGAACTTGTCCTGCAGGTCTTTGTCGACACCTTCGCGGACCTTCAGCAAGCCGCCCATGGCTCTCAGTTGGGAGCCAATGCCGTCCTGAACCGAAAGCTTGTTGGCCGGACCTAACTTGATTTTGGCGACGGTGTAACTTACCGCCTCTTTGGCGGCGCTGAGATAATCGATTCCCACCTGGGTGGCCATATGAACGATGCCTCCACCCAAAGAATGCGCATTTCACCGGCCGGACGGGCCACCTCAGGCCTTGAGCCCGAGCTTTTCCTCGATGTAGCGCAGGCTGGTCCGGGCGCTCTCTTTCGGCGGGCGGAACGGCGAAGAATCGAGTTCCACGGTGAGAAAGCCCTTCCACTGGATCCTGTCCAGATGCGCTTTGATGGCGGGGAAATCGACCCCCCCGTGGCCGAGCGGAAAGAAGCACGGATTCTTCATCACGTCGGGCCGGTCGAGGCGCTGCCTGGCGCCGCCGCGGTTTTCCGGCGCTGTATCCTTCATGTGGAACTCGACGATGCGATGCCCGAGCGTGCGCGTCAATTCGACTGGATCGATGCCGGCCATCGTGATGTGCCCGGTGTCGAGCACGAAGCCGACGTGCGCCGGCGTGCAGTGCTCCATCATGTGGTCGATCTCGCGCCGGTTCTCGAACTGGTTCCACATGTGCGCATGAATCGCGAGCCTGATCCCGATGCCTTTGAGCTGGCGGCCCAATTCCTCACACGCGTGCGCCATGTGCTTCAGGTCCTCGGATGTGGTGCCTTCGGGCCGGCGTCCGCCCAGGTTGATCTTCATGTGCCGGCAGCCGAAGGACTGGATGAAACGGCCGAGCCTCATGTGATCGGCCAGCAGCTTCTCGTGTTTGGCGGGGTTCTCGAAGCTGGTCTCCAGCGGCCCGCCGTTCGAAATGGTGACGAACTTGACGCCGATCTCATCGATCTTCTTCCGGAGCGCTTCGGGGTTGTCGAAGTAGTCCTTTACAAAGTAATGAATGAACGTTTCGACGTTCCTGTATCCGGCCTCGCGAGCCTCGCGAAAGGACAGGAAGACGTCGTTTTCCCAACCGCCGCGTGTGTTGGTGGTGATGCCGATGGTGTAGCGGGATTCGGCCGCAGAGCCTGCTGCGGACAAAGCGGCAAAGCAAGAGAATTCACGCCGGGTGAGCATGGCGAATCCATGGTATCACCGCTTGTGATGGAGCGGCTATTCCCTCAGCGGGGCGAACGTGCCGTCGGAGTGGAGCAGGTATTGCTTGCCGCGCCAAAGAATCGTGTTTCCTGCAAATCCGGCGATCCAGTAGAGGAAGCTCACCATGTCCTGGACCGGCACCAGCCAGGTGCGCGATGTGAGCAAGGGGTCATGAAGGATGCGCCATCCGACTTGCCAGGAATTGATCAATCGCAATACCGCAGCCGCTGCCAGCAGCGGCCACCACGCCGGAGCCCACGCCACCAGCAGAAGCGTCAGCGGGAGGGGATAGGTAAACACTTGCCCGAGATAGCCCGCGGGGCGCGAGCGGCGCGTGCTGCGCACCCAGCGCAGCCGGTGCGCCATATTCGCCCGAAAATCCGACCTGCCGATGTGATGCTCGATCACATAACGCGAAAGGCCCACGCCGAATCCGAGCGCCGCCGCCCGCTGCCCCAGCACGAAGTCTTCCGCCAGGTAATTTTTCAGCGCCTCGAAGCCGCCGATGGCGTCGATCACCGCCCGGCGGCAAACCATGGTGGGTCCGACCGCGAAGCGCATTCCCTCGATCAGACGGGCCACCAGAATGCCGCTGAGGAATTCGGTGTTCATCATGACCGCTTCCAGTCGCGACCAGAAGCTGCCGCCCGGAACGGCCCGGTAGGGACATGTCGCCAGCGCAAGATCCGCGTCCTGGAATTCGGCGGCGATCGTGCGCAAGAAATCCCGCCCAACGCGGATGTCGCTGTCGCTCATCACCAGCAGCTCATGCTGCGCCGCCTCGACCATCGCATGCACGCTGCGCACTTTCCGGTTGGGATACGGCGGCTCGCCGGAGACGATGATCTTCACTGGCACATTCGGATAGGCCCGCTGCAAACGCTGCGCCACAGGGTACGCAGCATCCTCCGCGGCGCTGACCGCCATCAGAATCTCGAACCGCGGATACTCCTGCTCGAAGAAAGTGCGCAGATTCTCCTCGAGATCCTCCTCGGCGCCCGCCAGCGGCTTCAGAATACTGATGGGCGGCGTGGCGGCAAGCGGGGGCGCCTTCAGGGCAAGATAGCGGCGCGCCGCCTCGATTGCAAGCAGGGAAAAAACGAGCGAGCCGGCAACCAGCGCCAGCAGAACCAGCGTGATGGCCAGCGTCATGCGCTACTCGAACGGCGTCCTGTCTTTCACCAGCTTGAGCATCGCGGAAAGGAACTCGTCCATCGTCGTGACGCCCTGGTCCCCATGCTTGCGATTGCGCACCGAGATCGTGCCGGCGGCGGCTTCGCGGTCGCCGGCGACGAGCATGTAGGGCACTTTCTGCAACTGCGCTTCGCGGATCTTGAGATTCACTTTCTCTTTGCGGTCATCCAGGGTGACGCGCAGGCCGGCCTCTTCCAGCCGGCGGCGCACCTGGCGGGCATAATCGAGCGTGCGGTCCGTAATCGGCATCACCACCGCCTGCACCGGCGCAAGCCACACCGGAAACGCCCCGGCGTAGTGCTCGAGCAGAATGCCGAAGAAGCGCTCGACCGAGCCGAACAGCGCCCGATGCACCATCAGCGGCTGGTGCGCTTTGCCGTCCTCGCCGATGTACTCGAGGCCGAAGCGGCGCGGCAGCGTGAAATCGAACTGGACGGTGGAAAGCTGCCAGCGCCGGCCAATGGCGTCGACCAGCTTCACATCGATCTTCGGCCCGTAGAAAGCGGCTTCATCCGGCATCACCTGGACAGCGACGTTCAGTCGCGACGTCGCGTTGTGCAAAGCACGTTCCGCCAGCGCCCATTGATCCGGATCGCCGTCGTACTTGCCGCTGACCCCGCCATCCCAAGTGGACAGCTCGGCGTCGTATTTGTCGAAGCCGAAAGTCTTCAGTGTATCGGCGGCGAATTCCAGGCAGGCGACGATTTCGTCCTCGATCTGATCGGGGCGGCAGAAGATGTGCGCGTCGTCTTGCGTGAACCCGCGCACGCGTAGCAAGCCGTGCACCACGCCGGAGCGCTCATAGCGGTAGACGGTGCCCAGTTCGCCCAGCCGCACGGGCAGATCGCGATAGCTGCGCTGCCGGTCGCGGTAGATGAGAATATGGCCCGGGCAGTTCATCGGCTTGAGCTGGTATTCGGCGTCGTCCAGCTCCATCCGTTTGAACATGTTCTCGGCGTAGAAATTGTAATGGCCGGACGTCTTCCACAAGTCCGACCGCATCACGTGAGGCGTGTAGACGAGCGAATAGCCGCGTTTCAGATACTGATCGCGCATCCAGTCTTCCAATTGCTTGCGAACAATGCCGCCCTTGGGGTGGAAGAAGATCAGGCCCGGCCCCGCAAGTTCCTGGACACTGAACAGATCGAGCTCCGGCCCCAGCTTTCGATGGTCGCGCTTGCGGGCCTCTTCGAGCTGCTTCAGGTGCTCTTCCAGCTCCTTGGCCGTGAAGAATGCCGTGCCGTAGATGCGCTGCATCTGGTGATTGTGCTCGTCGCCTTTCCAGTAGGCGCCGGCGATGGAGAGCAGCTTGAACGCCTTGATCCTGGACGTGGACGGCACATGAGGGCCGCGGCAGAAATCGATGAAATGCGGGCCCAGCGTGTATTCCGAGAAAATCGCATCCGCCTTCTCGTCGATCAATTCGCACTTCATGTACTCGCCCATCTCTTTGTACTTGCGGATCCCGTCAGGCTTAGGGGTGAGCTTGCGCTCGTAGGGCAGGTCGCGCTTCTGGATATCCCACATCCTGGCCTCGATTCTCTCGAGGTCCTCGGGAACGAAAGGCGTCTGGCGGCGGAAATCGTAGAAAAAGCCGGCGTCCGTCGGCGGGCCGATGCCAAGCTTGGTCTCCGGGTAAAGCTCGAGCACCGCTGCCGCCAGCAGATGCGCCGTCGAGTGGCGATACACTTCGAGCGCTTCCGGATTTTTCGGCGTCAGGATCTCGACGGTCGCGTCGGCTTCGAGCGGGCGAGTCACGTCATACAACTCGCCGTTTACACGCGCTACCAGCGCGGCGTCCGCCAGCCGCGGGCTGATGGCTCTCGCAATGTCGATCGGCCGGCTCCCAGCCGGAACCTCCTGCCGGCTGCCGTCCGGCAGAGTGATTTGGATACTGCTCATAAGGGGGTAAGATTTCAGCGTAGCATCCGGCAGGGGAGCGTGACCGCTCGCAGTGCAACCGTTGCGGAGCCGCGACCGTTAGGGAGCGGATTTCGAGGCCTGCTCCTCGATGCGGCTGAGCTGTTCGAGCGCAAGCTGGGCCGCTTTCTGACCGGCGCTCTTCTTGGAAAAGCCTTCGGCGCGGCTCGACACCTCGCGGCCCACGCGCACCTCGATGGTGAAGATCTTGGAGTGCTCGGGTCCCTGTTCCTTGACGATCGAGTAACGCGGCGCCGGCAGCTTGAGGCGCTGGCTGGTTTCCTGCAACGCACTCTTATGGTCGTTTACCCGCACGTCGCCGCCGGCTCCCTCCTCGAGAGCGCCCGCGATCACGTGCTCGAGAATGAACCGGCGCGCCTCTTCCATGCCTCCGTCCAGGTACATCGCTGCGATCAGCGCTTCCAGGGCATCGGCCAGCAGGGCGCGCTTGGAGCGGCCGCCGCTCATCTCCTCGCCGCGGCCCAGCCGCAGATACTGGCCCAGGCCCAGTTCCTCGGCCGCCTCGAACAGCCGTTGCGCGCTCACCAGGTGGGCCTTGCGCTTGGACAGGCCGCCTTCCGACATCGCCGGGTGCAGCCGCACCAACTGCTCGCTGACCAGGAATCCGAGCACGGAGTCCCCCAGGTATTCCAATTGTTCATTGTCCGCGTGGGTTTCCGGCTCGGCCGCGGGTCTTTCGAAGCGGTGGGACTTGTGTGTGAGAGCGCGCTCCAGCAGAGCACGGTTCTGGAATCGGTATCCCATCGTGGATTCCAGCAAACTCAGGTCCGCGCTCATCGTCCTGGGCGATTACTTCTTGCCGGCCTTGGCTTGCGTCGCCCGGACCTTCTCGGCCTGCGCGAACTGTTTGATCTGGGCCGGCACATCGGCCATGCCCATCACCTTGTCCAGCACCGCAATGGCGTCGTCGTACTTCTCGGCAAGAGTCATCGCCTGGCCCAGGCGCACCATCGACGCCGGATCGCTGTTGGCGTCCACGGATGCTTTGAATTCGTTCACGGCGACGTCGTATTTCTTGCGAGCCATCGCCACCAGACCGAGGGCCTCGTGCCCCTGTGCCTCGAAATCTTTCTTCGCCTGCGCCCATTGCTCGTCCGTCAATTGCGGGTTCATCTTCGAGGCCGTCTTCAGGATCTGGCCCGCCTGACTGGCCAGTTTCTCGGCGCGGGCGAGCTTTTCTTCTTTGTCCAGGTCATGCTCGCGGGTGCGCTGTGCGATGGCGGCGGCCATGATGAGCATGGTCGCGTAATTGTTGGCGTCGGCCTCCAGCGTACGCTCCGCGTAGATCATCATCTTCTCGAAATCGTTCTTCATCTGAGCTGAGACGGTGGCGATATAGAGAGCCGTGGCCTTGAACTCCGTGTCAGCGAACTTCGCCAGCAGGGTTTCCACCGCCTCGATGCGCCCGTCGGGATCCTGAGCCTGGAAGATGGCGTTCACCGCCTCGGCCTCCTTCTGCGACTTGAGCTGCGGCTGTTTTTGCGCCAGCAGAGGCGCGGCCGCGGCCAGCAGCAGGCCGGTGATTCCGTAAACGAACTTGTTCATGGTATGTGCACTCCTGGAGTGAATTCCATTCTACTGAGGTTTTCTCCTGAAATCTCCTTTCAGGCCTTTTTCCGCTGTTTCGCGCGCTTTGGGAGAAGCCTCCGGGACCGCCAGCGCCGTCTGGTAATGGGCTGCCGCCTGCTTGGCTTCGCCGGCGATGTCCGCCAGCCTGCCAAGATAGACCAGGCACCAGGCCCTGACGGCGGGCTCCGGCCCCAGATCGAGCGCCTTCTGGAATAACCGCTCGCCGAGCTCAGGGTCGTTTTCGCGAATGGCGATCCGGGCCAGTCCGTAATACGCTTTGCCGTGCAGAGCCTTGTCGCCGGTTTCCAGCAAAGCGGCGAGGAACAGCTTGCGCGCTTCGGCGTGCTGCTGGCTCTCGAACAGCTTTTCAGCCTCCTCGATCGTCTTCAGGACTCCGCTGGGTTCCGGCGGAGGGGGCGTCTGCGGGCCCGGCCTGGCTTTGCGAACCAGGGGCGCGGAAGCGAACTGAACTTTCTCGAGGCGCTTGTCCTCTTTCTTCAGATCGATCCCCTGAATCAGATCAGGAAAGTAGAATCGCATCGCCTGTTCCTGCTTCTCGTAAGCGGCGAGCGCCTCTTCGAAGTAAGGCGTCAGGATATAACCCTCGGCGAGCGCCTGTTCCGCCACTGACTTGCGTCCGGAGACTGCCCCCAGCCGCGCCTCAATCGCCTTCACCAGGCTCTTCTCCGTTAGCAGGAGAAAATCCTGCTTGTAGATCTCGGGCAGCAGCGGGGCCGGCTGGGCGAAATCCCCGAGCGCTTTTTTCTTTTCGATGATCTCGCGGTGCCGCAGCACCATGGGCGCCAGCAGGTATTGCAGATAGGCGTGGCGGATATCGTTCCTCATGGGCTCGGGTGAAGGCGTGATGACCACGAAAAATTCATCGCCATAGCTGCGTGTGTGCACCTGGTTGGGCGGACCGAGCAGATCCAGGTAGATCTGGAAGCGCCGCCCGGGAGAACCGCTGGTGGGGTTGCGCAAGTAGCCGTTTGCCTCGAGAGCAGCGCGGGAAGCGGGCTCCTGATAGCGCCCTAACGCCTGTTCGATTGCGGGCTGGGCCTGCTTCCAGAGGGCGTCGATGCCGGCTTGCTGGTGGAAGCGCTTCATCAGGTCGGGGAGGCCTTCCAGCGCCGCCACCTCCGGGGGCAGGTCGTTGATCCGCATCCGGTATTTGAAGCCCGGCGCGTCCACGCACAGCGCAAAGGAGATGTAGAGGCTCAGAGTGCCGGTGTCGGTTTCCTGGCGGTGATCGCGGATGTAGCGTTTCAGCTCAGCCAGACTTGGAATGTCCTTGGCGGCCAGGGCCTTCCGGACCGCCGGCCGCAGCGGATGATTCGAGGTTGAGGCGAGGTCCGCGTCAAAGCCTGCCGTGTTCAAAGCGGCCAGAACGCTGAACAGAGCCAGATTCGCATCAAGCTGGGCCGGCTCAGCGGCAGAAGCGGCGGCGCCCGCCAGCAGAACGCCTAAGACAAACGGGATCACGGAAACAAGCCTCAGGTTCTTCCCAGTGTAGCGGGTTCGGCCCCCGGTCGCGTGAAGAGTTTTTCCACAACTCTTATGGACAGCCGCCACGAATCCGATTACACTAGTGGCAGGAATAGTCTGTCTTGATCTTACGATAGGGGATGCCTTTCGATGAGGGGACATCCCCTATTGTGTTTCAGCGCACCAGCCGCAAGTCTGCCGTGCGCGTTTGATTAGAGTGAAAGGAGCTGAAGAGCAGCACACGCGTCTCGATTCCGAATGTATCCTCCGAGAAACTACCCTCCCCGCCGTCCTCGTATCCGAGAGAATGTGAATGAAGCCATCCGGGTCCGCGAAGTTCGGGCTGTATTTCCTGAAGGCGTCGTCGAAATCATGCCGACGCAGGCCGCCATCCGCAAGGCACAGGACATGGGCCTGGATCTGATCCTGGTTTCTCCCACCGCGGAACCGCCGGTTGCCAAGGCCATGGACTATGGCCAGTGGCAATACGAGAACAAAAAGAAGCAGCACGAAGCCAAGAGAAAGCAGCATGTGATTCAGGTGAAGGAGCTGAAATTCCGTCCCAACACCGACGATCACGATTATGAATTCAAGAAGAATCACGCCATCCGTTTCCTGAAGGAAGGCAACCGGGTGAAAGCCGTCGTGCAGTTCCGCGGCCGCGAGATCGCCCACGTCGATCTGGGAAAGAAACTGCTGGCGCGCTTCGCCGAGGACCTGGCGACGTACGGGCAGATCGAGGGGCAGGCGCGGCTGGAAGGCCGCAACTGCCACATGGTGATTGGTCCGTCGCGGCCGAAGGAAGGCGGCAAGAAACCGGAGAAACCGCACGCTCCTTTGCCCAGTCCACCTCCGGCCTAAGACTGGTCTAAGCCCGCCGCCGCGCCAACCGCCCGCGCCATTCCCTCGCTTTGCCCCGCACATCCAGCAGCCGCACCGTATAGCGTCCCTCGCGGAAGACGCGCGGGGTGAAGCGCCGGCCCTGGATGCGCACGGTGTACACAGTTTCTCCGCTCGCTTCATCAGTCACCTGAGCCACCATGTCCGCCGCCGGCGCGGAGATTTCGCCCAGCTCGAAGGGCGCTGTTGCCAGCCCGTTGTCGTATTGGTGGATGGTGATGGGCCAGCCGGGATAAGGCCTGGCGCCGGATTGAGAGGCATCCACCCAGCGCGGCCAGTTGGCCAGCGTGATCTTGCGAGTCGCCCGATCCAGCTCGATCATCCCGTAGCCGGGCGCGCGGTTGTGCAGGGCCGCCGGCCGTGCCCCGAACTGCTGCGGATTGGCCACCGCGTGCACCGTCACTTTGTTGCCGAAGCCATCGAGAAACTCACCGCAATAGCGAGGTCTTTCCGGCGGGCGATTCCTGCCTTCCTCCGGCGGATACCAGCGCCTCGGAAAAATGTTCGAGACTGCCGGCGTGCAGATCATCCAAGGGCCATCGTTCCAGGTGTCGATGCCGTATTGAATCGTACTGCCCAGGTGCTGGTCCCCGCCGATGTGGAAGGCGAGCGCTTTCCGCATCGCACGCAATCCGAGAGTGCGCGGCGTCTGCGGCCAGCCGTTCGAGTCGTGGTCCTGGACGCGGACTTCGCCCTTGGAATGTTCGCCCGGCTTCAGAATCGCCAGCTTGCCGGTGACGTCATCGTTGTTGGCGGGCGGCGGCAGCGTGGCCAGGTTCGCCCACAAGGTCTGCGAAACCACTGCTTTGATCCACGCTCCGTTCCAGTCCTGGGCCCATTTCTCGAGAAACGCGAGTTGTCGCGGGCCCAGCAGCTCGGCGCCGGCGACGTCGCCGTGCTCGGCCCCGTTGTAGTCGGGATTCTGCGCCCAGCCGTTTTGGATATCCGCCCAGGGGATCGCGACGCGCGGCGAGGATTTCCACTTGCGGTCTTCGAGGATGGCGAAGCTGGCGCCGCCGTACAACAGCGACGTGTAGTAAACCGTGATGCCCTGCCCGACGGGAGTGGGATCGAACGGATCGGGCAGATGGCTGGTCTGCGTGCGCTGCACCATGTTCACCCATTCGGCCGGCATCTTGTAGCCGCCGCTGTCCTGCCAGGCTTTGTTGCGGTTCAGGGCGGCCTCGGGATCGTTCGGGTCGACGACCGCCTTCTTGCCGGCCGCCCCCCACACGTTGCCGTGATAGACGTCGTGATCATCAGGGATGGTGATCGCCGGTATGTCGCGCATCAGGTCGCAAAAGCTCCACCCAAACAGCAGCCACTTGCGAAGATAATCGAGCGCGGCTGCGTCCGGCGGCTCCATCTGGATGCCGTACCCCCCGACGCCTTCGTAGATCTGGTCGCCGGTGAAGAACAGGATATCGGGGCGGAAGTGGCGGAGGTTGCGGGCGATGTCCTGGTGAGGGAAGCCGAAGTCGTTGGTGCAGGTGAGCGCGCCGATCGTGATCCTGGCCTTGTCCTTCGGGTCTTTGCGGATCACACCTTCGAAGGAAGGGCCCGTTTCGCCGCCTGGTGCAAGCAGGATGCGGTACGGAGTGTCACGCGTATCGTCCCATGCGGTGACGCGGAAGGTCGCCGTGCGGGCCATCGGATCGATGCCGCTCGTGGCCACGGTGCGCCACACGTTGCCGGAGCGGGTTTGGAGAAGCGCCTCGTGGTCCCCGGGTTCGAGCGGCGCGAGCTGCGCCGTCACTTTCAGCACCCGCCGGCTCAGCGTGTGCATGGCGAAAAAGATGGGACCGAAAGCGCGCTCGGGGTGGCCGGCCACCTTCGAGCCGGAGAGCGTCCAGTTGCGAAACCAGAAACGCATCGTGCCGCCCCGTTGCGCCGCCCGCCGGGGCGCGGATTGCACCTCGGCTGAGCTGCACACGATCGCCACACCACCTTCCATCCAATCCGCCGCCGTGTTGGAGCGGCTGAGTTCGGCGAGCTTCGCTCCGCTCTTGTCGAGCACCTCGAGAAGCAGGTTGCCCGAGGAAGCGGTGAGCCGCAGCAGCAGCTCGTCTGCCTGAAGCGACACCTTTGGCGCGCCCGCTTCGGGTGTGTGGATGAACAGGCGTCCATCGGCCAGGATGCCCATGTTGACGCCTTCCCCGTGCACCGCGCTGTCGCGGTAATCGTGGAACTGGCCGCGGATGCCGGTGCGGAAGCCGACGAAGCCCCGCTCGAGCGGCTGGTCATCCAGACGGCCGAGACGCACGCTCATCGTGAAGCCGCCCGGCTGCGATGCGATCTCGCGCGTCAGCAGAAACACGTTACGGTCGCCGCCGGCGACATGGCATTCCATGCGACCGTTGCCAATGCGCCAGTCCTGCATGGGGTTTGCCCAGTAGTCGCGGCCGAGCCAGGGTCGTGTCAGCTCGCTCGCCCATTCGCTGCGGAAATCGGCAGCGTGGGCGGCGGCAGCGGCGACAGTGGTGGTGACAAAGCGGCGGCGGGACAGCGGCATTGCTCCAGCATACCTCGCGCCACCGCCACCGCCGGATGGTCTATGATGGATTCCGATCCAAACAGTGAAGGAGAGCCTGGCATGATCCAACGAAGAGAGTTCGGCTCACTCGTTGCCGGCGCGGCCGCCGGCGAGGCTGCGTCGGCACAGCAAACAGCAAGTCGCCCCAGGAAAAATACATTGATGCATGTGGGAGGCGACTACCACAGCGTCGCTGGGGCCGGCATCACGTCCAGGCAAAACCTGGAGTACAACCTGCGCCACGGTGTCAAGCATCTCACCGTTCAGTTGGGAAAGAGCCCTCGAGGCGGCGGCTGGGATGCGGATGAGCTGAAGAGGATGAAAGATGATTGCGACAAGTACGGAGTAATTCTGGAAGCGATCAGGATGGATTCCGACTATATCAAGCTGACGAAAGGCCCGGAACGAGATCGGGAGATAGACATGATCATTGGGAACATCCGCAAGGCGGCCCAGGTGGGTGCAAAGATCATTACCTATCACTGGACGGTGATCCCGATCCGGCGAAACGCGCGAACGGCCGCCCGAGGCGGGGCGACCTACGCTGCTTTCCATCTCGAGGACAACTGGAGGGATCTGCCCGTCGGAGAATCGGGCAGGGTTCCCAAGGAAGACTACTGGGAACGCATCACGTATTTCCTCGAGAAAACAATTCCCGTAGCCAGACAGCACGACGTGAGAATGGCCTGCCATCCTTACGATCCGCCAGGGCTTCCCTTCGGCTATCAGGGCGCCGACAACTGGGATTCGCCGGCAATTTTTGCGGCCATCAAGCGATACGAATCGATTGTCGACAGCCCGTATAACGGGTTTCAGCTCTGTCTGGGGACAACCGGCGAGGGGCTGAAAAATCCGGGCACGGAGATTCTGCCGATCGTGCAGTACCTGGGCGGACGCGGGAAAATCCATCAGATCCATATGCGCAACATCCGGGGAGGACTGCATCACTTCGAAGAGGTATTCCCGGACGAAGGAGAGATGGATTTTTTCAAGATCATGCGCATCCTGCGGGATGTGCAATTCCCAGGCGCGCTGTGCCCGGATCATATGCCGCGTCATCCGGACGATGCCGGCAGCCTTCAGGCGTTCGCCTTCGGCTATGGCTATATCAAGGCGCTGATTCAGGCAGTGAATTCCGAAGTCTGACTGAGTCACGTGTCCCGGCGGATATCGGCGACCGGGAGCGCCCTGATGCCTTTATTGTTATTGCGCCGGCGACCGCCTTGCGCAGTCTTCGGCCTCGAGGTAAGGATAGGCTTCCAGAATCTCTGCATTGGTATGGCCAGCGGCAACGAGACCTACAACCGTCCCAACGGTGACACGCATGCCTCGCAGACAGGGCTTGCCCCCATGACTTCGGGATCGCGCGTGATCCGGTCGCGGCCGCCCGAATTCCAACCTCGATCCTGAGATTCGCCTGCCAGCATCTCTCGGAAGCCGGAGGCGGAATCTCGCCGCGTTCCTGAATTCGCTGAGCGAGCGGGCAAATCGACAATTCTGATTGGCGGCTTTGCCGCGCTACTCCGCACGGTTGGTTTGGCGGCTTCACTAACGGCCTTCCATCGCGGTGAGCAATAATGAGATGGCGGTTTCCACGCGGAGAGTACCAGCCATGAAAGGACCCAGTCATTGCAATGGGAGCGGATCATATTTAGCGGCCACGCGATCAGGCGAATGTTCGAGTGGAGAATTGGCAGCGAAGAAGTCGTCACCGTCCTTAGGATGGGCGAGGTTATTATGGAATACCCGGAGGACAAGCCGTTCCCGAGCCGCCTAATGTTGGGGTTTCCCGGGGACCGTCCTCTTCATGCTGTGGCCGCACTCGATCCTGCTACAGGAACATGTCACGTGATCACAGCGTACGTACCGGATCCAGTCATCTGGAAACCCGATTTCCGCACCAGGAGGTTATCGTGAAGTGCGTCATTTGCAGACAAGGTGAGACTCGCGTGGGCAAGGTCACTGTGACTCTCCAGCGCGGTGAGACGACCGTCATTCTCAAAGGAGTACCGGCCGACATCTGCGATAACTGTGGCGAGTATTATCTTTCCGAGCAGATCACCGCCACGGTCTTTCAGCGTGCGGAGGTGGCGGTTGGACGGGGCGTCGAAGTCGAAATCCTGCAATTCGCCGCTTGAGACGCCTGCGCCGCCGCAATAGCAAGCGCGCCCAACCCTGTGATCTTCGGGAGCGACCGCGCCGATCCGCGGCCCGGGAACCGGCTCCTTTACTATCCCGTGCTGCCGGCCGTTCTCGCGAGGGCAGGATCTGGAGAACCGGGGCGACTACGCTGAGGCCGCCGCTTTCCGCGAAACCGCGCGATCCGGCAACGCCAGGAGCCGCGCCGGAGCCCGCCTGCGAATCGCACGCAACCTGAGGAAAGCCGGACAACCGGAGCTGGCGCTGGCCGAGTGGGCCGATCTGGCAAAGGCCGGGCCGGTCCCGCTGGATGGCGGGTTGAACGGCATCCCGGCCGACCTGGTGGCGCGTCCTGCCCGCTACGCGCTGCTCTCTGGAACTCCACCGGCCGGCCGAAGCGAAACAACAGGCCGAGGCCCTGGCCCGTGATCTCAATAGCCGCCGCTGGCGGCTCGACCGCGCCACCTATCTCCACTACATCTCGGAAATCGGCCGCGAACCCCGGCAGCACGACGTGAGAATGGCCTGCCATCCCTACGATCCGCCAAGGCTTCCCTTCGGCTATCAGGGCGCCGACAACTGGGATTCGCCGGCAATTTTTGCGGCCATCAAGTGATACGAATCGATTGTCGACAGCCCTTACAACGGGTTCCATCTCTGCCTGGGGACAACCGGCGAGGGGCTGAAAAATCCGGGCACCCAGATTCTGCCGATCGTGCAATACCTCGGCGGACGCGGGAAGATCCATCAGATCCATATGCGCAACATCCGCAGCCTTCAGGCGTTCGCGTTCGGCTATGGCTATATCAAGGCGCTGATTCAGGCTGTGAATTCCGAAGTCTGACTGAGTCACCGGGAGCTTCGTCCGTCTATAATGAAAGAAGAAACCGCCGCGGTGAGGTGCGAGAGCGGTTGAATCGGGCGGTCTCGAAAACCGTTGACGCCGCAAGGTGTCCGTGGGTTCGAATCCCACCCTCACCGCCAAAGTTATTGAAAAACAAAGGTTTGTATTCATTTGGCCTTGCCTCTTTTCCCCGTATCTTCTTGAAAAATCGTTAACAGCAAACCCACCCTCACTGCCCAGAAAATCAGCAACTTAGAAGAGGTCGTGGGCAATGGTGGGCAATGCAAATGAGACTTGGAGGATTGCTGGCCTCCACTTGGTTGCAGCTGCCTGACCGAATCCAGACACAACTCCGATCATCCCTGGACCGCGGAGAATTATGATTGAGAGTTGTGGTATCCGCATGGCTCAGAGAGCCGCGCCATCTGTTCGCTCTGTTCATCGGAGTGGCGGCGCTGGTTGCGGCGGCGTTCGCATGGTTAAGCTGGCGCGTGATCGAGCAGGACCGCGCTCTGGACCGCCAGCGCCTGATTGAGCGGCGCGACGCCGACGGTGCCGCCGCTCTCAACTCCCTCCAAGGCACGCTTCTCGATATTCTCGATCAGGTCGCCGCCGGGACGCCCCCTTCTGACGACGCAGTTCTCGCCGTCTTTAGCGCTGCCGGCGTTGAGGCCTTCCCCCGGAGCCGGTTGCTGTACTATCCTTCTCCGCCGCCCGCGCGCGAGCCGCCTGCCGAACTGTTCGCCGCCGCCGACACGCTGGAATTCAATGATGCAGCAAGAGCCCTTGAGGCGCTCGCCGCGCCGGCTCGATCCACCGACGCGGCTGTACGTGCGGGTGCCTTGTTGCGAATCGGACGAATCCAGAGGAAAGTCGGCCGGTACGACGAAGCCCTCCGCGCGTATGAGCAACTGGCCGGGATCGAAGGCATCCGCGTCGGTGGAGAGCCGGTTGACCTGGCCGCCCGCCATATTGTGTGCCAGATCCTTGCGAAACGGCGCGACAAGGCTCGGCTCGCGCGGGAGACCGAGCAACTGCGAAAGGATCTGCGCAGTGGGCGCTGGCAGCTGAGCAAGCCCGTCTACTCTCTGTACGCGAATTGGCTGAACACCGCGGACCCGAAGGGCGAGGCTTGGGCGGCAGCCGTCGCCACGTTGTGGAGCGACTGGCCCAACGTGCGTGAGGTCAAAGGCTGGTCACGGGTCAGCCATCTCTGGATCGATAACCAGCCCGTTCTGGTTTTCAAGAACGCGACACCCGGCCGCCTAATGGCGTACATCGCCCGCCCGGCCTTCCTGGAAAAGCGATGGCGTGGCACCCTAACCGACGACAGCGGGCGTGTCCTGCTGGGCAGTGCCAGCGGCGCGCCAGACACAATTCGTTTGCCCGTGGCCAGCGGCCTTCCGTGGACGCTCCACCTCAGTCCGTCCAACAATGAGATCAGCTCGGCCGGTTCCGCCCAGCGGCGCTGGCTGATCATCGTGGGGCTTGCCTTGATCGGGCTGTTCGCCGCCGCCGCGACGTATTTCGTGGCTCGCGTGGTCGCCCGTGAGTTTGCCCTCGCCCGGCTTCAGTCGGATTTCGTCTCTGCCGTGTCGCACGAATTCCGCACCCCGCTCACAACCATTCGTCAGCTTACCGAGATGCTGCATAAGCGACGCGTGCCGGACGAAGCGAAACGCGACGAATACTACGACCTGCTGGGCCGGGAAAGCGAGCGGCTCCAACGGTTGGTTGAGGATCTCCTTGATTTCCGGCGCATGGAGGCCGGGGCCATCGAGTTTTCCTTCGAGCCGCTGGATCCGGCCGGCCTCCTCCGAGGCGTCGTCGCCGATTTTCAACAGAGGGCCGGCCCGGAAGGATATCACGTCGAACTGACCGCCGCCAGCGACGTGCCGCCGATTCGCGGCGATCGCGCAAGCCTGCGGCGAGCCGTCTGGAACCTGCTCGAGAACGCCTTGAAATATTCGCCCGGCTGCCGAACGATCTGGGTCGAGCTCGGCGAGCACGCAAAGCAAGTGGCGATTCGCGTGCGCGACCAGGGCATCGGAATCCCCCTGAATGAGCAGGCGTCCGTGCTCAAGAAGTTCGTGCGCGGACGCGAGGCGAAATCGGCGAACATCCCGGGAACCGGCCTTGGCCTAGCGATGGTCCACCAGATCGTGCGATCCCACGGCGGGCGGGTCGAAGTGCGTAGCCGGCCGGGAGAGGGAAGCACGTTTACGCTGCTGCTGCCGGCGCTGGACTGAACGATGACGAAGATTCTGGTCGTGGAAGACGAGCTTGGCATAGCCACCGGCCTGCGCGACGATCTGACAATGGAGGGATACGAAGTTGAGATCGCCCGGGACGGCGAGGCGGCTCTTCGGAGCGCCGCCGAAACCGCGTTCGACCTGATTCTGCTCGACCTGATGCTTCCGCGCAAAGACGGCATCGCCGTGTGTCGCGAACTGCGGCGCTCGGGTCGGAAGACGCCGGTCATCATGCTCACCGCCAAGGCCCAGGAGGCGGAGAAGGTGCTTGGCCTGGAACTGGGAGCCGACGACTACGTGACCAAGCCCTTCAGCCCGCTCGAGCTGCGAGCGCGGATCAGAGCCGTGCTCCGCCGAGCTGCGGGTGACACGCACGAGCTGTTTTCTTTCGGCGGCATCGAGGTGGACCTGGCGCGCTGCCAGGCGCTGCGAAACGGCGAGGCCGTCGATTTGACCGCCACCGAGTTCAAGCTGTTATCGACGTTCTTCCGGAACCGCGGAAGGGTGCTCAGCCGTGACAAGCTCCTCGATGAGGTGTGGGGTAGGGATACCGTAATTACCGATCGCGTCGTCGACAACCACATC
>JACQDF010000139.1 GCA_016201205.1 Acidobacteriota bacterium
ATCAGTTGCCTGGGAAGAAGTTGCGATGCCATTCCGCCAATCCGCTGCCGTCAGTATAAGTATAGCGTGTTCTAGTTTCTAACTTGAGTTGGCATCCGCCCGATGCCGATCCGCTCATGCAACCACTCGGCGCGGTCCCGGAACGCCTCGGCGTTCAACCCGTGCCCGGCGTCATACCACTTCGCCTTTTTCGGCTCGCTGCCGGCCTTGTGATAGCGCTCGACACTCGCTTCCGGCATGAAGGCATCCTGGCGCCCGTTCTGGAAGAAGAGGGCCGAGGGGGCGGCATGAGCGATGTAATGGATCGGTTGCACGTCGTCGAGGATGCGGATGCTTTCCTCGATCCGTTCCTGGGTCAGAGCCTTTCGCGCTGCTGCGGCGGTGGGATGCGGGCTGGCGCGGAGGAACTCACCGATGTCGCCCGTTCCCACCAGCAGGGCATATGCTTTGATCCGCTTTTCCACTCCGGCCAGCACGCCGCCAATGGTGCCTCCGTAGCTGGCCCCAATGTAGCCGATGCGCTTCGGGTCCACGTCCTGTCTTGCCAGCAAGAGGTCGACGCCGCGGCGCAAGTCCACGACCGTCTGAATCATGGCTGCTCGAGTGCGTTCCGGCTTGGTGAAGTCAGCGAGTTGTTCGCCGGCAAGAGAGCGGGCGCCATTCAGCGGCGAGTCAATCAGGAGACACACCGCGCCCGTCGCCGCCAACACCAGGGCGCCCGGCAGCAGACTCGAGCGGTTCCCGTTGCCGCCGTGCATGAACAGGATAGCCGCAAACGGAGCCTTACCCGGCGGTACGGCAAGATACGCGGTCACGCGGCCGCCCTTCGGACTGGCGTAGGAGATGTCGTGCAGCCGGACTCCGCTCCTCTCCTCGACGCCGTTTTCCCGGACTTCCAGCGGGGCAGACCGGTCATAGTCATACAAACGCACCAGTTGCTCGAATGGAGCAACGGCAAAGAACAGCAGCAGAGTTGTTGCCAGCATTTTCTCAGGAAATCGCTCCTCCACAGCTCGAACCGGCCCCGGCGGTGCAGCCATAGCAATGCTGTCCGACGACGATGCGCCGGTTTTCGAGCAGGCCGGTGTTGAAATCGCGGATGTGGCGGGGCGCCCCACTGTCCACCGGCAGTTCGAGCATCTGGTTGAAATCGCAATCATACAGCATGCCGTCCCAGCCCACCGAGAGCGTGTAGCGGCACATGACGCTCCGCGCCGCGTCGGGATTGTAGGCCGAGATGAGCTTCTGCATGTAACGTTCGTAGTTGCCGCTGCGGAGCAGGAACTCGAGGAAGCGGCTGATGGGCATGTTGGTGATGGTGTAGAGGCTGTGAAAGACGATGCCGTGGCGGGCTGCAAGCTCGCGGCGGAAGTCGGCCTCGATGGCCTTCTGTGGCGGAGGGAGAAAAGCGCCTACGGGATTGTAGACGAGATGGAGCCGCAGAGGGCTTTCCGGCTGGCCGTAGCCGAGCGAATTGAGCAGCTTCAATGCTTCGATCGATTTCTCAAAGACGCCCTCGCCGCGCTGGGCATCGGTGCGCTGGGCGAGAAAGTAAGGGAGGCTGGCGACCACCTCGACTTGATGATCGGCAAGAAAGCGTGCGAGATCGGTTTCGGAAGGCAGCAGGAGCACGCTAAGATTGCACCGGTCGATGACATGGCGGCCCAGTGCGACGCCCTGCTCGACCAGCCAGCGGAAATTTGGATTCAATTCGGGAGCGCCGCCGGTGATATCGAGCGCCGGGATGCCGGTGAGATGAAGAGCCCGGATGCACAATTCGGCGGTCTCGCGCGTCATGATTTCGCGCCGGTCAGGGCCTGCATCCACATGGCAGTGCTGACAGGACTGATTGCAAAGCTTGCCGACGTTGACCTGGAGAACGGTGATTCCAGTAGAGGCGAGCGGGAAGAGCCTGGAATCAGCAAGAGCAATCTCAAAGGGTTGTTGCCGGGAGGACGGATTGCCAAGAATGCGCAGTTGTTCGGTGGCGGGAGCGAGCGGGTGATTCAGGCTGCGCAGACTCACATACTCACCTTGGCGGCGGCGTTGCGCATCTGGAGGCCGTGCACCAGCGAGGCGCCGCCGCGGATCGCACTGGCGACGTGAACAGCCTCGGTCATCTGTTCCAGATTAGAGCCCTTTTCCAGGCACGCCTGCGTGTAGGCGTCGATGCAGTAAGGGCACTGCACGGTGTGGGCGACAGCCAGCGCGATCAGGCACTTTTCGCGCTCCGAAAGAGCGCCTTCGGCGAAGACCGCTCCGTACCATTCGGAGAATTTCTTCCACAATTCGGGTGCATGGTCGCCGATGGAGGCAAAGCGAGGGAGGTCATCTTGGTGGTAGTACCCAGACATGGCGATTCGTTGTTATGCTAGCGCACCGGCGGCAGGGGGGCTGAAGCCCTTGCGAAGACGCGCGCTTAACGAGATGATTGGGACAGAAGCTCGCACAGGCCGGGCCGGCCTCCATACCGGTGAGGAACTCACTGGCTGCCGGTAGGCCCGGCGCGTTGTGCGAGCGGGTTCCTTAGAAGAAGATGAGCAGACAGATCATGGTCATGGCGCTGGCCGTCCTGGCCGTCCTGGCAGGGCTGCCATCACCCGCCGCCGGGCAGATCCGCGGGCCAATGCTCGGTTGGGTGTGGGATTCCCAAAAAGAATCCATCCGGCCCGTGCTGGGAATTGCGGGCTCGTCGGTGCTGGGCAAGGGGCTTGAACTGGGCTTCGCGGTGAAAGAGCCGGCGTCGCGCCGGCTCGAGGGTGCAGCGGCCGGCGCCGATCGCATCGTGCCAAGCCCGCGTGGGACCGCGGCCATCCTCTGGTATGCGGAGACGAAGAAGCTGGCTGTGGTGTCAGGGCTGCCGGCCAATGCGGTCGTGCGGGAAACGGATCTGAGTACGGAGAACGCTCCCGGGGCGATGGCGGTGAGCGACGATGGCGGGCTGATGCTGGTGGCGTATCCCGACGCCCGGGCAGTGGCGGCAGTGGACGCGGAGGGCAACCGTTGGCGGCTGCCCAAAGAAGCGTCCCTGAATGGGATAGCGTTTCTCGAAGGCAGCCGCGACGCACTGCTGGCCGCCGAAGAGGGGGTTTTCCTGGTGCGCGACGTGGCGGGCAGTATCGAGGTGCGTCTGGTGTGGGAAGGGCCTGCCAGCGCGGTCGTCTCCTTGGACAGGCAGAGAGCACTGGCGGTGGATGGCAGCGCTCAGACCATCGTCGAAGTGCGCCTGGACAGCAGCCTGACGCGCAGCGCGAGTTGCCCATGTTCTCCGACGGGGCTCAGCCGAATGAACCCCAGCGGAGTGTTTCGGCTCAACGAGGTGTCCCGGGCGCCGTTGTGGCTGGTGGAAGTGCGGGAATCCGGACTGCGGACGGTGTTTGTGCCGCCGGATGCCTCCGACCCTGAAGCGCAGGAGGGAGCGCGATGAAAAGCCGATTATGGCAAGTGTATCTGCTCGTGCTGGCGTCTACGGCGGTCATGACGTTGTCGCAAGCGCAAGCGCCTTTACCCATCATCAACTCCATCAGCCCCAGCAGCAGCGTGGCGGAGCAGCCCATTGCACTCTCGATCACCGGTTCTTTCTTTTGCACCAGCTCCATTGTTACTTTCAACGGCCTCAGCACCCCAACCACGTACATGAGCGCTTCGTCGCTGACGGCGAACATTCCAGCCACGGCAACCAACGGGCTGGGCGGCTCATACCCCGTGCAGGTCATCAATCCGCCTGGATGTTCAGTGCCGGGACTGTCGAACGTGATGTTTTTCACGGTGACCCCCACGCCGTTTCGGGTGGTGACGCAGACGCTGCCGGATGGATTCATCGGTACGCTCTATTCGCAGCAATTCGACGTTCGGGGCGGCATTGCGCCGTACATAGCCAGCTCGCCGGCGCCCCTACCGCCTGGACTGTCCCTCACTGCTTCCGGCCTGCTCGTCGGGATCCCTACGCAAGCCGGGGTCTTCTCGTTCACGGTGACATTCCGGGACAGCTCGGCGATTACGCAAACCATTTCGGCCTTCTTCACTCTGGTGGTGAAGACGAATATCACGATCCTGAACACAACGCTGCCGAACGGGACGGTGAACGTTTTCTACGCGCAGACATTTGCAGCAACAGGAGGGACGCCGCCGTATGTCTGGTCGCTGTTTTCGGGGTCGCTGCCTCCGGGTCTGGCGTTGAGTCCGTCCACGGGCACCCTGAGCGGGGTTCCGAGCCAGGTGGGCACGTTCCAGTTCACTGTGATTGTCAGGGACAGCCTGGGCCAGCAGACCTCGAAATCCTTTCTGCTGGTCATGAACCAGGAGCTGAGAATCCAACCTGACACATTGCTGAACGCTTCGGTGGGGGCGAACTACGAACAGATCTTCACGGCCACCGGGGGCTTGTCGCCGTACACCTGGGGACTCAGCGGAAACGTGCCGCCCGGTCTGACATTGGATTCGCTGTCCGGTGTTTTGCGCGGAACTCCGACTCAGGCGGGCAGCTTTGACATCACGATTCGAGTGACGGACTCGCTGGGGTTGACCGGGGCACGGACCTACATCCTGGTGGTGCTGGGCGGGCTGCGGATTACAACCCAGTCGCTGGCGGATGGCGTCGAGCGGACCAGCTACTCGCAGCCGCTCGATGCAACGGGCGCCACCGCGCCGGTCGCCTGGAGGATCATTTCCGGAGCGCTGCCAGACGGACTGAGCCTGAATTCGGCGACAGGGTTAATCAGCGGCATTCCCACCAGGGCGGGGATCTCGAATTTCACCTTGGAAGCAACGGACAGCCTCGGCCAGCGAGCGTCCAAGGTTTTCAGCATCGTCATTGCGCCCGGCATCTTCATCCAGACGGCAAGCACGCTGCCCGGCGGCATTGTGGGCTCATTCTACAACGCGGTGCTGGACGCGACCGGAGGAACTGCGCCCTACCGCTGGCGACTGTCGCAGGGACTGCTGCCCGAGGGGCTACAGGTGAATACGGATGGCGTCATCAGCGGGACGCCGGTGCGCGCGGGACGCTTCACGTTCACAGTGGAGGTTTCCGACAGCGCCTCGCGGACGGCGACCGCGGAGATGACGATCGTGATCAGCGCGCCTCTGCTGCGGATTACCAGCGCGGCGCAGTTGCCGGACGCCACCGCCGGAGTGGATTACGAATTTACGGCAGTGGCCACGGGGGGCACGCCGCCCTATCGCTGGTCCCTGGTAGGGGCTCCGGCGGGTTTGGAAATTGACGCGGCCTTGGGGCGGATTCGCGGCCGGCTGACTCAGGCTGGGCCGGCGCGGTTCGCCGTTCGGGTCAGCGACGGCGCGCAGGCGACAACGAGCCAGGATGTCACCGTGCGTGTGGTGCTATTGCCGGCGCCGGCCGTAACCATTCTCGGCATCCCGGCCACCAGCGCCCCCGGCCAGCAGTTGAATCCCCGGGTCAGCGTTTCGCCCTCCTACCCGCTGCCGATTGCCGGGGAATTGGTGTTGAGCTTCACCCCGGGGGCGGGTGTGGATGATCCCGCAATCCAGTTCTCGACTGGCGGCCGGCGGACGTCCTTCACCATTCCGGCGGGCCAGACGGAGGCGGTGTTCAGCACAACGAACCTGGGCATCCAGACCGGCACGGTGGCGGGAACAATCATCTTGACGTCGCGTATGACGGCGTCCGCCACCGACATTACACCGACACCAGCGCCCTCGCAGGCGACGCAGATCCCGCGGCAGGCGCCGTTCATTTCGAGCCTGAGGGTGAACCGCACCGCGAATGGCTTTGATCTGATCCTGATCGCCGGGGCGACTGCGCGGGAGATCTCGTCAGCCAATGTGCGATTGCAGACGACGGGAACTGTACAGGGCACGGAGTTCACCATCAACCTTACGCCTTCGGCGGGTGCGTGGTACCAGGGCGCCCAATCGGCGCAGTTTGGCAGCCTGTGCTCGATCACCATACCCTTCACCGTGCAAGGGGCCACCGGCTCGGTGACTGCGGTAACGGTGACACTGGCCAACTCGGTGGGCGCCTCCCAGGCGGCGACAGCCAACGTGCCGTAAGTTTCTTGAGAAGAATCCGGAATCAGGGGCACTAACTTTTCTCCTGGTGTCCTATGAGTGTGTCGGTAATCGTCGCGGATGAGCTGCCGCTGGTCAGTGAAGGGCTGGCAGCGCTATGTGATGGGTTTGCCGGGTGCCGGGTTCTGGGGCACGCCAGCCAGGGTGAGCAGGCATGGATGATGATCGAGCGTCTCGAGCCCGACATTGCCGTGCTGGCCTTGAATCTTTCGGCTCCGAGCACAGTCGAGATTCTGCGAAGGGTGCGGGAAGGGCGTCTGGCGACCAAGGTGGTGGTGGTTTCCGCGCGCGTGGACAGAAGGACGATGATCGACATCCTGCGCGCCGGGGCGAAGGGTTTCGTGGTGAAGGCATGCGCCGGGCGGCACCTCGAGGAGGCCATCGCCCAGATCACGCAGGGCGGGGTGTATGTCTGCCCGCAGATCGAGCTGGACCAGGCCATGCCGGCGACAAGAGACGGCAGCCTTCCGCTGAAGTCCCTGAGCACAAGGGAGCACCAGGTGTTCATCCTGCTGGTGGAAGGCGTGAGGGCCAAGGACATCGCGGCTCGCCTGGCGCTGAGTCCGAAAACAGTGGACACCTACCGGGCCAGCCTGATGCGGAAGCTGGACATTCATGATGTGCCGGGGCTGGTGAAGTTCGCGATCCAGCACAAAGTGACACAGTTGGATTAAGTGCGCGCTGGGGGCGCCTCACTCGAGAACTTGGATCTCGGGGTAAAGCGGAGATGAAATCTTGAGCCGCGAAACGCTTGCCCCCTTGAGGTACGCGTCGAAAAAGCTGTGCACGCAGTACGCCGTAACGGCAAGCTGGCGACGTCCGTCGATGCCGAGCATACCTAACATGCGGAGCGTCCGCCGCACGACACGGCTCTTCAACAAGGCGCCGTCGTCACTGAAGGTAAAATGATTCGCACCACGGATCGCGATGCGTAGCCGTCCATCCGGAGGCAGACGATCATAAATCGATTGGATGTTGGCCAGGATCTGACGGCTGACCGCGTCGGACGAATCGCCGTGGTCGCTCAGGAGGAACATGAACGGCTGATGGAGGCCTGCCTGAATGACGCTGCCGAATGGCTGACCGTCCACATCGATCCCTGCCTTGCACCTGGAATCGTCGTGGCAAAATTGTGCGGCTGTCGCCCCACCAAAGGAGTGACCAAATACTCCCACCCGCGTCAGGTCGAGCCGACCTGTGAACTTGCCGGACGCCTCCGAGCTGTTCAGCCGCTGCAACCGATCAAGGACGAACGCGATGTCGGCGGTCCACGCAGCCAGCAGTTTGTTCATACAACCGGCTTGCTGGGCTTGCTCCTGGCCCGCACAGAGTTCCGGGTTATTCTCCGGCGTCCTTCGCATCACCCGGCCGTCAGGGAAAACGACGAGTCCAGTGCGATAGGGGGCATCGAATCCCACGACGACGTAACCGTGACTGGCCAGATCCTCGGCGAGTGCCGAGTAACCCACCACCCCGGCAGAAGCCCCCGCTCTCATGATCACCACAGGATACGATCGCTGCTGTGGTGACACATCGGAATCACGAGTACTGTGGCTATGGACCTTCGACGCATCTCGCGTCAGAAGTCTCCACGGGCCGCTAGCGGGTCCGGCCGCCACCCGCATCTGAGCGGGCACGTAGTCGTCCATCGCAACTGATTGCCCGGCAGCCGACGGGTACCAGATCCAGACAAGGAGCTCGCGCTTGGTTCCCGGAACCGGCGCCAACACGTCCAGCTTCGCATCGTCGGTCCAATCATAGATCGCGCGGCCAACCGCGAATGAGCCCGTGGGTGTCGGGAGTGTGAGCTCGGCCCTGCGCTCGAGCCAGAGCGACACCAACAGCGCTCCGACCCCGAGAATAGCCAACATCGCCAATACTGCGAAGCCTTTGAAGATCCGACGGGCTAGCCGCATTTTAGACATAGGACGCCGCTATAGAAAGTACTTTACATAATAAAGTACATGCGGTTTCTTGTCAAGGGAGCCGGAGCGGCGTGCGCCTGCGCGTCCGCTGCAACGCCGGGTCAGGCGCCGTCGCTTCGACGTGACAGCCTGCCAGATATTAACGCGGCTATCGGAACAACTATTGCAAGAAGCAGCCATGACGCTAAGGGAACAACCAGGAATACGGCAGCCGGTCTCGCCCTGGCGAGCCTCAAGCCAACGGCTCCGTAGATGGCCAGAGAGCCCAGCGCGAGAACCAGCATCACGGTATAGAGCGTCGCTCGGGTAACAACCGACCAACGCTTCGAAACCATGTTGCCCCATACGAGGGCCATGAACGGGGACAGCACCCAGAGCACGAAAAGTACCAGCAGGAGTCGGGGGGTGCGGCGACCTTCACGGAGCAAGAAACCGACCGAGCCCACGGCCCCAGCCAGCACCGCGATCAGGGACGCTGCGCGCAGGAGGCCAAGCAACCCACCCTCGGGCCTTCCCCAGCTCACTTTAGAGGTCATCTCACCGCGCCCATTGATGCTCCGGATCACCGAGATGTGGCCGACAATGCAAAGCACGCTTCCGATCCCTTGCTCCAAGGATAGGGATCGTCAGGGGTTGTCCGCCGGCTTGGCCCTTTGCTCGTGTTCGGCAAGGAGCTCATTCACCAGATCCTTCGAGACTCCGAGCGTTCCAACGGACGACATCGGGTATCGTGACCCGACCATACAAGCGCGAAAGGATCTCGACAGCGTCCACAAGAATCAGGTAGTTGAGCGGCGATGCATCGGCAATGACAACCTTCATTTGCTGAAGGCGAGCGCCGTTTCGCTGTCGCGCCGGACATCCTCCAGCGTCGCAGAAAGCAGCACACCGTGCGCCTTCAGGAAACCATCCATCTCGTACCGCGACTTAATTCCCAGAAGCCGGCGGGCCTGAGCCGTGGTGAACTTGCCGGAACGCACACCCTCCAGCGCCAGTGCCTCAAGTACGACCCGCGACAGACCATTCGTATCCACCGCGAGGCGCTGGACCAGATCTTCCGGAAGTTCCAGGGTGACTTGCATCAGCCGTCTCTCATATCGATTATCGCAGTAGTCGGCCAAAGCGGACAAGTGTGGCAGCCACTCAAATCCCCAGAAACGGCGCTTAGAGAGTTTCGCGAAACGCTGTTCTGAACAGCTTGAGTTTCCCGCGACGCTCAGCGCGGCTACTGCCGGTATCCGGCGAGTGAAAGGCGTCAAGAAACTCGGAGTGCGCCTGGGCAACTGGTTAACAGCCGAACAGGGCGAGAGGCTCTGGCAATCTCCTGATGCCGAGCGTACTCGTGCCGGAGTGAAGGCGGCGCAGCCAAGGCGTGAAATTGGGCTGGATTCCCACAGGGGGATTACTACCTGCCAGGTTCTTCCTTCGGTCCCGATAGAGTACTATCGCTCTATGCGAATTTCGTACCTTGCTGCGTTCTTCTCGTTGGCCAACATGGCACTCGCCCAACCATCGGCGAAAAACGCCGCTCGGTTGCAGAGCGAGGTGGAAGGTGGCCTCCTGCCATCCGTCCACATCCAAGGTCGTCCACTCACCAAGTCCAGCATCGCAGACCGCATGAAAGCATTGCATATCCGCGGCGTCAGCGTCGCCGTCATCCACAACTACCGGATTGACTGGGCCAAAGGCTACGGCATCCTGGACGACGAAACCCGCAAGCCAGTCGACCCCGAAACGCTGTTTCAAGCCGGCTCCATAAGCAAGCCAGTTGCGGCGGCAGGGGCTATGCGGTTGATTGAGCAGGGCAAGCTGGCGTTGGACGAGGACGTGAACCAGCGCCTGAAGTCCTGGAAGGTACCCGAAAACGAATTCACCAAGACCGAGAAGGTCACCCTCAGGCGTACTATGAGCCACAGCGCGGGCCTCACGGTCCACGGCTTTCCTGGCTATGCCGAGGGAGATCCGATTCCCAACGTGCCGCAGTTGTTGGAAGGCGTGAAGCCAGCCAACACGGCTGCCGTGCGCGTGGACACCATCCCTGGAACCCTCAGCCGCTACTCGGGCGGCGGCACCACCATCATGCAGCTCCTGATGACGGATGTGACGGGAAGGGCCTTCCCCGCCCTCTTGCGGGACCTGGTTCTGAGCAAGGCCGGCATGCGCAACAGCACTTACGAACAACCACTACCGCAGCGATTGCGCGCCAACACGGCGTCCGGCTACAAAAGCGATGGAAAACCGGTGAAGGGGAAGTATCACACGTACCCCGAGATGGCGGCGGCCGGCCTTTGGACCACTGCATCCGACCTTGCGCGCTTCGCTATTGAGATGGGAAAGTCGAGGATGGGCAAGGCCAACCACATCCTGCGGCAGGCGACCGTGGAGCAGATGATGACGGTGCAGAAGGGCGGCTTCGGCCTCGGCTTCGCGCTAAGTACGCAAGACGGCGTGAAGCGGTTCGGGCATAACGGGTCGGACGAAGGCTTTCAGGCGTTGCTGACCTGTTCGTATGAGGGTGAGGGTGTGGCGGTGATGGTGAATTCCGACAACGGCATCAGACTTGCGAATGAGATCGTACGGTCGGTGTCGGCGGCTTACGGATGGAAGGACATGAAGCCCGTCGAAAAGGCGGTTATTCAGATGAGTACCGCGCAGCTCGCCGAATATGCGGGGGAGTATGACCTGCGCGGCACGAAGTTGGAGGTCCGGGTCGCGGGGGATCACCTGCTGTTTGGTCGAAGCGGCGCCGAAGTAGCCAAAGTCCTTAAGCCTCTTTGAACAACTACCGGGCCTTGTCAGCGGGAACAAAAGCCGCGGCTGAAAGCGTCTCAATCTGGGGATGGTCTTCTTGTTGCTGGTGGCAAGTGTGTGGCCGGCGTGGGCCGACTGGACGCAGTGGGGCGGGCCGAACCGCAATTTCACCACGCTTTCAAAGGGGCAGGCGGCGAACTGGAGCCGCCTCAGCGGGCCGCCAAAGTTCTCGAGCCGGAATCTGGGTGACGGTTACTCGGCGATTGTGACCGACGGGCGGACGCTGCACACGATGTACCGGATCGAGCGGCGATTTCGGTCCGGCGCCGCTGACGTGCGTCGAGTTAAAGACGGGCAAGATCGCCTGGCAGGACCGCACCTTCGCGAAGTCGAGTTTTGTGCATGCCGACGGGAAGCTGGTGCTGTTGGATGAGGACGGGACGCTGGCGCTGGTGACGGTGTCGGCGGAAGGCCTGAAGGTGCTGGGGAAGCATTCGCTGCTGTCGAATAACGCCTGGACGGCGCCCACGCTGGATGGGCGGAGGCTGTACGTACGGGACCGCAGGAAGATCATGGCGGTGTCGCTGGGGGATTGAGGGCCGGCAGGCCGGAGGCGCGGTTCCCCTTGTGTTACGCTGTCCCTTCAAGAGCCTTCATCCCCATGACAGCCACCCGCGAGAAATCCCAACTGATGAGCGCCTCGGAAATCGACCGCACGCTGGTGCGTCTGGCTCACGAGATCCTCGAGAAAACTGAGAACCTCGACAAACTCGCGTTCATCGGCATCCGCCGCCGCGGCGTTCCTTTGGCACAACGGCTGGCCGCCAAGATCGAAGCGCTCGAAAGCCGCAGGGTTCCCGTCGGCATCCTGGACATTAACCTGTACCGTGACGATCTTTCCACCGTCTCGACTCAGCCGGTCGTCAGCGCGACAGACATCCAGTTCAGCGTCACCGGCAAAGACATCGTTCTGATGGACGACGTGCTCTATACCGGCCGCACGATCCGGGCCGCGCTCGACGCTCTCTTTGACCAGGGCCGCCCGGCGCGCGTCCAGTTGCTGGTCCTGATCGATCGCGGCCACCGCGAGCTCCCGATCGAAGCCCGCTACGTCGGCCGCATGGTCCAGACCACCGGCAAGGAAATCATCGAAGTCAAGTTCAAGGAAGTCGACGGCATGGAGAAGGTGCTGCTGGTCGAACGCGTGGATTAACATGCCTCAAGGACTGCTCGGTATCGAGGATCTGACCCGTGAGGAGGTCGAGGCCATCCTCGCCCGGGCCAGGGATTTTCAGCCGCTGCAAAACCAGACCAACAAGCGCCTGGACCTGCTGCGCGGGCGGATGATCGTCAACCTGTTCTTCGAGGCCTCGACGCGCACACGCACCAGCTTCGAGATCGCCGCCAAGCGCCTGGGCGCGGACGCTGTCTCGATCACCGCTTCCGGCTCGAGCGTGCAGAAGGGCGAATCGCTTGTCGACACGCTCAACACGCTGGCCGCCATGCGGCCCGACGCCATCGTCATGCGGCACGCGGCTTCCGGCGCGCCCCATTTTCTTGCCCGCCATCTGCCGGCGCCGATCATCAACGCCGGTGACGGAACGCACGAGCACCCCACCCAGGCGCTGCTCGACGCGCTCACCATTCTCGATCACCACTCGACGCTCGAGGGCCTGCGGGTGGCGATCATCGGCGATATCGTGCACTCGCGGGTCGCCCGCTCCAATATTTACCTGCTCTCCAAATTCGGCGTCGATATCGTGCTGTGCGGCCCCGCGCCGCTGCTGCCTCCGCAAATGGCCCAGCTTGCAGCCGGCGTCACGCTCACCCACGACATGCGGGAGGCCATCCGCGATGCGGATGTCATCATGATGCTGCGGGTGCAGCTCGAACGCCAGGATGATTCTCCGTTTCCGGCCGGTGAATACTACCCCTTCTATGGCCTGCGGCACGAACACCTGGACCTTGCCAAGTCCGATGTTCTGGTCATGCACCCCGGGCCGATCAACCGCGGCCGCGAGATCTCTTCCGAGGTGGCGGACTCGCAGCGTTCCGTTATCCTCAACCAGGTGGAAAACGGGATCGCCGTGCGGATGGCGGTGCTCGAAAGGATCATGAAGCAGTAGCAGCAACCATGTCCAGGCTTCTCCTCAAGAACGGGCGGGTGGTCGATCCGGCCAGCGGATGGGATGGCGCGGCTGATGTGCTGCTCGAGGACGGCCGTGTCGCCGGAGTCGGCCCCGGCCTCGATTCGGCCGGCGCGGAAGTCTTCGACGCCGGCGGCCTGATTGTCGCCCCCGGCTTCATCGACATGCACGTGCACCTGCGCGAGCCCGGCTTTGAACACTCCGAGACCATCGAAACCGGCTCCCGCGCCGCCGCCGCCGGCGGTTTCACCGCCATCTGTGCGATGCCCAACACGCACCCGGTGAACGACAGCGCCACCGTTACCAGCTACATCGTCGAGCGCGCCCGCCGGCATGCGGTCGTCCATGTCTACCCGATCGGCGCCATCACCAGCAAGAGCGCCGGGGAAGAGCTGGCCGCCATCGGCTCGATGAAACAGGCCGGCATCGTCGCCGTTTCCGACGACGGCCGCCCGGTGATGAACGCGCGTGTGATGCGCCGCGCGATGGAGATGGCCCGCTCGTTCGATCTGCCCGTCATCGACCACTGCGAGGATCTGCATCTGAGCGCCGGCGGCGACATGCACGAGGGCCTGCACTCGGCGAAGCTCGGTCTGCGGGGCATCCCCGCCTGCTCGGAAGACGTGATGGTGGCGCGCGATATTCTGCTCGCCGAGGTCACCGGGGCGCGCTTCCACGTGGCCCACATCTCGTCGCGCCACTCGATCGGAATGGTGCGTCACGCCAAGTCCCTGGGACTGCCGGTGACTGCCGAAGTCACCCCACACCACTTCACTCTGTCCGAGCAAGACATGATCCCGTACGACAGCAACTATAAGATGAAGCCGCCTCTGCGCAGCCCCTGCGACGCCGCCGCCGCCATCGAGGGCGTCGTCAGCGGCGCCATTGACGCCATCGCCACCGACCACGCGCCGCATCCGGGCAGCGAGAAGATGCAGGAGTTTGAGTCCTGCCCGTTCGGCATCCTCGGCCTGGAAACCGCCATCGCCCTGGCGCTGGAAACGTTCGTCCACGCCAAGCGGATTTCGCTTCTCGAGATGGTCGGGCTGTTCACCACGGCGCCCGCGCGCATCCTCAAGCTCAATGCGGGCGCTCTTTCGCCCGGCGCCCCCGCGGATATTACGATCTTCGACCTCGATACGGCCTGGACCTACGATGTCAACCGCTCGTTCTCCAAGAGCCGGAATACGCCTTTCCACGGCCGGGAATTCCGCGGCGGACCGGCTGCTACCATCGTGGGTGGGCGCTCTGTGTGGCGCCGCGATCAGGAGTCATAGGATCATGAACAAATTGCGATTGGACCGAACCCCTTGGCTGCCCATCCTTCTGGTGCTGCTGTTCCTGGTGATCAGCGGCGCCCGCACGCTGGCCGGCTGGGTCCTCGAGTACGCATGGTGGAAAGAGCTGGGCCAGATTGACACGCTGTTCAGCACGATCCTGTACGGCTTCGTGCCGCAAATTCTGACGGCGCTGGCCGGCTTCGTCCTTTTCTGGATCGCGCATGCCCGCGGCATGAAAGCGGCCGGCGCCAGCCTCGGGCGCTATCCTCTGTACTCGAAGCTTTCCGTGCTCGTGCTGCTGGCGGCGGCTTACATGGTGGCCGCCGTGACCGTCGACAACTGGGCCGCCGTCCTTTACTTCGGCGGGCGCCAGCTTCCCGCTGAAGCGACCTCCTGGCACGATCCGGTTTTCCTCCATCCGCTCTCCTTTTACCTGTTCGAGCTGCCGTTCTACAACATGCTGCTCCGCGTGGTCCTCGTCTTTTCCATACTGGGCGGCCTGGTGCGCTTGCTCGCGCAAGTGCTGTGGACGATGCGGCTTCGCCCACCGCGGATCACGGAAGCCGGCTTCGAATTTCAGGATTTCGACTTCAAGCTGGGGCTCGATTCACGCTTCGTTGGCGCGGTGCTGCTGATCTTCCTGCTCGCCCTGGCGGTCGAACGCTACCTTGACCGCTTCGAGATGCTGACCAACGACCACGTCTTCATGGTGGGGATCGACTACGTCGATGAGCGCATTCGCCTCCCTCTGCGCTGGCTGGCCGTCGCCGGGTGTCTGGCGGGCTGCGTGTTCGCATGGCTGCGCCGGTGGCCGCTGCTGATCGGCTGCATCGCGGTTCCCCTGCTGCTGGAGATCGCCGTTCCGTGGATCGTGCAGACGGTGTATGTGCGTCCAAACGAGATCTCGATTCAGAAGCCGTACATCCAGCGTCACATCGAGGCGACGCGCACCGCGTACGTGCTCGACCGGCGCACGCGGGAAGTCGACCATGCAGCGCGCCTGGACGCCCGCATCGATCCGGCGCGCCACCGTCCGCTGCTGGATAACGTCCGTCTCTGGGACTGGCGCGCCTTCCATGACACCGTCACCCAGATCCAGGCGCTGCGGCCGTATTACGTGTTTCACGACACCGACGTCGACCGCTACCGCATCGACGGACAGCTTCGCCAGGTGATGCTGACGCCCCGCGAGCTGGACGTGCGCCAGCTCAGCGCCGATGCGCGCGGCCGCTGGATGAATCCGCATTTCGTCTACACGCACGGCTACGGCCTGGTGCTTGCCGAAGCCAACCGCATCACGGCGGACGGGCTTCCGGTGCTTTTCATCCAGAATGCCCCTCCGGAAGTGAAGACGAAGAGCCTGAAGCTGACGCGTCCGGAAATCTACTACGGCGAAGTCGCTCATGAGCCCATCTATGTGCGCACCGCGCAGCCTGAGTTCAATTACCCGTCCGGCTCGGAGAATGTCCATACACGCTATGAGGGCCGAGGCGGCTTTCCCATTGCTTCCATCCCGACGCGCATGGCGGCGGCCGTTTCGCAGATGGATTGGAACGTGCTTCTGACCGGCTTCTTCGGGCCGGAGAGCCGCATGATGATCCGCCGCAACGTCCGCGAGCGCGTCGCCCTGCTGGCGGGCTTCCTGAAGTGGGACGCCGACCCCTACCTGGTGATCACTTCCTCCGGCCATCTGGTGTGGATGATCGACGGTTACACCGCCTCCGAGGCGCATCCTTACTCGAAGGCTGTGCGATTGCCGGCAATCGGAGCGGCCAACTACGTTCGAAACTCGGTGAAAGCGGTCATCGATGCCTACGACGGAGATGTGCGGCTGTATATCTTCGATCCGGCCGATCCGATCATTCAGGCTTACGCGCGTCTGTTTCCCAAGCTGCTGCATCCGTCTTCGGAAATGCCCGCCGATCTGCGCGAGCACGTCCGCTATCCCGAAGGGCTGTTCCGCGTTCAAGCCGAAATCTACCGCACCTATCACATGCGGGACCCGGAGGCCTTTTACAACAAGGAAGACGCCTGGGACGTCGCCCGCAGTCTGAACACCCAGCAAGGGCGGCCGGAATCGGCGTCGCCCACGTACCTGGTGGCGACGCTGCCCGGCGAATCCGTGCCCGAGTTTCTGCTGATGATCCCCTTCACGCCGCGCACCAAGGACAACCTGATCGGCATCATGATGGCGCGCTGCGACGGCGACAAACTGGGCGAGCTGCTGTTTTTGAAGCTTTCCAAGCAGGAGCTGATCTTCGGACCCATGCAGATCGAGGCTCGCATCAACCAGGATCAGAGCATCTCCAAGGACCTTACGCTGTGGAACCAGCAAGGCTCGCAGGTGTTGCGCGGCCAGATGCTCGTGCTGCCGGTCGACGACGCGTTTTTGTACATCGAGCCCATCTACATTCAAGCGAGTGAAGCGCGCATGCCACAGTTGAAAAAAGTGGCCATCGCCGTGGGGAACTCGCTGGTTTACGCAGACACCTATGAGCAGGCAGTGGCGGAGCTGGCGGGAATGAAAGGCGTGCCGCCGCCGACGCCGGCTCCCGCTGTGGCCGGCGCGCCGCCTCCGGCTGCCCCCGCCGGGAGCGATGCCGAGCGGCGCATCGAACAGATCCGGCGGCACCTCCAGCGCTATCGTGAGCTCGGCGCACAGGGCAAGTGGGCCGAGGCGGGCAAGGAACTCGAGGCGCTGGAAGCGGCCGCGAAGCGCTAAGGTAAAATCGAACCAATGTCCCGCAGACGCTTTTACTTCCCGCTGCTGTGCCTCTGCGCTCTGCCGGTGGCGGCGCGGCACCCGGTCCGTGAACGCAACGCGATGGTGGTGGCCCAGGAGCCCCATGCCACCGATATTGGCGTCGCCGTGCTGAAGTCCGGCGGCAATGCCGTCGATGCCGCCGTCGCCGTCGCCTTCGCTCTCGCGGTCACGCATCCGGCCGCCGGCAATCTGGGCGGCGGCGGCTTCCTGCTCGTGCGGACGGCGAAGGGCGAAACGGCGTTTTTCGACTTCCGCGAACGCGCGCCGGGCAAAGCCACACGGGACATGTATCTTGACGCTGCCGGAAAACTCACCCGGGACAGCCTGGTCGGCTGGCGAGCGGCCGGTGTCCCGGGCACGGTGCACGGCCTGGAGACAGCGCACAAGAGATTCGGCGGCAAACCCTGGGCCGGACTGGTCGAGCCCGCGATCCAACTGGCGCGCGGTTTCCCGGTCTCCTACGCCTTGGCCGAGTCTCTGAAAAACTCCGCCAAGCTGCTCTCGCGATTCCCGGAATCCAACCGCATCTTCCTCCGCAACGGCCATCCCTACGAGAAGGATGAAACGCTCGCCCAGCCGGAGCTGGCCCGCACACTGGAACGCATCGCCCAACATGGCGCCAGGGAGTTCTATGAAGGCGAAACGGCCCGCAAGCTGGCGCAGGCGATGCAGGCCGGCGGCGGTCTGATCACGCTGGAAGACTTGAAGGATTACCGCACTGTGGTGCGCAAGCCGCTTACCGGAAGCTATCACGGCTATGACGTCATCAGCGCGCCTCCGCCAAGCTCGGGCGGCGTCGGCTTGTTGCAGATGATGGGGATGCTCGAAGACTCCGGATACCAGAAACACGGCGCCGGATCCGCTGCCGCGATACACTACGTTGCCGAAGTCATGCGGCGTTCTTACGCTGACCGGAGCGAACACCTGGCTGACCCCGATTTTTTCAAAGTTCCGCTCAGCGGGCTGCTCAGTAAGCAATACCTTGCCCGCCAGAGAGCCGGCATCCAACCGGACCGCGCCTCGACCTCGGACGAAGTTCGCCCCGGCAAGCCGTCGCCGGAAGAAAGCACGGAAACGACGCACTTCTCGATCGTCGACCAGCAGGGCAATGCCGCCGCGCTCACCTATACCATCAACGGCGGCTATGGCAACGGGGTCACCGTTCCCGGCCTCGGCTTCCTGCTCAATAACGAAATGGACGACTTCGCGGCCAAGCCCGGTGAGCCGAACCTGTTCAGTCTTGTGCAGGGAGAGGCGAACGCGATCCAGCCCAACAAGCGTCCGCTTTCCTCGATGACGCCCACCATTCTGCTCAAGGACGGCAAGCTCTTCCTGGTGCTCGGCGCGCCGGGCGGTTCCCGTATCATCACCGGCGTCTTGCAGGTGATCCTCAACGTGACCGACTTTGGAATGAACGCGCAGGAGGCGATCGACGCGGCTCGCTTCCATCACCAGTGGCTTCCGGACAAGCTGTCGCTCGAGCGCGGGTTTTCGCCGGACACCATCGCCTTGCTGAAAGCCAGGGGACATGCGGTGGACACCATCAGCGGCGTGGCGCTCGTCGAAGCCATCATGGCGGAAAAGGGCTGGCTTGCCGGCGGAACGGACCGCCGCGGGCACGGCAAGGCGGAAGGCTTCTGATGAACACGCGCAAAACGGACCGCGCCCGCGGCAGGAACACTCCGGTGTTCCTCAATCGCTTGGCGCCGAGGGCGCGGCCTTTGCGCTCTTAGGCCAAAACAGCATGCTGCACGCCGTTTCGACGCACCTCATCGTCAACCATCGTCTGACCACGGTGTGGCTGGATAAGATCTGGAGGACCGGCATCGCAGCCGTCGAGATTTTTTGCGCGCGGCAGCACCTGGACTATCGCAACAAGGCCCAGGTGAACGAGATGGCGCATTGGTTCCGGGATTCGGCAATGCTGCTTCACTCGCTGCACGCGCCGATGTACACCGATGATTGCTGGGGCCGTACGGGTCCGGACGCCGTGATCACGATCACTGAAACGGTCAAAGCCAAGCGCGTGATCATGGTGGACGAGATCAAGCGCGCGATCGAGATCGCGGAACAGATTCCCTACAGGTATCTGATCCAGCACCTGGGGGTGGGCGGCGAGGAGTATGACGAGCGCAAGCTGGAAGCGGCGTTCAACGCGCTCGATGAGCTGCGGGTGTTCGCCAGCCAGCGCGGCGTGACGATTCTGCTCGAGAACATACCAAACCGGCTGTCGAGCGCGGAGCGGCTGGTGCAGTTCCGCCAGATGACGCACATGGATCTGTACTTCTGTTTCGATACGGGCCACGCCAATATGAACGAAGGCATCGACCAGGCATTTCAGATCCTGGGGGACCGCATCCGCTCAACCCACGTGCATGACAACGACGGTGTCAACGACAGCCACTGGTTCCCCAGCCTGAAGGCCGGCGGCACGATCAACTGGCGCAGGACGATGCACCTGCTGCGCTCCCGCGACGGGCAATACCCGCTGCTGCTCGAGCTGCGGGAAGATCCGGAGATGGGGCTGCCGCTCGATGCGGTGCAGAAGGTCTTCGAGCGGCTGGAGGCTGAGCCGCCGATAGAAGAGGAAGAGCGTTAGATGAGACTTTTTTGCTGGCTTCTGGGGTTTCTCCTTCCGGCTGCGCTGGTGGCGCAGAATCCGTTTGCCGGAAATGCGAAGGAGATCGACGTGGGCCGCGGTCTGTTCCGCATCGCCTGCACGCCTTGTCATGGAATCAGGGCGCAGGGAGGGCGCGGACCCGATTTGACGCTCGGCATCTACAACAACGGCAACAAGGACGAGGACCTGTTCCGGGTGATACAGAACGGAGTGCCGGGAACGGAGATGCCGGGCTATACCCGGTTCGGCGACGACAACTCCTGGCGTCTGGTGGCGTACATCCGTTCGCTGACCCTGCGGCAGGAGAAGCCTTCGCAAGGGAGCGCCGCTGCCGGCGAAACGCTGTTCTGGGGCAAGGGCGCCTGCGGGCAATGTCACAAGGTGGGCGGGCGCGGCGGCCCCATGGGTCCCGATCTGACTCGAGTGGGACGCAAACGAAGCCTCGCCTACCTGCGTCAGTCCGTCGTGGATCCAAATGCCGATCTGACGCCGGGTTTCTTCAAGATCACCGTAGTCACCAAAGAGAGAAGGACGATCAGCGGCGTGCAGCGCAACTTCGATAATTTCTCCACGCAGTTCATGACGGTGGATGGCAAGCTGCATTCCTTCCAGCGCGAGGAGCTGAATTCCTGCGAACGCGAGTTCACTTCTCTGATGCCGCCCTACCGGAATCTGTCCGAGGCGGAATTAAACGACCTGCTGGCCTATCTGGTGAGCCTGCGTGGAGAGGTGGCGCAATGAAACATCTTTCAGTCTACTTATGGGCCTGTCTCGCCTGGAGCCAGACGCCGGACACGGACTGGCTGCACTACGGCCGCAACCTCTCGGGTTGGCGATACAGCGAATTGAGCCAGATCAACTCGTCCAACGTCAACGAGCTCACGCTCGAATGGGTGTTTCAAACCAATGTGCCGGGAAAGCTGGAAACGACGCCACTGGTGAAGGATAACGTCATGTACATCACCGCGGCGGAGAACAACGCGTTTGCGCTCGATCTGGCGACGGGCAAGCAGATCTGGAAATACGCCAAAGAAGTGCCGCGCGACTTGCAGGCGTGCTGCGGGTTGGTGAACCGCGGCTTTGCCATGCTCGGCGACACACTGTTCAAAGTGAATGTCGAGGCGACGCTGGTGGCGCTCGATTCCAAGACTGGCAATGTGCTGTGGGAAACCGTGATCGACGATTACAGGAAGGGTTATAGCGCCACGGTGGCCCCGCTGGTGGTGAAGGACAAAGTGGTTGTCGGCATCGCCGGCGCGGAATTCGGCACGCGAGGTTTCATCGACGCCTATGACGCCAGGACCGGCAAACGCGCCTGGCGATTCTGGACGGTGGCCGGGCCCGGCGAGTTCGGCGGCGAGAGCTGGCCGCGCGACACGCAGGCGTTCCAGCGCGGCGGCGGCTCGACCTGGGTCACCGGCACGTACGACCCCGAGCTGAACCTGATCTACTGGGGCACGGGCAATCCGGGCCCGGATATGAACGGGGACGTTCGCCCCGGCGACAATCTGTTCACGTGCAGCCTGGTGGCGCTGGATGGGGACACGGGCAAACGCAAGTGGCACTTCCAATACACCCCGCACGATGTGCATGATTGGGACGCTACCGAAGATCCGGTGCTGCTCGATGTGGTGCACGAAGGGCGCAAGGTGAAAGCGGTGGCGATGGCGAACCGCAACGGCTTCTATTACGCGCTGGACCGCACCAACGGCAGGCTGCTCGCTGCCAAGGCGTACACCAAGGTAAGCTGGGCCAAGGACATCGACAAGAACGGCCGGCCGATCCTTATCCCCGGCCAGGATCCGACGCCGGATGGAAACGTCGCGTGCCCAGGCGGAGGCGGCGGCCATAACTGGCAGCCCACGGCCTACAGCCCTCAGACAGGCCTTTACTACTTCACTTCGTCCGACGGCTGCCACACCTACTACATGACCAATCAGGAGTATGTCGAGGGACAGTGGTATCAGGGCAGCACGTTTAACGGAGAAGGGCTTTATCCGAAGGGCTCGATCGTCGCAGTGGATCCGGCGACGGGCGACACCAGGTGGCGCTGGGAGATGGTGAGCCCGCCTTCGGGGGGCTTGATGGCGACGGCGGGCGGGTTCGTCTTTGGCGGCGATCCACAGGGCTATTTCTTTGCTCTGGACGCAAAGACGGGCAAGCCCGTCTGGCATAAGCAGCTCGGCGGAACCGTGATTGCGGGTCCGATGAGCTATTCACGCAACGGGCGGCAGTTTGTGACGGTCGCAGCCGGGCAGTCTGTTTTCACGTTCGCGCTGAAGTAGCGTAAACCGGGGACAGGCTACCTTGCCCCCGGTTTTGCGCGGTCTTACGCTACGATGTTCACCCACACGTGGACATGCGGGTTGCCGCGGAAATACCACAGCATGTTCGGGCTCTCGAGCTGCCAGACGTCCCACACGCCGTCGCCGCCAAGGTCCTGGTTCTTGAAGAAGGACATGGACAGGGCTTTCACTCCGCCTTTGGCTTTGATGTAGCGCATGGCTTCATCGGTGTCCTTCTTGCGATAAGGCATCAGCAGGTCAGCCAGAACTTTTTCGACCAGCTCCCGCTGATCGCGCGACATTTCGGCGACGGGCAGACCGGCGAGCTTCTCGCCCTTCTTTTTGAACATGACGGTTTCGGTGGCCTGCTCCTTGCGCGGGTCCGTATTCAGCAAAGCGATCTCCCGCTGCTTGCCGCTCAGAGCGTTGAACACTTCGTTGGCCCGCTTGGCCTGGTGCCAGTAGACGTTGCCCGGATGATCCGGCTTTTCCGTGCCGCTGGGTCCGGCCTGATGACCGTAGAAAATGGGGCCGCCGAAAGCCGCCCCCTCGACCGAATCGCCGTCGCAGCGCACCGTGCAGTGCCGGCCCGTGAGAACGAACTCGAATTTTCCCGAGCCCGGCTCGCCGAACAAGGCGACCGAGTAATAGCCGAGGCCTTTGGCGTCTTCCTGGAGCTGGTGCTCCACTTTGTCGTAGAAATCCGGATTGTAGAGGCCGCGAAAAATCTCGCGGATCATCGCCTGCTGATCCGGGGTGAAGAACTTGCCGACACGGGCGGGGCTGATGAACCAGTTGTTATCGACCTTCGAACGCAGAGCGTGGTCGAAGGGCATGCACACGGTTTTCTTCTGATCGTCGGTGAGGTTCTTGTAGAGCGTAGCCACCAGGGTTTCCGAAGGGACGGAGATTTTGGGCGCGGCGGCAAGCGCAATCGGCGTAAGCGCGGCGCCTTTGAGGAATTCGCGGCGGTCGAATTTGCAGTCGGGGCAATCCATCAGCATGCCTCCTCCCAGAGGTGTTCCGATTCTACCTCAAAATACAAACCGCAGCGCCAGTTGGATTTCCCGCGCCGCGCCCACGGCCGTGACGACACCAAAGTTCGCCCCGTTGATGGACTGGCCGGGCCGGAAGAAGTTCTCCGTGTTCAGCATGTTGAAGATCTCCAGACGGAATTGCAGATTGTAGCGCTCGCCGATGAGGTTGTTCTTGAACAGCGAACCGTCGAAGCTGATGACGCCGTCCTGCCAGACGGTGCTGCGGCCGGCGTTGCCGTAAGTGTTGACCGGGTTGATGAGGTACGCCGTGGTGTCGAACCATCTTTGCGGCGTGCGTGATCCTCGTGGCAGAACCCCGTCGCCGATGCGGTTCGGCCGCTGCGAAGCCAGCACGCCGGTGTTCGAGCGGTCGCCGCCCACCAGAATCGAGAATGGAATGCCCGTCTGCGATTGCAGGATGCCGTTGATCTGCCAGCCGGAGACAAGCCGGCCGGCGAGGCCGCCCGCGTTGGCGTACCGCTTCCCTTTGCCGAGGGGCAGTTCCCAGATGCCGCTCATCGCCAGCCGGTGGCGCACGTCGAAGGCCGACAGTCCGTGGTCCAGCCGGCGGTTATTCGGAATGTGATGCGGCGAGCTGCCATCGTCGATCGAGGAAGAGTAGGTGTCGAAAGACCTCGCGAACGTGTAATTGGCGAGCAGGGTGAAGCCGCGGGCGAAGCGCCGCTCGAGGCTGGCTGTAAGTGCGTTGTAGTTCGAGTTCTCGCCGCCGAAGAACTGCCAGATGTTGGACCACTGCGGATAGGGGCGTCTCTGCGGAAGGGTGCGCGGATCACCTGATTGAAGCAGGGGTGCGGCGTTCCAATCGGTGCGTCCGACGAGCTGCCGGCCCACGCTGCCGACATAGCCGATCTCGAGCAGGAAGCCCGACGGCAGCTCGCGCTGGATGTTGAGATTCCACTGCATCAGGTAGGGCGTCTTGCGTTCGCGGTCCACGAAGTTGACCAGGCCGCCGGCGGCGAGGCTCGCCTGCGCCGGCGGATCGAACAGGGTGTCCAGCAGGCGAGGGACGCGGCCCGGCGTGTTCGTCAGGCTGATGGTGACGAACGCCCCTGGATTCGCGCTCATGGCGATCGTGTCGTTTCCCTGATTCATCGCGTAGAAGAGCCCGAAACCGCCGCGCAGCACGGTCTTGCCGGTGGCGCTGTAAGCGAAACCGACGCGCGGCGCGAAATTCTTGCGCTGCTCGAAGAAGACTCCGTCTCCGAGGCCGCCTGTTTGAATGAGCGGCGAGCGGATGTTGAATCCGTATTCGCCGGGATCCCTCATCAGACGCAAGCCAGGGATGGAGAAATCGAACACCCCCTCCGAGCCGCCTCGCTCGCGCCAGGGCGACTGGTGCTCGTAACGCAGACCAAGGTTGAGCGAGAGGTTGGGCCGCAGCCGCCAGTCGTCCTGGAGGAAGGCGGCGGTGAGGTTGTACCGGTAGTCTCCGATCACCTGCGAGTAAGCGGCGGAAGCAGTCTGGTAAGCGCCGATCAGATAGTCGGCCAGAGGGAGGCCGGTGTAATTGCCGTTGAAGACGAAGCGCCCGTTGGTTCCATTGGTCGTTTCCTGCGGCGAGCGATTGTGCCGGAGATCGATGCCGAGGCTGAGGGTGTGATTGCCGCGGACATGACTCATGGTGTCGCTGATGGCATAAGTGTTGGTCCAGTTTCGGAAGCTGTTGCTGGAGTGCCCGAAGGAGACTGGCGCGCCGGGTGAGCCAAAGCCCAGGATCGTCATCTGCGGAAGAGAATAGTCCTGCGGCGAGACAGCGAGGTTTTTCAGACCGAGCTCCGTGCCCAGCAGCTTGCCGGCGCGCTCGAGGCCGGTGGTGAGGAAGCCACGGCTGTAACCGAGCTTGAGCGTGTTGACAGTGGCCGGGCCGAAAACATGCGTTTCCTGAAATACGAGGTTCTTGCCGTTCAGCGGGAGGACGGTGCCGCGATAGGGCATCAGACCGGGGTTCTCGATGTCCCAAACCGAATTCGAATAACGGCCGAACATCGAATCCTTGGACGAGAACGTGTGATCGATGCGGACGTGGTACTGGTTGAAGTCGTCGAGCGTGGAAGGAGTGCCCGCGAAGTTGCCTTGCGGCACGCTGACATTGGGTGCGGGGATGTACCGGCTGAAGTTCCTGGCCACCGTCGAGATTCGGTTGGCCGGAATCACATTGCCGGCCAATGGCGTGTTGTTATTCAAAGGATCACGAACCACGGTGGAAACGCCCGAGAAATCGCCCGTGATCTGAGCCGGCAACGGCACCTGCCCGAATCCCTGGTTGGCGCGGCGCTGACGCTTTCCTTCGTAGGCAAGGAAGAAAAAGGTGCGATCGCGGCGGATCGGGCCGCCGATGGTCCCGCCGAACTGGTTCAGCTTGAACTCGGGCTTGTTGCCGCCGAGGTCGAAGTACTGCGGCGCGTCGAGGTTGTCGTTTCGCAGAAAGTGGAAGAGCGAGCCGTGGAGCTTGTTCGAGCCGCCGCGAATCGCCAGGCTGATGACGCCGGCGTTCGACCCGTATTCGGCGGAGTAAAAATTGCGCTGGATCTTGAACTCGCGCACGGCATCCGGCGAGGGAAGCAAAGCGATTTCGCCGAACCGCGCGCCGCGGCTCTCCATCCCGTCAATGAGGAAGCTGTTGAAGCTGGCTCGGCCGCCGCCGACGTGCGTGGTGGCGCCCGGACGGCCGATGCGAGCCGCTTCCGAGCTGGTAGCGGTGGCCGGCGTTACCCCGGCCGACAGCGCCGCAAGCTGCATGAAGCTGCGTCCGTTGAGCGGCAGCTCCGTGATGGGGCGGCCTTCGATGACCTGGCCGATGGTGGGGTTGTCCGTCTTGAGATGCACGGCGGAAGCCTCGACGGTGACGCGTTCGGTCAGCTCGCCCACCTCGAAACCGAGGTCGAGGCGAAGCGTCTGGTCAATCTGCAGGTCGATGTCGGAAATCGCCACACTCTTGAAGCCGGGGTGGGCGGCGTTGAGGCGGTATCTGCCGGGAGTCAGAGCCGGAAACAGATAGGCCCCCTCGCTGTTGGTGACGGTCTCGCGTGCGGCTCCGGTTTCCTGGTTGGTGAGCGTGATTTTCGTATCCACCAGTGCTGCTCCGGTGCGGTCCTGGGCGCGGCCGCCAATGGTTCCGGACACGATTTGCGCGGGGAGAGTGGAGCTTGAAGACAAGAGGAATTGAAACAGGCACAGCCAAAGCACGACAACCTCCTTTGCTCTATTCTGATGCGCTCAATCGGCTGACCGCAAGAACAATCACCGGCATGTCCGGCTCCCTACAATGAAATGAGCGCGCAAGAAACCCAACCTCCAATGACTACCCGCGAGTTTGATGCGCTGGTTGAGCAGGCGATCACCAGAATCCCCGGGCGGTTCCGCCGCCGCCTGAAGAACGTCGCTTTCCTGGTGGAGAAAGAGCCGCCTCAACGAGGACTGCTGGGCCTGTATCAAGGACGCCCGCTCACCGTGCGTAGCGTCTCCGAGCCGTTCGCCATGCCGGACACGATCACCATTTACCAGGGGCCTCATGAGCGAATGGCGCGGGATGAAGATCATCTTCGCAAGATCGTGGAAGACACAGTATGGCACGAAGTAGCGCACTACTTCGGCATGGATGAAGCGAGGGTTTTGCGGGCGGAGCGCCGCCGGGAGGCGGGGTTGCGGCGGCCTGCGCGCAAGCGCAGCTCACGCTAAGATAGTAGGCGAAAGGCTATGAACAGCATTAAGACGGTGCTTCTGCTGGGGCTGCTGAGCGGCCTCCTGCTCGCCGGGGGGCAGGCGCTGGGCGGCCAGAACGGCCTCGTCATGGGCCTGGTGCTGGCCCTTGGGATGAATTTTTTCAGCTATTTCTTTTCCGAGAAGATGGCGCTGATGTCGAGCGGCGCCGAGCGCGTCTCGGAAACCGAGTATCCGGAGGTCTGGGAGCGGATCGGCCCACTGACCAGGCGGCTGTGCGACCGGATGGGTCTGCCGATGCCGAAACTGTGGCTGATTCCGGAAGCAGCGCCCAACGCCTTCGCCACCGGGAGAAACCCAAGCCATTCGTCGGTGGCGGTAACAGCCGGACTGCTTGAACTGATGAGCGACCGCGAGGTGGAAGCGGTCATCGGGCACGAACTGGGGCATGTTCTGAACCGCGACATTCTCATCAGCTCGATTGCGGCGACGCTGGCATCGGCGATCACGTTTGTCGCGCGGATGGCATTCTATTTTGGAGGCGGCCGCCGTCACGACGACGACGAAGGCGGCAGCCCGCTGGCCGGTCTTGCGATGCTCATCCTTGCTCCGATCGCCGCCATGCTGATCCAGATGGCGATTTCCCGCACCCGCGAATACGGAGCCGATGCGGCCAGCGCTAAACATGCGGGCGGCCCCGGCGCGATGATCGCCGCGTTGCGCAAGCTGGATTCCTATGCCCACCGGATTCCGATGGACGCTTCGCCGGCGACGGCGCACATGTACATTATCCAGCCGCTGACCGGGCAATCCCTGATGCGGCTGTTCTCGACGCATCCCTCGACCGAGCAGCGGATCGAGCGCCTGGAAGCCCTGGCGCGCTGAGGCGCCGGGATGGCGGAGCTGCCCGAGGTCAAGGTCAATCGCAAAGGCGCCGCCCGCATTGCTTCCGGCCATCCGTGGATTTTTTCGAGCGACATCGTGGACCGGGGCAACGCCGCGCCGGGCGACGCGGTGCGGGTCACCGAAGCGGCCGGGCGTACGATCGGCGCCGCCCACTACAGCTCCACTTCCGAGATCACTCTGCGGATGCTTTCCCCCTTCGTCGAGGCTGTGGACAGAAGCTTCTTCCGGTCGCGGCTGAAAGCTGCCGCCAACCACCGCGATCTGGTGGTCTCCAACTCGACGGCATTCCGTCTCGTCTACGGAGAGGCGGACCTGTTGCCCGGGCTCGTGGTGGACCGCTACGGGAGCCATCTGGTGGTGCAAGCGCTCAACCAGGGGATGGACCGCGCGCTGGATCTCATCGTGGATTGCCTCGTCGAGTTGTTCCAGCCGGAATCGATCGTGGCGCGTCATGATGTTTCCGTGCGGGCCAAGGAGTCGCTTGCGCTGGAAACGAAAGTGCTCGCGGGAGCGCCCGGCAAGGTCCGAATCGAGATGAACGGCTTGCGATTCATCGTGGACTTGCTCGGCGGCCAGAAGACCGGCGCATTCCTGGACCAGCGCGAGAATTATGTCGCTGCCGCGCGGTGGGCGCGCGGGAAGGCGCTTGACTGCTTCACTTCGAGCGGCGGGTTTGCTTTGCACATCGCTTCCGGCTGCGAAGCCGTCGAGGCGGTGGATTCGTCAAAAACGGCGCTCGAAGCAGCGCAGGCAAACATCGGGGAGAACAGGATCAGCAACGTGGCGGTTCTCGAGGCCAATGTCTTCGATCTGCTGGCAGGCCACGATGCGGCGGGCCGGCAGTTTCAAACAATCATTCTGGACCCGCCGGCCTTTGCCAAATCACGCGCGAATCTCGAAGGAGCGCTGCGAGGGTACAAGGAGATCAACCTGCGAGCGCTGAAGCTGCTGGAATCCGGGGGCGTGCTGGTGAGCTGCTGCTGCTCGCACCATGTGAGCGAAGCGATGCTGCTGGAGGTGATTGCGAAGGCCGCCCTGGATGCCCGCCGGCAGGTGCGCGTCCTCGATCGCCGAACGCAGTCGCTGGATCATCCGATTCTGCTGACCGTGCCGGAGACACACTATCTGAAGTGCCTGATTTTGCAGGTGCTGTGACTGCTAAGGAACACGCGCAAAACGGACCGCGCCCGCGGGAGGGACACTCCGGTGTTCCTCAGCGGCTTGGCGCCGCGGGGCGCGGCCTTTGCGCTTCTATTGATTCACGGCCACTTTGTTCGGCGCATCCGCGGGCGCGCCTTTGCGGCTGCGTTTGGTCTGGTACATGCGCTCACTGGCGGACGCGGTGGCGTCCGCCAGTGTCTCGCCATGCACTTCCACGGCGCCCCAACTGAACATCACCGAGAAACTGCTCAGCGAGCGCAGTTGGAAGCTCCACAGTCTCTCGGAGATCATGCTCAGACGGCGCTGGGCGTCCGGGCCGGTCTCTCCGGGGAAAACCAGCAGAAACTCGTCCTCGTTGGATCGGCAGCCAAAATCTTTCTCGCCCAACATCGAGCGGATCAGGCCGTCAACCTTCTCCGTCAGTTCGCGCCGGACGTGGGCGTCGAGCCGTTCGAGATGCTTCCCGTAATCGTTGATTCCCACCGAGACGACGACGCCCGAAAGCACGTCCGTCGAGTTCAGCAACTCGGCGAGAACCCGACTGTCCTGGTAGCCGGGCGGGAGCTGAAGTTGCGGCAATGCCGAATGAACGGTTCTGAAAGCGCTCGCCAGATCCGGGTCCGCGGAGGCTTCCTCGAGGGGGCGCGACGGCATTTCGATCGCCACAGTCGAAATCTGAGCCATCGTCTCCTGAGCATTGCTCTCGGCGAGCTGCACCGTCTCGACGACGGCCTCGGCCAGCGGAGGCTGGCTTTCGGCAACCTGGCTCGCTTGCTCGATCTGAGATTCCGGTTGTGCCGAGGATGCGGTAGCCTCGACCACCTGCTCGAGCAGGCCGGCAATGACCACATCGCTGGCGGGCTGCGCCTCGGGAATCTGCTCAGGCGGCGTCATGGGCTGTGGTATGGACTCGGCGGCCACGGGGACCAGGGCAACAGGCTTCTTGCTTTCCAGCAACGCCCGGGCCACTGCTTTCTCTTCCAGCTCCTTAACAAGCCAGGCCGGTTTGGGCAGTGTTTCCAGCAGTTGGTTCCCACCGGAAGTGTCCGCGCGCCTGACCCGCCCGAGTTCCATCGCGCGCGGCAGCCGAACGACCGGAGGCGCCATTGGAACCGAGTCCGAGGGTTTGGAAGCTGCCTCGGTCTGCTCTGTCTGCTCCGGCTTAGCCTCGGCCGGCGTCGATGCATCCGGCGGCGCCGCCGCGGCTGCTTCCTTGGCATGGATGGGCTGGGCCACGGGAGCCCGCTTCGGCGGGACACGTCTGGCCGGACGGGTCCGCGCCACAGCCATCAAATGCTGAAGCCATTCGATGGCCTCCATGGGGGGTTGCCTGTCGTGCTCCTCCTCGCGGACGCGCAATTCGATGTTATGTTCCCTCAGCCGCTCGTTGTTCCCTTTGAGGTAGTCGCACACCAAGGCAACAAAGGCCGTGGCCAGGATCACGATCAGGCTGACGAATATCTGTAGTTCCAGTGTTGCCGGATCCATACCCTCGATATCAATTTATCGGCGCGTTTAGGGGTGAGAAATAGACCTGACGTCCTAAATTGCGGTCCCCGGCCGATGTACTACAGCATCCGCCGCAGCCATGGATCGAGAAGCCCCATTTTCTGAATAGGTTAGAGAAGACGGGCGAGGGCAGGAAAGATAAGGTCTTACGGCAGTCGCGGCCCGCGCCCTGGAAGCCTTTCCCGCTTCTGGAGTGACTGCGGCCCACCGCCGGAATCAGTGGATACGCGTCGCATGCCGTTGGTAAAGTCCAGCTCGCCCTCCTGATACTGGAGAGGACGATCCAGCACCATTTCAATGGTGCTTCCTTTCCCCAGCAGGGCATCCGGCCCGCGGGACAGTAATACACCCATCATGCCGGCAGCCGCACCCGCCGCAGCCCCCATGCCGGCGCCCAGCCCGGGACGCCCCGCGGCCGCGCCGGCCACCGTTCCGATCCAGGTGCCCGTGACGGCGGTTTCTCCGACCGTCTTGGCGTCGCCGGCTTTGTGCCCTTCGCTCACCACTTTGCCTTCTTTGCGGTCGAGTTCCTCGCCGGAGCGGCCATCCAGACCGCTGATTCGAGCCCTGAAATCCCTGGTCACACCATTGGGCAGCGTAAGCGAGTCGAAACGCAGATAGAGTTCCCCCTTCCCTTTCACACGGCCGGGACGTTTGATAGAGGTGACCGTTCCCGCTACGTAGCTGCCGGGCGGGATCACCACTCGGCCCTCAATCACGACGGGAAAGGCAGTCTCCAGGTAAACACGATCCCCTTCGGCAGAGTTCTTCGTGCTGACGCTGTTGATCAGATTCAGGGGGATGCGGGTGCCTGATGGAACGATATAGTCACCGGCTTTGGCGGCCTCGACAGGCGGCGTTGCCTGCTGAGCGCCGAGTCCGATGGCCAGGAACAAGCCGGGCCACGTCAATCGCATAAAGGCTCCATGCTTCATCTTATACCTACAAATAGTGAAACGCACCGCGGGGGGAATGAGTTTCTCCTGCATCACCGGGGAATCTCCCTAAAGTTGACGGAGATTGAGGTATTATCGTACCAGGTCTGGGCTATGGCTGTACCCGTCGCTGTTCCGAACTTCTGGCGCACCCACACGACCCATCTGCTCTCCGCGATCGGCAACACCCCGCTGATCCGCTTGGAGCGGATCGCCGCGGATCTGCCGGGCATCGAGATCTATGGCAAGGCGGAGTTCATGAATCCCGGCGGGTCGGTGAAGGACCGGCCGGCGCTCAACATGATTCTGGAGGGTGAACGGACAGGACGGCTGACCAAGGACCGGATTCTGCTGGATTCAACCAGCGGGAATACGGGTATCGCCTACGCCATGATCTGCGCGGCCAAAGGGTACAAGGTGAAGCTGTGCCTGCCGAAGAACGCATCCCAGGAGCGCAAGCGTATGCTGACGGCGTACGGCGCCGAGATCGTATTCACCAACCCGGCGGAGGGTTCCGACGGCGCCATCCGCAGGTGCCGCGAGATCTATGAATCGAACCCGGACATTTACTTCTACCCGGACCAATACAGCAACCCCGCAAACTGGAAATCGCATTACGAGACCACCGCTCCAGAGCTCATCCGGCAAAGCGAGGGGCGGATTACGCATTTCGTGGCGGCTCTGGGCACCAGTGGCACTTTTGTCGGCACATCTCGCAGGCTGAAGCGCGAGATAGCCGGCGTCCGTTGCATCTCGGCGCAGCCTTCCGCGGGTTTCCACGGCCTCGAAGGTCTGAAGCACATGCCGACGGCGATCGTACCCGCCATTTATGATCAGGCGATCGCGGACGACAACCTCTGGCTGGAGACTGAAGACGCCTATCGGATGGTGCGCCGGCTGGCGCGGGAAGAGGGCCTGCTGGTGGGCATCTCCGCCGGCGGCAACATTGTAGCGGCGCGCCGCGTGGGCCAGGATCTGGCGCGACGCGGCGAGCGCGGCGTCATCGTAACGGTGCTTTGCGACGGGGCCTCGAAGTACTTGAGTGAGCCGTTTTGGGACGATTCCTTATAGTTGATACCGTATGATACGCATCCGGACAGAGGCCTGGGAGGCCATGGTGGCGCACGCCCGCGCCGCCTATCCGCGCGAATGCTGTGGCGCGATGCTGGGCGTCGAACAAGACGGCGTGCGCGTCGTCAGCCTGGCGCGCCCCATGCGGAACGCGTATGACGGGCCGCGGGGAGACACCTACATGCTCGATCCGGCCGAACAGATTCGGGTGGAAAAAGAAGCCAGGGCGCAGGGATTAAGCGTGGTAGGCATTTTCCATTCACATCCGGACTGCGACGCTTACTTTTCCAAGCGCGACCTGGAGAGCTCCTGCCCGTGGTATTCCTTCGTGGTGCTGTCCATCAGGAAAGGCGAGTTCGATCACGCCAACAGCTTCCTGCCGAACTTCGACCAGACCGCGGCCGAGAAGGAACCGCTAGAATACTAGGTTTACGGAACAATATGGCAAAGATTCTCATTCCAACTCCACTGCGTCCGTTTGCCGGCGGACAGGACAGCGTTGATCTGCCGGGGGCCACGATTCGGGAATTGCTCGAGGCGCTGACGGCGCAGTACGGCGATCTGCGCAAGCACCTGTATAACGACGAAGGCAAGCTGCGAAGCTTCGTCAACGTGTACCTCAACGAGGAAGACATCCGCTTCCTGAACAAGGAAGCAACTGAGGTGAAGGACTCGGACACGATCAGTATCGTTCCTTCAATCGCGGGAGGCCGCTCATGGCAACCATGGAAGCACCGGCTGTGCCGGTGACGCTCTCCAACGAGGAGATTCTACGCTACAGCAGGCACCTGATCATGCCGGAAGTCGGCATGGATGGCCAGCTCAAGCTGAAGGCAGCCAAGGTTTTGTGCATCGGCACGGGCGGGCTGGGGGCGCCCATCGGCATGTATCTGGCGGCCGCCGGTGTGGGCACGATGGGGCTGGTGGATTTCGACATCGTCGACCAGACCAACTTGCAGCGGCAGATCATTCACGGAACCAAAGACGTGGGGCGGAAGAAACTGGATTCGGCGGCGGACCGCATGCAGGATATCAACCCGAATATCCGCATCATCCGGCACGAGGTTGCGCTGGCGAGTGAGAACGCGCTCGACATCATGAAAGATTACGATGTCGTGGTCGACGGCACCGACAATTTCCCGACGCGCTACCTGGTGAACGACGCCTGCGTGTTACTGGGCATCCCCAATGTGTACGGCTCGATATTCCGCTTTGAAGGCCAGGCTTCCGTGTTCGCCACCCGGGAGGGCCCCTGCTACCGGTGCCTGTACCCGGAGCCACCGCCGCCCGGGCTGGTGCCAAGCTGCGCCGAAGGCGGCGTGCTCGGGATTCTGCCGGGCGTCGTCGGTGTGATTCAGGCGACCGAAGCAGTGAAGCTGATCCTGGGAAAAGGCGAAACCCTTGCGGGCAGGCTCCTGCTCTACGATGCGCTGAACATGCGCTTCCGCGAGATGAAGCTTCGCAAGAGCCCCGACTGCCCGATCTGCGGGCCGAAGCGCACGATTCACCAGTTGATCGATTACCACCAGTTCTGCGGTGTTCCGCGGCACCCCGAAGCGCCGGCGCCGGGATTGAAGGAAGGAGAGATCGACGCGGTGGAAGTGAAAGCGCTGTTCGACAAAGGGCATCGTTTTGTGCTGATCGACGTGCGCGAGCCGCATGAATACCAGATCTGCCGCATTCCGCAGGCGCGGTTGATTCCGCTTGGCGAGTTGCCGAAGCGAGTGCATGAGCTCGATTCCGCCGATGAGTTCGTCGTGCACTGCAAGAGCGGCATGCGGTCGGCGAAAGCATGCGATTTTCTGCGCCAGGCGGGCTTCAAGAAGGTGAAGAACCTGAAGGGCGGAATCCTGGCCTGGAGCGACAAGGTCGACCCGGCCGTGCCGAAGTACTGACCGCGTAAACCGATTCCACAGGATTGGCGTCATGAGAGACATGCGGGCGCTGGTATGTCTGATGGCTGCGGGAACCGTCTGCGCCCAGGACTGGAATGCGCAATTGCGGGTCGAGAAAACCGGCGCAGTCTCCTTCTCGGGCAAGAGCTTCTTCTCCTCGACCCGGTTGAGAGTGCGCTGGCAAGCGCCTGCTGGAAAGCCGGATCATTACGCGATTTCCGCCACCGACGGACGAACGCCGCTGGAAATAGCGGCGGCTGGCGATGCCGCCGAAGCGACCATCGAGGAGCTGAAATCAGCCACCGCATACACGGTTCGCCTGCGTGCGTGTCTGGATGCGGAGTGCGCGCAGTCACTGGAATCGATCGAGGCTGCCGGCTCGACGGAAGAGGAATCCTGGCGCATCGTCGGAGAAGGAAATTCCTTCGCCGGTGCGCGAAAGCTGATCGTGGACGGCAATGTGAACGCCTCCGCTCTCCGGTATGGCGATTGGGCCGGGCCGCTGGAGGGCAAGATCCAGCTTTACTACGTGCCGCAGCAAGGGCAGGAGAAGGGCGCCAAGATCGCGGAGATGATGACGCCGCGGGTGGAATCGATCGAGTCTGTAACACAGTTCGCGCCGGTATCCGGGTACGGGCTACTTCGCATCTGCGATCCCCAGCGTTGCCCGCCGGGTACGAACCTGGCCGCACAGCTTGCACTGTTTCAGCCCGTTCCGCTCGCCGGCGGCAACGTTCGGCTTTTCTTTGAGGCGCAGGCGAGTGACGGGCGGACGCGGGTGCTGTATCTGGACAGCCAGGACGGCTATGTGGGGCGCGACTTTCATCGCGGAGCGCCAACGCGCTGCTCGAGCTTCGAGGACTACGCTCCCGGCGGCGGATGCGAGCCTTCCATTGCCATCGGCGTGGACGTGGATGGCGGGGCAGGCAATCCGCTGATTCCGAACGCGCGGCAATTCAAAATCGGCTGGCCGAATCGCGACGCAGCGACGTGGGACGGCGCTCCCGGCGCGTGGATGTGGTTCACCACCGAGTGGCAGGACCGCCGTTGCAGCGATTGGCCGTTTAACTTCGCTTACGCAGTCTGGGACGGGGAGCGGTGGCGCGTCCAGTATGACGGCAGCGGGTGTCCCAAGCTGATTCAGGGAGCGCAAGCGATGGCGCCGATGCATCTGGGCGGCAATCGCTACAAGATGTACTTCAACCATCACCAGGATCCGCGCCCGGCGCAGGGGGCAGTCAAGCCGGTCCGCGTGATTTATTCCGACGCCGCCCTGGCCAGCGACCCGGAGCAGGTGGATTTCGAAGACTGGGAGCCGCGCGAGCGCTCGCGCAGTGTCAACTTCCTCTGGCCGGATGGCACGTCCTTGACCGCGGCCCAGAGCAGCGTTTTCGATGACACGTTCGTTTACATGCCGGCGGGCGATCCAAACCTGCAAGTGATGTACACCAACATGTCACAACCCGGAGGAGCAATCGCGCCGCCGTTCATCGGGAGCGCGGTGCTCCTGAATCCTTAGCCGCCGGAACTACCGGGCCGTCTTTGCACGCTTGATCACGTATAACAGCGACAAGGCGGAGCCGAGCAGAATCGTCGTAGCAGGCTCGGGGATATTCTGGCTGAACCGGATGTTGTCGATACCAACGTTCAGGCCGTTTCCACCGGGGAGATTCGAGGCGTCGATCCGGATGACGAGCGTGGCGGCGGACAGGTTCAACCCTGCAAAGGACGTGTGTGCCGGGCCTGCGCCGAGCACCAGAACATTATTCTGGGAAAAGAGAGTATTGCCGAGTCCATCCTGGACTTGAACGGAGTTGATGGTTCTGTCGCTCCGGTTCCATCCTGCCAAATCGAAGGCGTCGAGCATCACCACGAACCCGGGGTCAGCCGTCAATGTGAGCAGGATGATTCCATAATTCGCCGACCCTGAGAACTGGGCGATCACATTCGTCAGGTCGCCAAAGTCTTGATCCCAAAAGTAGACGTAGTCAGTCGGGCCGGGGCCGGTGGGCCCATAGCTGGCCACCACGTTGGGAGTGAAGCCCCCGGCGATCCCGTAGGAGAAGCCTCCCATTACCGCGGCAGTGACACGGTCGCCATAGTTTTGATCGATGGGATCGTTATTGGCTGGCAGCGGGAGGATATCAAAGGTAAGCACCGTCGCCAGCCCTGGAGATGCAAACAAGGCAAGAATCAGTCCAACAGCAGCCATGCAAGGCTTGCTCATGCTCTTCCTCCTGGGCAAGAGTACTTAAGTACAAGAGTACTTAAGTAATAGTACAGGTAAGGGCTTTCCCCGTCAACACCTGATTCGGCTGCTCTTTTTCTCTATGCAGGGTCACTTCACGCGGGCGCTCCGGCGGGCAGGGTCCGCACGATGGGCTCGAGGTTCAATCGCCGGCGACATTCGTCGAGCATCGAGGCGGTGCGGGTTGCACCGCAACGGGTGACGCCAATCTCACGCACGCGCAGCAGGGTGTCGAGGTCCCGGATGCCGCTCGCCGCCTTCAACTGCACGTGGGGCGGGGAGTGCTTGCGCATGAGGGCGAGGTCCTCCATGGTCGCTCCGCCGGGGGCGTAGCCAGTCGAGGTTTTCACCCAATCGGCGCGCAATTCTCCGCAAATCCCGCACAAGCGGATCTTGTGCTCATCCTTGAGGTAGCAATTCTCGAAGATGACCTTCACTTTGGCCCCGCCGTCGTGGGTGGCATCGATCACCGCCCGCAGATCCTCGCGGACATAGCTCCAGTTGCCGCTCACTACGGCGCTTATGTTCACCACGATATCCAGTTCCTGCCCGCCGTCGGCGAGCGCCTGCCTCACTTCGGCGACCTTTACGGCGGTCGTCTGCCCGCCGTGAGGGAAACCGATGGTAGTGCTGGCATTGACCTCGCTGCCACGCAGCAAATCCGCACAGCGCCGCAGGTAGAAAGGCAGAATACAGACGCTGGCTACGTTGTAATCCAGGGCGAGGCGGCAACCCTGCTCGAGATCCTCGGCGGTGAGGCTGGGGTTGAGCAGCGAGTGGTCAATCATTTTGGCGATATCAAGATAGGAACAGTTCACAAGATTCACCTCAAGAACGATCAAACCTTTCCATGGCTGATGGCGAGTGCGACGGCTCCGTAGATGCCCGCTTCGTCGCCGAGTGCGGAGGGCTCGATGGCGACCGTATCGACCGGAAACATGCGAACACGCCGGGAGACGGCGGCGCGCAGTGGGTTGAAGAGCAGGTCGCCGAGGGCGGCGACGCCTCCTGCGATGACGACCAGTTCGGGGTGCAGCGTGGTGGCGACGTTGGCGACGCCGATGGCCAGGTATTCAGCGGCGCGCTGGATGGCGATTTGGACGGATTCCTCGCCTGCGATGGCCGCGGCGGCCATCGTTTTGGGCGACACTTGGGCGGCGTCGCCCCCGACGATCTCGTGAAGGATCGGCGCGAGGCCGGAGCGCAGGAGGCGAACGCCTTCGGCCGTGATGGCCGGTCCGCTGGCCAGCGTTTCCAAACAACCGCGGTTACCGCAGCCGCAGAGCGGACCGTCGGGCAGGATGGTCTGATGACCGAGTTCGGCGGCAGCGCCGAGCGGACCCAGGCGCAGCTTTCCGTCGATGACCAGTCCTCCGCCGATGCCCGTTCCCAGCACGAACAGCGCCATGGTCTGAACCTGACCGCCGCGGCCGTAGCGTAGCTCGCCGAGGGCGGCCGCGCGGCAGTCGTTCAACAGGTACACGGGGCAGCGCAGACTCCTGGAGAGAATACTGGCGACGGGAACGTTGCGCCATTGGGTCGGAAGATTGGGCAGGAACAACGTGACGCCGCGGGCGAGGTCCACCAATCCGGGGACTCCTATACCGACAGCAGCGAGCGGCGCAGCGCCGGCGAGGCCGGCTACCAGTCCCGCGATACGGTCCAGTACCGCGTCAGGACCCTCGTGGGAGAGAGTGGGTGTCGATGAGGTAGCGCGAAGCTTCCCCGATGCGCCGGCCACCGCGGCGGCGAGATTGGTGCCGCCCAGGTCGACGCCGGCGAAGAGTTCACTCATTTGTGCTCCTCGGGGTGTCGAGGAAGCGGCCGGCGGCGTGCGTCGCCGTCTGAACGCTGCCGAGGCGGTTGCGAAACTCGTAGGCATCGCCACGGTACAAGGTGCGCTCGAACCACAGCGGGACGTCCACGGCGAGATAGCCGACCGAAGTCACCAGCATGCCGGCCGCTCCCTCGCGGACTTCGAGCAAGCGGGCATCGGCGCCGTGCACGCTGACGGCGCGAATGGTCTGGTCGACGCCCGCCAGGTGTAAGCCGTACTTACGGCTCCAGACTGAGTAGAGCGAGCCGCTGGCCTCGGTTTCGTTGAGCTCCGGGCAGTGCGCTGCAAGGACGTAGCGTTTTTCGAGAATTACCGGTAGTTCGTCAGCCAGACGAAGGCGTTCCATGTGGAAGAGCATGTCGTCCAGGCCGGCGTGGAGCGCCTTCGGCACGCTTTCCGGGGCTTGGCCGCAAGACATGCGCTCGAAAGCCAGCACCCGCGTGGCGGGGCGTTTGCCGGCTGCCAAGGCCTCGTCGGTGAAGCTGACCAAGGCGCGTAAGTTGTAGTCCATCTTGCGCCCGCGGACGAAGGTGCCCACGCCTTTGTGGAATTCGAGCAGCCCTTCGGAGACGAGGTTCGAGAGGGCCTTGTTGGCGGTGGCGCGGCTGACACCGAACCGCTCCGAGATCTGCCGTTCGGTGAGAAAACGAGCGCCGATGGGGAACTCGCTCGAGGAGAGATGGGCCCGCAGGGCCTGATTGAGTTGCTGATAGACGGGTTCGCGGACCAAGCGGACGTTCGTGGAGTGAAAACGGGAGATTGCGACCTTACCGATCATTCACAGGTTCCATCACAGGTTCCATCGTGGCTTATCCACAACTCTTACTCTAGAGGGAACAGCCGGTGCTGTCAAATCTATTATATACGGTGATTAGACGTGATATCAAACCGCTTGACAGGGCTGCGCAATCATGATAAATGATGAGGTGGCCTAGCCACATGAGCCATCAAAGGGGGTTCCCATGGTCAAACTCGCCAGCTTGCTGCTCCTTGCACCGTTCGGCTTCGCTCAGGCGCCCACGGCCCAATTGACTGGAACGATCCGCGACGCTAGCGGCGCGGTGGTACCCAACGCTCAGATCGCCGCCACCAACGAGGACACCGGCTTGAAGCGTACGGCCAGCTCCAACGAACTCGGTTACTACGCCGTGCCGCTACTGCCGCCGGGGCTCTACAGGATGACCGTGCAGAAAGAGGGTTTCCGTACCGTGCAGCGGAAGGGTCTGCGTCTGCACGTCAACGACCGGGTAACCGCGGATTATTCCCTCGAGGTGGGCTCGCTGGCCGAAACGCTGAGTGTGACTGCCGAGGCGCCGTTGCTTCAGACCGAGCAGGCCTCGCGCGGGGCGGTGATCGACAACGCCAAGATCGTGAACCTGCCGTTGAACGGGCGCAATCCGTTCTCGCTGGCGGCGCTGGCTCCGGGCGTCCAACCGGGCGGTGGATTCTTCACCGCGCGGGTGTTTCAGGAACAGGTCAACCAGTCGAATTTCACAGCCAACGGGGGGGCGAGTTTCCAGAACGACATCCTCCTGGATGGGACGTCGAACACAGTGGCCGGCCATGGCCAGCTTGCGATGACGCCCTCAGTGGATGCCATCGAAGAGTTCAAGGTGCAGACGAGCAACTACTCGGCCGAGTACGGGCGCAGCGGCGGCGGCATCATCAACATCGTTACTAAGTCCGGCACCAACCAGCTTCGGGGCACGGTATACGAGTTCCTCCGCAACAAGGTGCTCGACTCCGGCAACTTTTTCAACAACCGGGCCGGCATCCCGCGCCAGCCGTTCGTTTACAACCAGTACGGCTTCACGTCGGGTGGCCCGGTGTATCTGCCGAAGCTGTACGACGGGCGCAACCGCACCTTCTTTTTCCTCTCCTACGAGGGTGTGAAGGTGCGGCGGGCGCGCTTCTTCAACGGGACGGTGCCGACGGAAGCGATGCGCCGGGGGGACTTCAACGAATTGCGGACGGCCGCCGGACAGCCGATCCTGATCTACAATCCGTTCAGCACGCGGCAGCAGGGCTCGGGCTACGTTCGCGATCTATTTCCGACCAACAGGATCCCGGCTTCCTTGCACGACCCGGTGGCGGTGAACGCCTCGAAGTACATCCCGCTGCCGAACCAGCAGATGCCAACGGTGGCGCAGAATCTCATCGCCAACGCCAGCCAGGGCAACAACCTCGACATGTGGCAGTGGCGCGGCGACCACAACTTCAGCGCCGCCAACCGGATGTTCGTGCGCCTGAGCTACGACAAGCAGGAAGACAATGCGCCGAACTTTTAAGGAACACGCGCAAAACGGACCGCGCCCGCGCGGCAGGAACACTCCGGTGTTCCTCAACGGCTTGGCGCCGCGGGACGCGGCCTTTGCGCTTCTACGGCAATATCGCCGGGGAGCCCAACACGTATAGCTACTCGATACAGCCGGACTGGCACGCCACCGTCAGCGACACGCACAATTTCGGTCCGGCGACGTTGTTGGACGTGCGAGCCGGCTTTGCCAGGAACGGCTTCGACCGCCGTCCGCGGTCGGCGGGCTTCGACCCCACGGAGCTTGGTTTTCCCGCGGCGCTCGCGCGTACCGCGCAGCAGTTGTATTTCCCGACATTTAATGTTGGCAACTACTCCGGGGTGGGGGCGCGGGCCAACGACAAGTTCTTTCTCGGCGCGGACACGTACTCGCTGGTGCCGCAGGTCACGTTGATCCGCGGGTGGCACACCATGAGGATCGGCGGGGACTTCCGCACGCTTCGCCACAACACGTTCAACGCCTCGAGCCCGGTCGGCAGCTATAACTTCTCGACCGGGTTCACGCAGGGGCCGGACCCGCTGCGCAGTTCGCTGACGGCGGGCGACGCTTATGCTTCCATGCTGACCGGAACCACCGGGTCGGCCACCGCCGCCGTCCGCGCCTCGATCAGCTATCAGACCGTGTATTCGGCGGGCTACTTCCAGGACGATATCAAGGTCAACTCGCGGCTGACGCTGAACCTCGGCCTGCGCTACGATTACGAGTCTCCGCGGACGGAGCGCTTCAACCGGCTAAGCTTTTTCGACTTCGACGCCATCAACCCGGTGGGCCGCGAGTTGGGTCTGCCGGAGTTGCGCGGCGGGCTGAAGTTCGTCGGTACGGACGGGAACCCGCGGGGGTGGAACGATCCGGATCGGAACAACTTTGGTCCGCGCTTCGGATTCGCCTATCAGCCGTTCAGCAAGACGGCCATCCGCGGCGGCTACGGGCTGATGTATCTGCCCGGCGGGACGTCGAACAACGGGTACGGCGGCGGGCAGGAGGGGTTCTCAGTCAGCTCGACGCCGATCAGCTCCGCCGACGGCGGTCTGACGCCGTTCACGCTCCTCTCGAAGATGTTCGCCGGGGGGTTGGACCAGCCCACTGGCAGCTCGCTCGGCATGCGGACGCTGCTGGGGCAGGGCGTTCGCGGCGACCCGCGGTGGGTGCGTGTCGGCTACATGCAGGAATGGAGCTTCAACGTGCAGCGGGAGTTGCCCGGACAGGTGCAGGTGGAAGCCGGGTACGTGGGCAGCCGAGGCGTTAAGCTCCCCGCCACATTCCAGTTGAACTCGCTCCCGGACCGGTACCTTTCCCTTCAGCGGGCGCTGTTGGACCAGGTTCCGAATCCCTTCGCGCCGGTGGTTTCCGCCGGCACGCTGAGCAGGCCGACGGTGACGCGCGGCCAACTGCTGCGCCCGTTTCCCCACTTTACGGGTGTGACCTTCCCGCAAAACTCGGCCGGCTCGTCCTCGTATCACTCGTTCCAGATGCGCCTCGAGAGGCGTTTCTCGAAGGGGCTGAGCCTGCTGGCCGCTTACACCAACGCCAAACTGATTTCCGACACCGACGGGCTGAAATCCGGTTCCTGGATTCCGGGCGAGGTTTCGGTTGGGGCGCAGAATCCCAATAACCTCCGCCTCGAGCGGTCGGTGGCTCCGCAGGACGTCTCCCAGCGTTTCGTCATGAACTACATTTACGAACTGCCCTTCGGCAGGGGCAAACCGTTCTTAAGCGGAAGCCGCGGGCTGGTCTCCGGATTGGTGGGAGGGTGGACCGTCACGGGCATCACGACTCTGCAAAAAGGCCGGCCGCTCGATCTGACCGCTCCGAATAACACCAATTCCTTCGGCGGCGGTTCGCGTCCGAACAACAATGGGCAACGCGCCTTTCTCCCATCGAGCGACCGCTCTCTCAACCGCTGGTTCAACACGGCAGTCTTCTCGCAGCCCGAGCCGTTCACCTTCGGCAACGTGGGCAGGCTGCTGCCAGACGTGCGCGAACCCGGCATCACCAACTTCGACCTCTCCGTGCACCGGAGATTCCGCATCAAGGAATTGGCCAGCATCGAGTTCCGCACGGAGCTGTTTAACGCGTTCAACACGCCGCAGTTTGGCCGCCCCAACGGAGGCTTTGGCAACGTACTGTTCGGCACCATTAACAACCAGGCGAACTCCCCGCGGGAGATCCAGTTCGGGCTGAAAATTCTGTACTGACAGGTCCGGTTCTGGAGAGGACGCGCTGAAGAGCGCTTTCTTTCCGGACAAAGAGATGATAAGACCTCAATAGGAGGGTGTGAATGACCAAGGGCGATTGGCTTTCCCGGCGTGCGTTTCTCGCTTCCGCCGGCGCAGTCGCGGGGGGGCCCTTGCTCGGCATGCCGGCCACGCCTTCGACCGGCCGGATGGGGGCATTACGGCGGGACATCGTCGAGTCGCCAGTTGGCATCGCGCTCGACCGCGCCCGGACTTTCACCCGCGTGTTCCAAGAAAACGAAGGTAAGCCCTGGGTCGTTCGAAAAGCCCAGGCGCTGCGCGAGTACTTCCGGACGACGCCGCTGTACGTCCGCCCGAACGATCGCATCGCCGGCTCGATTACGGAAACACCCGGCGCTATGCCCGTGATCGTAGAACTCGGCATCGGGGAGAACAATATTTACACCGGTGAGAATCCGGAACGGAAGGGATATTTGCGGGGCAAGATTCCGCAGGAGATCTGGGATTACTGGAGGGACCGGAACCTCTGGGGCCTTTACAGGGCGGAGAATCCCAGGGCGCGAAGCAGCAGTGTGCCGGACGACCCGAGCCAGCCCACGGAGTACAAGTTCCTCTCCAACCAAGGTCACCTGAGCCCCAGCTACGGAGAGTTGCTGGGGATCGGGCTGGGTGGCATTCTCCAGCGGCTCAAGCAGCGCCGCACAAACGAGGCCGACCCCAAGAAGCTGGCTTTCCTGACCGCCGCCGAACTAGCCGTCACGGGCGTGACGGATTGGGCGCAGCGCTACGCGAAGTTCCTCGCCGCCGAGGCGACGAGATCGGCAGACCGGGCCCGTTCCGCCGATCTCCGGGAGATGTCGCGGATCGCGGCGAAGATCGCGACCGGGCCGCCTCAGACGTTCCGCGAGGCGATGCAGCTCATCTGGCTCTGCCACCAGGCCATTCACATCGAAGGCCACGGCTACTCCTGCGCGCCAGACCACATCGACCGCCTGCTCTATCCCTTCTACGAAGCCGACAGGAAAGCCGGGCGGTTGGACGACGCCGAAGCGCTCGAATTGTGCGAGAACTTCCTCCTCAAGATGAAGGACAACACCTTCTGGGGACCGGAGCACAACCTGACCCAGGGGCTGTGCACCGGCGGCTCGACTCCCGACGGACGCGACCTGACGAACCGGCTGTCGTGGATGTTCATCGAGGCAGCCACGAACCTGTCGATGCCGGAACCGCTCGTCTGGATCCGCTGGCATCCGAACATCGACCAGGAGTTCTTCGACTTCTGCCTCTCCCGGTTGGCCCGCGGCACCTGCTTCCCGCTGATGTGGAACGACAAGGTCATCCCCGAGGCGCTGATGGAGCTCGGCGTCGCCCGGGAAGACGCCTACAACTACATCGCCGTCGGCTGCAACGAGCTGGCGATTCCCGGGCAGTTCTACTTCAACCCCGGCGCCTCGGCGAACTACCTGAAATCGCTCGAGCTGGCGCTGACCTCCGGAAAGGGATATGCAGGCGATTACAGGCTCAAGCCCCTCGCCCCTGCGACCCCTGAATTGAAGACCTTCGACGAGTTCGCGTCGGCCTTCGGCGCGTACCTGAAGGACTCGATCGGCAAGAGCTACGCGGCGGAGATGAAGGTGCTGAAGGCACAGATCGAGTGGGGCCAAACGCCGTTCACGTCTTGCTTCTTTGAGGGCTGCATCGAGAAAGCCCAGGACCTGGCGCTGGGCGCCAAGTACAACATCCTCTCCTGCGGCGGCATTTTCTTCGCCAACGCGGTAGACGGCCTGGCCGCCGTCCGGCAGGTGGTCTACGAGAACAAGGAAGCAACACTGAGTGATGTTGCCGCGGCATGCCGCGCCAATTTCAAGGGCTGGGAGAAGCTGCGCGCCAAGCTGCTCGCCGCGCCAAAACACGGCAATGACGATCCCCGGATCGACGACATGATCCCGCTGGTTGAGCGATTGCGCGACGAGCCGATGAAGGAGATCTGCCGCGATCCCCGAGACGGCAGCCGCTTCGGAAACGGGCACGTCGTGCGCAGCTCGGCGGTCCGCACCGGGCTGGTAACACCCGCCACGCCCGACGGCCGGCTGGCCGGCACGCCGCTGGCCAGCTCCGTGGCTGCGTCAGTGGGCGCCGAAAAGAGCGGCCCCACGGCGCTGCTCAACTCGGTGGCGAAGCTCAACGTAAGGAAGAGCTGGCAGTCAGGCTATCAGGCGAACCTCCGTTTCCAGGGGGCGATGCTCGCGAGCAAGGCGAGCCGCGACAAAGTGCGCGTGATGCTCAACGTCTACTTCCACCGGGGCGGGGCGGAGCTGCAAGTCAACGCGATCGACACGGAAACCCTGCGCGCGGCGCAGAAGAACCCGGAACAGTACCGTGACCTGGTGGTGCGCATCGCCGGCTTCAGCGAGTTCTTCGTCCGGCTGAGCCCCGAGATGCAGGAAGACATCATCGCCCGCACGGCCCACATGTGAGGAGAGCATGAAAGGACGCGTCTTCGACATCCAGCGCTTCTCGATTTACGACGGGCCGGGCATCCGCACCACCGTCTTCCTGAAAGGATGCGATCTCCGCTGCCTCTGGTGCCACAATCCGGAAAGCATCAGCCCGAAGCCGCAGCTCTCCTGGACGCTCGAGAAGTGCATCGCCTGCGGTGAGTGCTTCCCGGTGTGTCCGGAGGCCGCGCTCGCCAGGCGAGGAGACGGGAAGGCGGTCGTCGACTGGCTCCGCTGCACGGGGTGCGGCGACTGCGTCAAGGTCTGCGATGCCAAGGCGCTGGAGATGATCGGCCGCGACATGACCGTCGAGGAAGTGATGTCGGTGGTGCTCCGCGACCGCGACTACTACGTGGCCTCGGGCGGAGGCATCACGCTCTCCGGCGGCGAGCCGCTCTACCAGCCGGACTTCTGTGAGGCGCTGCTCGGCGCCGCCAAGGCGGAGCGGCTCCACTGCTCGGTCGAGACTTCGGGCCTCGCGGAATGGCGAAGCTTCGAGCGCCTGCTGCCAGTGGTGGACCTGTTTCTCTACGATTTCAAGGAGACGAATCCGCAGTTGCACACGGCGTTTATCGGGAAGCCGAACAGCGAGATTGTGGCGAACCTTCGCGCGCTCCACCGCGCCGGCGCCAGCATCTTGCTGCGATGCCCGATGATCCCCGAGTACAACGCGCGCAAGGAACATCTGGACGGCATCGCAGCGCTGGCCCGGGAGTTGCCCCACCTGAAGGGAGTCGAGATTCTGCCCTACCACCGTCTGGGCCGGGCCAAACTCAAGCGGCTCGGTATGGTTTCTCGCATGCCCGAGTCGGTAAAGCCGCCCGACGAGGAAACGGTGCAGTCATGGCTCGTCCACCTGCGGAAGCAGGGTGTGCGCCTGGTGAATCAAGCCACGGCCGCGGAAGCGCGGCTGTGACCAGTAGACCGGTAGCCCGCTCGCGCCTACTGCCTCACGCGAACTTCGTGTGAGAGAATAAGGGCCATATCAGAATGGTTCGCAGTGTATCAGCCGCCTTGCTGTTCGTGTTTCTCGCCGCCTGCTCCGGGCCGTATTCGACGTCCACGGTGAAAGCGACCGGTTCCCAGCGCAACCTGGAAGTGCGCGTGCGGGCGGTCGAGCTCGAGACGATTCCGGAAGTCATCAGCGCAACCGGGGAGCTGCTGGCGGAAGACCAGGCGACGCTTCGCGCCAAGGTCGCGGGCCGGGTGGCGAAACTCAATGTAGATCTGGGCTCCCGTGTCGAAGAGGGAGACGGGATTGCCGAAATCGAAAAAGAAGACTACGAGCTGCGATGGAAGCAGGCCGAGGCGGCCGTCGAGCAAACGCGGGCGCGGCTGGGGCTCGGGCCAAACGCGGGCGACCAAGTGGACCCGCAGAACACATCCATCGTGCGGCAGGCGGCGGCATCGCTTCGAGAGGCGAGGCTGCTGAACAACAATGCCACCGAGCTGTACAAACAGGGAGTGGCGTCGAACGTGGATTATCAGCGGGCGGGTGTGGCACTTCAGGCCGCCGAAGCGCGTTATCAAGCGGCCATCGAGGAGGTTTACCGCACGCTCGCCGAGATCCTGCAACGCCGCTCGGAGCTGGCGCTGGCCCGCCAGCAGCTTGCCGACACGGTGATTCGCGCGCCCTTCCGCGGCGCCATCACGCAGAGGATCGCCACGGTGGGCGAATACCTGGCGGTGAACGCGCCGGCGGTGGTGCTGGTGCGCTGGCATCCGCTGCGCATCCGGCTGCAAGTGCCCGAGCGGCAGGCGCACAAAGCGCGGGCCGGGCAGCGGATTGACCTGACCCTGGCGCAAGGGTCGGCACAGCCCGGCCGCGTGGTCCGGTTGAGCCCGGCGATCGAAGCGCAGAACCGGTCGCTGGTGGTGGAAGGCGAAATGCCGAATGAAGACGGGCAACTCCGCGCGGGGGCGTTTGTCGAAGCAACGATTACGGTGGATCCGCGGGCCAAGGGCATTGCGACGCCCGCCCGCTCGGTGCTCAGCTTTGCCGGCGTCGAGCGGGTGTTTGTCGCAGACCAGGGCGCATTGGACGAACGCATCGTCAAGCTGGGCCGGAGGCTCGAAGGGGACCGGGTCGAAATCGTCAGTGGCTTGAAAGCAGGCGACAAGCTGGTTCTTGATCCGACCGATCGCTTCACCCCCGGCCTGAAAATCACCGTTGTCGGGCAGCCGTAAATGCAGAAACTGGCCGAGGTATGTGTCCGCCGGCCTGTGTTTGCCGTCATGCTGATCCTGGCGCTGGTGGTGGTGGGCGCCGTGTCCTACACCAAGCTGGGGATCGACCGCTTCCCCGATATCGATCTGCCCATCGTGAGCGTTCGCACCACGCTGCCGGGAGCGGCGCCCGAAGAAATCGAGAGCACGGTGACCAAACGCATCGAAGACGCGGTGGCCACCGTCGAAGGCATTGAGAACATCCGCTCGATTTCAACCGAGAGCCTGTCCATCGTCACCATCACGTTCCATCTGAAGCGCAACATCGACGTGGCCGCGCAGGATGTGCGCGACGCGGTGGCCGGCGTGCTCAGCCAGTTGCCCCGGGACACGAAGCCGCCGCTGATCAAGAAGCTGGATACAGAGGTTTCGCCGGTGATGAGCCTGGTGCTGTCGGGCACAAAGACGCCGCGCGAGCTGTATGAGATCGCGGACCGGGACGTGAAGGACGTCATCGAATCGCTGGGCGGAATCGGGCAGGTGCTGATCATCGGCGGGCAAAAACGCGCCGTCAACGTGTGGATCGACGCCAGCCGGCTGGCGGCCTACAGGATTCCCATCCTGCGCGTGCGTGACGCAGTGGCCCGTCAGAATTCCGATATCCCGGGCGGGCGCGTGGACGAAGGATCACGCGAGCTGGTGCTGCGCACCATCGGGCGCTTCCCGGACCCGGCTCTGTTCAACGAACTGGTGGTGACGACGATCGGAAACACGCCGGTGCGCATCAGGGACATCGGGTACGCCGAGGACGGGCACAAAGAGCAGCGGACGGCGGCGCAGTATGACGGCAAGCCGGCGGTGGCGCTGCAAATCCGGCGCCAATCCGGCTCGAACACCATCGAGGTGATCAACCATATCAAGGAGCGGCTGCCCCGCATCCGGCAGTTGCTTCCGCCGGGCGTGCGGCTGGAGGTGGCCCAGGATCAATCGCGGTATATCGAGAACGCGTTTCACGAGGTGCGGCTGCACCTTATCCTGGGGAGCATTTTCGCGTCTCTGGTGGTGTTTCTGTTCATGCGGAACTGGCGCGCCACGGTGATTGCGGCGGTGGCCATTCCGGCGTCGATCATCTCGACATTCGGGGTGATGTACGCATTCGGGTTCACGCTCAACAACATCACCATGCTGGCGCTGGTGCTGATGGTGGGCGTGGTGATCGACGACGCCATCGTGGTGTTGGAAAACATCTTCCGCTTCGTGGAAGAGAAGAGGCTGCCGCCGATCGAGGCCGCCGTGCTGGCGACACGGGACATCGGGCTGGCGGTGATGGCCACGACGCTGAGCCTGGTGGTGATCTTTCTGCCGGTGTCGTTCATGTCGAGCATCTCCGGGCGGTTCTTGTTCAGCTTCGGAGTGACGGCGGCGACGGCGCTGCTGGTCTCCCTGCTGGTCAGCTTCTCGCTGACGCCGATGATGTCTTCGCGCATGCTGCGCGTCGAGCGGCATCCCAAGCCGGAGGACGAGGTGGAGGAATTCGAGTCGCGGCGGGGCTTTTATGCGGTGATCGACCGCTTCTATCACCGCATGCTGGCGTTCAGCATGCGCCATCGGCTGCTGGTCTCGGTGTTGGCGCTGTGCGTGGTCGCGTCCTGTGTGCCGCTGTACAAGATGGTGCGGCAGGAGTACATCCCGACCAACGTGGACGAAGGCGAATTCGAGATGTCGGTGAATGCGCCCGAGGGCGTCAGCCTGGCGTCGATGGCAGCCGTCGTCGAGCGCATCGAGCAGGAGCTGTTTTCTCTGCCCGGCGTCGAGCATGTGCTGACCACGCTGGGGGCCGGGCATCTGGCGACCGTCAATGACGCGCGTCTGTTTGTGCGGATCGCGGACGTGGAGAACCGGGTGTTTTCGATTCCCCGGCTGATCCGCAAGACGCTCGGGGGAAAGCCGCTCGAGGCCTTCCAGGGGATCTACTCGCAGCGGGATGTGATGCAGGCGATCCGCGCGCGCATGAAGCAGTTCAAAGATCTGCGTGTGTCGGTGCGCAATGCACAGTCGATGAGCCAGGGGTCGGCGCCGGTGGACATCGATTTTGTCATTCGCGGGCCCGAGTTGGAGGCGCTCAGCCGCTACAGCGAGCAGATGCGGCTGGCGGCGCTCGAAATCCCGGGGATGGTGGACGTGGACACGTCGCTGCGTGTGAACAAGCCGGAGCTGCGGGTGGCCATTGATCGCGATCGGGCAGCGGATTTTGGCGTCGACGCCGCCGACATCGCCGGGTCCTTGCGTTTGATGGTGGGCGGCGACGATGAAGTTTCCCGCTACCGCGATACCAAGGTCGCCGAAGAATACGACGTCGAGATCCGTCTGACGGGAGTGGACCGCCGCGACGCCGGCGCCATTTCCAAACTGTATGTGCCGGCGCGCGGCGGGCAGATGGTGCGGCTCGACAACGTAGTCAGCATGAACGAAGGCCTGACGGCGTTTCGCATCGAGGCGCTGGACCGCCAGCGGCAGGTGGGAATACGGGCCAATATCGCCCCCGGCTACGCGCTGGCGGACCGGCTCGATGAAATGTTTAAGGCGGCCGGGAAGCTCAACATGCCGGTAGCCTACTCGACGACGCTCATCGGGCGCAGCCGGGAATTCGAACGCACGTTCGGCGAGTTTCTGCTGGCGTTTGCCTTGTCCATCGCCTTCATGTACATGATTCTGGCGTCGCAATTCGAGAGCCTGATGCATCCGGTGACGATTCTGCTGAGCCTGCCGCTGGCGGTGCCGTTCGGCTTCTACTCATTGTGGCTGTTTCAGGACACGCTGAACCTGTATTCGGCGCTGGGAATCCTGGTGCTGTTCGGCGTGGTGAAGAAGAACTCGATTCTGCAAATCGATCACACCAACAACCTGCGGGCGGAAGGAAAGGGGCGGCTGGTGGCCATTATTCAGGCCAATCGGGACCGCCTTCGTCCCATTCTGATGACAACGCTGACGCTGGTGGCGGGGATGCTGCCGCTGGCGCTGGGCACCGGTCCCGGCGCCGAAGAGCGGCGCTCGATTGCGATTGTGGTGATTGGCGGGCAGAGCCTTTCCCTGCTGCTGACGCTGCTGGTAACGCCGGTGGCGTACTCGCTGTTTGACGATGTGGGAGCATGGGTGCGGCGGTTGCTGGGGCGGCAAAGACGGCCAGTGGCGGCCGATTAGTCTTCCTGGATGCGCACTTGGGGATGCGGCTGCGCGGTTACGGGCGGATGCTTACTCTTTTCGCGCCGGGGAAGTCCGACGGCGCTTTCTGCGTCACCTTGCCGGTGGCCGCCCATTCGACGCCGCGCTGGAAGGTGACGATAAATCCGGTGCACTCGATGGCCTCGACGCCGTGGCCAAGGATGGTGTGGAAGACACGGCCTTTGCCGTATGCGATGGTCATCAGGGCGGGCTCGTGTTCGCCGGTACCGCCGGTGGCCGGGTCGGAAAAAGCGGTTGCCACGACGTGCAGGTTCTGCGCGGGACCGCGGAGCGAATCATAGAGCTCGTCCTTGGCGTGCATCCAGACCTCGGGCAGGCCCAGCATGATGGGGTGCTTGAGGTCGCGAGTGGTGAGCTGGAATTCGTGCTGGCGGCCGTGGTGGCCGCCTTTGCCGGCGGTCATGTCGCGGCTGAACTTGCCATCGCGGTAGCGGATGTAAGGGCCGGAGTTCTCGTCGCGGCCGCCCCAGCCTCCGAGGCCGATGATGACATTATATTCTTTCCAGGATGGGAAGGCGTTGTCGGCGGCGTGGACGGTGACGAAGCCGCCGCCGGCGCGCAGGTATTTTTCAAAGGCCGCCTGGGTTTCCGGCGGCCAGACGCCGCCGCCTCCGAAGTCGGAGTAATTCGAGATCACGACTTGATACTGCTCGAACTCGGGGCGGAACGAAGACATATCCGCTCCGCGTGGAGGCGAGGTGGCGACCGCGGTCTGGAAGAGGCCGGAGTCCTCGAGGGCCTTCTTGAGCAAAGGCGTGGTGAGCTGCCACTGGTGGTTGTTCTGGCCGTCGATGATGAGGGCTCTGATCTGGGCGGCCTGACAGATGGAGGTGAGCAAGACAAGGGCGAGGCAACGCATATGAGATTTATATCACCAGCAGGCACGCGTGTGTCGAGAGGCATTGACTCCGGCAGAGAGTTCTGCTAACCAAAAGCCAGCCTTCCCGAGGAGGGACTATGAGAACAAGCGAGCCGATTCGAGCAATTCTGCGGATGAAAGGGCCGGAGCTGTTCAGCCTGCCGCCGGACGCGTCTGTCTACGACGCGATCGCGCTGATGTCGGAAAAGAGCGCCGGAGCGCTGCTGGTCATGGACCACGGCCTTCTGGCAGGGATCATTTCCGAGCGGGACTACGCGCGGAAAGTGATTTTGATGGGCAAGTCGTCGCGCGAGACGGCGATCCGGGAAATCATGTCGTTCCCGGTGATCCGCGTGAGCCTGGAAGAGACAGTGGATGAATGCATGCGGATCATGACGGCAAGACGGATCCGGCATTTGCCCGTGGTGGACGGGGAGCGCGTGGCAGGGATCGTTTCGATCGGGGATATCGTGAAGTGGATCATCACCAGGCAGGAAGAGACGATCCAGCAGTTGGAGAGCTACATCGCGGGAGCGTATCCCGGGTGAGCGTTCCGATTGTCTAACTTGTTGAAAATGCGGTATTTGAAGGAATAAGCGGGGGTCGGTCACAGATTGGCCCAAAATATTTGCGGCGGCACTTGCCAACAGGCCTACTTTTCGGTAGACTGGCAGATGGCTGCAGTAACAGCGGAGTGAGGTAAGCAGTCAGAGCCGCACCGAGGGGTGTGGCGGTCCAACGACAGCCGGTAGACCATGGTTTGGTTTCTCGCGGCTGACCTCCAGAAGTTCTTTTCGAGACTCCAATTTTCTCGAGCGTGGTGGACCCCGGTTGGAAAGCTGGTGTGGACATACGCTCGAACGGGTTTCGAGGCCTGCTCGCGCGCGGTCTTCCGCAAGGACCGGCCGCAGCGGAGCGCAGATCTTTGACAATCTGGTTGGACGTTAAAACGTCTGTTCGTCAATGAGAAGAGTTCTTAAGCCGAAGCGGACTCGGCCCTCTCGGGGGTCGAGGCTAAACTCTAATGGTTCAAACGAGAGTTTGATCCCGGCTCAGAATCAACGTTGGCGGCGCGCTTAACACATGCAAGT
>JACQDF010000072.1 GCA_016201205.1 Acidobacteriota bacterium
GTATGTCGCGGCCGTCGACCGGCGTCCCTTTCTTGAGCGCCCGCATCTCGATTGGCGCCGGCGCGCGAAAGTACAAGTAGTCCGGAGCTTTGGCCTCAAGTACGTACACGCCGAGTGGTAGGCGCACACCCTTGGAAGCTCGATCAGCAGGAGCACTGAGCCAAACCACGGGCTCGCGCAGCGTCACAGTCTTGGTCACGTCCGTCACGGCAACAACCGGTCGCTCCTCCGCAGTGTCTGGATGGAGGTGAAGAAGTGAACACGCGGTTGTTGCTCCCGCGCTCGCCAGGGCGGCGTCGTTTGTTTTGGATTAGCCCAACTTCCACAACTCACGGGGTCGGATCTCGGATTTTCAAGCACTTAGGTCAAAAAGTCGCCACTACATTTTGCTAGCGCGCCTGAGGTCGTCCTCGGCAATACGGATACGTTCGGGCAGCCGTAGCCCCATGCGCTGGAGCAAAATCGCCTGCGCCTTGTCGGGACGCACCACGCACCGCAGCCGCAGCTCACGAGCCGGGTTCTGGGTCAGCGGCAGCACCACGTCGGTGCTGCGAATGCGTTCGAACTCTTCGAGGAGGGTGCGCGGACTGTTGCCGAGACCCGCCTTGGATTGCCACTGCTCCAAGGTCTTCCACAGCACGTAAGCCAGAAAGCACACCAGGATATGACTGCGCACGCGGCGCTCCTTCCAATGCCACACCGGGCGGATGGACAGCTCGCTCTTGTGGATACGAAAGGCAGCCTCCGCCTGCGTGAGCTGGACATAGGTCTGCCAGGTTTGCTGCGCCGTACAGTCCGCCACGTTGGTGCGCAGCACGTAGCATCCTTCACTGATCTCGGCCGCGCGCTCCCAGTCGGCGCGCACCGACCACTGCAAGCGCACGGTGGCCGGTACTGTGGCGTCGTCGATCAACTCGATCTGATACCGCGCCGCGGCGCGGGAATTGCGTTGCAGCAGTCGCCCGAGTTGCCGCTCGATCGGCGCACGCTCCAGCGGCTGCTTAGAACGCACCAGGCGCCGTTCCAACTTCTTGAGAGCGGTGTCGATGCGTGCCGCGAAGCGCTGGTGCATCGCCTGCTCTTTGCGGCGGCGTTGCGCCGAGCGGCACAGCACGATACTCAGCTTGCCCTCTTCGACCACGCACAGCTTGCCTTCCACGTCATCGCGGAGCACCTGCCAGCCGCTTGGCTCTTCAAACTGTGCACGCCAGCGCTTCCATTCGCTGCGCGGTGTGGCCACCACATACAAGCGCCCCTCCTGCTCCAACCAGGCCACGTTCTTCTTACTCGACAACCCCCGATCCATCACCCAGATGCGCTGGGCTTTGCCGTACCGGCGCTCGACCGACTCGACGATCTGCTTGAGCGTCTTGACGTCCGACACGTTCCCGGCGAACACCTCGTGCCCCAGCGGGATCCCCTCGCGCGTGACGATCACGGCGATGTTCACCTGCTTGCAGTCCGGGCGATGGTCGCGGCTGTAGCCGCGTTGTGCCAGCGGGTTGTACGCGGCCTCGCCCTCGAAGTACGTGCTGGTCAAATCGTAGAGCAACAGATCGTACTCGACCGCAAAGAGTTCTCCGAGGCGCTGCTTGAGATGCTCTTCCAGGGCTTCCTTGTGCGGGAGGAGTTTGTCCAAGGCTCGATACAGCTGCTCGTCGTAGAGCCTGGAAGCGGGGATGCCAAGGATGTCCTCCAACGCGGTGCGGCGGAACCAGTCCTCGGCGATGTGCAGCTCACTCGATGGTTCGCACAGCCGCGCAATGACCAAGACGGCAGCCAGGTTTGCCCAATTCATCCCCTGGCGGCCGCGCGGCAGCAGCTCGCGGCACACGCGATCGAGCCCCAGGGCTTGCCACAGCACCCATCCCAACCATACCGCACCAAAGCTGCGGTCACGCTCCACTCGGATCTGGTCGAGCCGCACCTCGACGCTCTTCGGCACGGGTGCGGCTTCTTCGAACAGTTCGCGTTGATCGCCACGCCCCGTGATTCGTCGCGCCAACGCCCGTGCCGTGGCTCGGCCCTCGGCGTCCAACTCGCCGAGATAGGCCACGATCTCTTGGCGTACCTTGCCGTTGCGCCGCACCGAGCGCACCAGCTGCCAGTACACGTGATCCTTGCCGTCTTTGTGGCGCGACGTGTGCCGCAGGTACAACCCACCACCTCCCCACCATCGCCATTGTCTCAGCTCTCTGGTGGAGCCGGCAAGGGAGTAGGTCGCCACTACACGCGTGTGCGCAACTTCACCACCAAGGATTCCAAGAACATGGCGTACCGCCTACCCCGAAATTCGTTGTTTCGCAGCGCGGGTTGTGGAAGTTGGGCTAGCGAACGACCGTCGGATCATCTCGATGGTTCGGGTTGACCCAGGCATCGAGTCAACCGCACTCAAGCTCTTCTGGCGGTACCGCGACAAGGACTGGGGTGTTGTCGACTGCGCGAGTCTCATCATCATGGATCGGCTCGGATGCCGAACGGCCTTCGCCTACGACCGTCACTTCGTCGAAGCCAGCAAGCAACGCGGCTTCGTGGTCCTCTAATTGGGCCGGAGAAGGAAGGTGTTGCCACGCGGAAGTGGAACGGCCAATCGAGACTCCGTGTCGCTGTCCTCGTTGACGTGGACGGAACGCTGGTCGGACCGTACCGCAATGAGCAAAGACAATGCGTCCGCTGCCGGGCGCGTTCGGCTGCGGATAAATCGAGGTAGCGCAGGACCGTGCCGATGGTGAGGGCGCTGACCAGCTCCACGACTCGCGTTCCGGTGTGGGCGTCACGCGGTCCAATGAACCCCAAGCGGCGGTAGTCGTCCACCAGAC
>JACQDF010000039.1 GCA_016201205.1 Acidobacteriota bacterium
CTCAGGGCTGACTTTTGTGGGCCGATGATGTTGACGGTTCCGCGGTAAGTACCCGGACAGACCAGGATGGTAGCGCCGGCCGGCGCCTTGGCGACGGCCTCCTGGATGGTGCGCAGCGCACCGGGGCAGTCGACCCCATCGTCGTCCACCATGAGGACCGGGGGCGGCGGACCGGCTGGCGTCACTCGCGCAACATAGCCATGCATCACGAACGGATCGTTGGAGTCTATGTGCGCACCGACGACTTGCCCGGAATTATTCATTCCCCGGACCTGCGTGGTGATTGCGCCGGGGTAATCAATTTGCTTGATTCGCCCGTTCCTCAGCAGGAAGCCGTGGCCGCCCCCGTTGCCGTCGCGGACGTTCCCTGCGATGTCGCCCGCATTGTTGATCCCATAGTTGACGACGGAACCGCCTGCGCCGTGATCGTTCCGAGTGAACGTCCCCTTGCTGTAGACCAGGCCGTGGGACGACCCACCATTTGTCGCCCAGTGCCCGGCCGCTACTCCGGAGTCGTTGATGCCAAAGAACATGGTCATGGTTCTGCGAGACACCTCCGGGCGATACTCGCTCAGGGTGCAGACGCCTCGGCTCCAGACAACCGCCTGCGCCGGCTTGCCGGTGGGCGTGAAGTACCCGGCTATGTCGCCGGCTGAATTGAGGCCATAAAGGCTGGTAACGCCGTCACCGGGGCAGTCCACTTGCGTAAAGGCGCCCCCGCTCAGCACGAAGCCATGGTTCTTGGTTCCATCGTTGTAAAACCCCGAGATATCGCCACGGGAGTTAATCCCCCAAGGGCTGGTCCCCCGCGCGCCTGGGTAGTTGATCGCGGTGAACTTTCCCCCGCTCAGCAGGAAACCGTGCTGGCCGGTTGTGTCATAGTACTCCCCCACGATATCCCCGGCATCGTTGATTCCCTGAGCGTGGGTCATGGTTGCGCCCGGGTATTCAATCGAGGTGAACGTATCGGTCTGAGCCGTCAACGCAGCCGCGCAGACGGCGATGAGCAAAGCAACTTTCCACTTCATGATGTCCTCCTTCCGTGATTTCGCGAGCATCCAGCGTCCGAGAGATCGTTTCTCAGAAAGCTGTCAGCGACCCGGCCCAGCAAGCAAAGTCGATTAGAAGGTATAGATGTCCTCTGCCTCCTTGCAGAGCCCATGCTTTCGTACTACACTCTCAACCAGCGGCACAGGGACGCTGAGTGTTGCACTGGCTAGCGTCCCCAAGCGTAGCGGCGGATGGCATGGAAGTCGTGTACGAAGTGTGAATTTTTTCTGAATATGGCCAGCCCGTTGCGAACAAAGCGTTTTTGCCGGTTCGGTTGTTTCCGGCTGGATCCTGATGCCCGGGTGCTGCTGCGCAATGGGGATGTCGTGCACCTGCCGCCGAAGGCTGTCGATACCCTGCTGGTGCTGTTGAAGAGCGCCGGGCAGCCCGTGGAAAGAGAGGCCCTGATCCACGCCGTCTGGCCGGACACTTTTGTCGAGGAGAACAACCTCGCCCACCACGTCTGGGTTCTGAGAAAAACGCTCGGCAACGGCGAGAGTGGCAGAGCCTACATTGAGACGATCCCGAAACGCGGCTACCGCTTTTTGGGCGAGGTGAAGGAGGCGGCCGAAGACGCCGGCGACATGCCCGAGCGCGCCCCGGTCAAACCGTCAGGCGCAGTCACCCGATCCCGCTCGACACTCGCATTGCCGGCGCTTGGCGCCCTGGTAGCCGTCTGGTGGCTGAGTCACCGCGGCCCCTCTGCCCCGGCATTCCAGTCTCTGGCGGTACTACCCTTCCAGAATCTATCCGGCGATCCGAACCAGAACTATGTATCCGACGGCTTGACCGAGGAGCTCATTTGCGAGATGGCGAAAATCGGAGCCCTCCGGGTAATCTCGCGGACTTCCGTCATGAGATACAAGGTGGACAGGAAACCCCTGCCACAGGTCTCCCGGGAACTCGGCGCGGGGGCCGTGGTCGAGGGTTCCATTGCGCGCTTTGGCGACCGGCTCCGCGTGACCGTCCAACTGCTGGACGGCGCGAAAGACCAGCACTTGTGGGGGGAGACCTACGAGGGCGATCTCGATGAGATACCGAAGCTGTGGGGCGAAATCGCGGCTCCGATTGCGCCTGAGATCCGGGTCCAGATGCAACCGCAAGAGCGGGCGCGGCTCGCAGGCCGGACAGTCAACAGAGAAGCGTTTGAAGCATACCTGAGGGGACGCTACTATTGGAACACGGCCAATTCCGGATCGATCTCGAGCGCCTTCCTGGCCGCGGCGATCGCCAGCGGACGGATTTCTGTCGGTGGTTGGCCGCCGATCAGCACGGTTCCAAGCTGGTTGTAGCTGTCACTCAGACCAGCATACGCGCGAGCGTAGGTGGGGTCCTCATCAATGGCCTTACGGAAGAATTCAATGGCTTTGTGAATGTTCTCTGGGGTTCGGACCGAATTGTCAGGCCCGCTCGCCGACGTCATATAAGCCCAGAGGAAGTTTGATTCTGTGGTTTGCAGGGGGACGGCGTCCTGCCCTGATACAAACCTTGCGAAAAACAAAAACAATAGGCTGCTAACGGTAATCGTTCTCACAAAGATCTGCTCCTCGTACGCGACGTCTAATATCACTGCCGGGCGGGGTTGCCGGCTAACAGCTTCTCCACATCAACGCAGCCCAGGTGCAGATGCGCCAGCTTCGCTCCCACCGGCGTCAGCCCGACCTTGCCGGCAGCGACCTTGTGGCAGGTCGCGCAGCCGAACTCCTCGAAGCGCTGAGCGCGCTGGCGCTGAGTCGCCGAGCGTTGGTCTGCGGGGACCTTGGCGACGACCGTCATTGCTTTCAACGTCGCGACACACCCTTCGAACCCCTGCGCCCGTTCCTCGCCCTTCTTCGTGAAGCCAAGCCTCCCGTCCTTGCCGGCTGTGTGGCATGTCTTGCAGCCGTGAGTATCGAAAAGGTGCTCGGCAAGCTCCCGCGGACTCTTCCCGTCCGCGACCATCTTGTCCAGTGTGGCGTCCGGCGATTGCGTCCAAGCCGGCGCCGCCATGTAAAAAACCAGAATCATCGAGAAGTGCTTCATGATCTCCCTCCCATGAGAGTCCGCTGCGATTCCCTTGTTGAATAGCGTCCTGCTGGCGCCAGCGCAATCTAATACGGGAACATGCCTTACCTGCTCTGCAATCGAACAACGGCCGTAGCCAGCGTGTTCTCCGCTGTCAGCGGCTTGCCGTTGCTGACATCCTGAAGATAAAAAATCATTCCATCAGGCACCCAGAGGCCCGTTTGAACCGATCCGCGATTGCTGCCGCCGGCGAAAAGTGCGCCGTTCGGGCTGCCGATGCGAACCTCGACGGCTTCCGCAGTCGGCGCTATCCAAGTTATCGTCGTCATCCCCAAAGTGGCGGAACCTGTGACCGGTATGGGATTCGGAGTGGCGGTCAGAGACGGTGGTGTGGCGGCGGGGCAAGGCGCATTGATCGCGGTGAGGCAGACGTTGGCTTGGAACGTATTGGCGCCCGGCGTGGCCAGATTCCGGACGTCGAAGCCCGAAGTTGCCGAGGGGTGGTCGACCGAAGCCTCCACACCGGGATTTCCCATGATGAAGTTTTTCCGAAGGAGATTTTCCGCAGCTCCCGGAAACAGGATTATCCCATTCGCATTCCCGACAATGACGTTCTCCTCGATGATGTTGCCGGTAACGGTGGCGCCGCCGGGCGTACCGATGCCGAAGTTATTGCCTGGAGTTGAGAACCCGTTTCCACTGATCCGGTTCGCACGGAGCCGGTTGCGACTAGCGCCGCCGGCGAGTCATATACCCCCGCACGCTGAGACGGGGTTTGCGTTTCGTACCGAGACGTTGTTCTCCAGCAGGTTGTTAGATCCGTTGTTCACTTGAAAGCCGGAGGCGCAGTTGGTGGAACTCGTCACGTCCCTTACTGTCGAGCCGCTGCTGCCGTTCAGTTGGACGCCCTGGGCCCGGAATCGTTGGACCAGCCCAGGTCCGCGGATCGTTACATTGTTAAAACCGTTCACGAGGATGCCGAACTCCCCGCCAGGAGGGGTGACGCCGGAGCAGGCCGTGGCCGGATCGGCGAGCCCGGTCATGGTGAAGCCATTCAAATCCAGCGTCACGCCGGCGGCGCCAAACGTAATGCAAGCCGCACCCGTGACGGTGCAGGTCACATCATCCACCAACTGGCTATCCTCGGTGATGGTCAAGGTAGTGGAAATAGTTCCCCCGATATCGGCGGCCCGGACACCGCCGGCGCACGCAAGGAGCGCGCCGAGGAATGCGGTCGGCCAACCAACCAGATTGCTTCGTATCATGCTCGTCTCCTTTGGTCCCTTCTGCGCCTCCGCGTGCGCACTTCGGTGGTAGAATGAGTTTCGCTTGTCTTGCGACTTGTTCCAGCAGTCTACCCGTGGATGGCGTTGAAAACCCTCTACGAAGTATGAATTTTTTCTGAATATGGCCAGCCCGTTGCGAACAAAGCGTTTCTACCGGTTCGGTTGTTTCCGGCTGGATCCTGATGCCCGGGTGCTGCTGCGCAATGGGGATGTGGTTCCCCTGCCGCCGAAGGCTGTCGATACCCTGCTGGTGCTGTTGAAGAGCGCCGGGCAGCCCGTGGAGAGAGAGGCCCTGATCCACGCCGTCTGGCCGGACACTTTTGTCGAGGAGAACAACCTCGCCCACCACGTCTGGGTTCTGAGAAAAACGCTCGGCAATGGCGAGAGTGGCAGGGCCTACATTGAGACGATCCCGAAACGCGGCTACCGCTTTTTGGGCGAGGTGAAGGAGGCGGTGGAGGATGGTGGCACCGCGGAACCCGACCCCGCCGCGCCTTTCGCGTCGCCCACACGGTCCCGTCTGACACGCCGGAGACTGACGGTCGCCATATCATTAGCGGCTGCTGGCGCTTTAGTGTCCCTTTGGGCCCTGAGCCGACGCGGCCCCGCTACCCCGCTATTTGAGTCTCTGGCGGTCCTCCCATTCCAGAATCTATCCGGCGATCCGAACCAGAACTATGTATCCGACGGCTTGACCGAGGCCCTCATCTCTGAATTGGCGAGAATGAGGTCGCTTCGGGTGATTTCGCGAACCTCCACCATGAGATATAAGGAGAGCCGGAAGGCAATCCCACAGGTTGCCCGAGAGCTAAATGTTGGAGCGGTCATTGAAGGTTCTGTCGCGCGCTTTGGGGACCGCGCCCGCGTGACCGTCCAACTCCTCGACGGCGCGAACGACAAGCATTTGTGGGTGGAGACCTACGAGCGCGATTTGGCCGAAATTCCAAAGCTCTGGGGCGAGGTCGCCATCGCCGTTGCTCGTGAGATCCGGGCCCGGGTCGAACCGGAACAGCGCGCGCGGCTCGCCAGCCTTCCGGTCAAGCGCGCAGCATTCGAGGCTTACCTCCGAGGGCGTTACTATTGGAACAAGCGAACCCCAGAGAACATTCGCAAAGCCATTGAATTTTTCCGCAAGGCCATTGACGAGGAACCCGCCTACGCGCGCGCCTATTGCGGTTTGGCCGACAGCTACAACCAGCTTGGAACCGTGCTGATCGGCGGCCAACCACCGACAGAAATCCGTCCGCTGGCGATGGCCGCAGCCAGGAAGGCGCTCGAGATCGATCCGGAATTGGCCGAAGCCCATGCCGCTCTGGCCTATGCAAAGCTCTACGATTGGGAATGGGCCGCGGCGGAAGAGGGATTTCAGCGCGCGACCCGGCTCAACCCGAGCTATGCCTCGGCGCACTTGTGGTACTCCCACTACCTGTCCATGAGGAAGCGCCCGGACGAGGCTTTGCGGGAAGTTAAGCTCGCCCACCAACTCGATCCGCTCTCCCCCATCATTCAGACACAGATCGGATGGACTTTGCAGCACGCCGGGCGCTACGACGAAGCGATCCAGGAGTTGCGGAAAGTGCTCGAGACGGACCCCGATTATCTCTGGGCGCTCTGGCGGATCGGGTCGTGCTACGCCTCGAAGGGGATGTTTCAGGAAGGGATCGATGCTCTGGAAAAGGCAGCGACGCTCTCGGGAAGGAGTCCGTCCATCCTGGGCACGCTCGCAGAGACCTACGGCCTGGCCGGCCGCAAGGGTGAGGCGCGAACATTGCTAAATGAGCTGGCGGCGCTGTCGCGGCAACGATACGTTCCGGCCATCGCGTTTGCCCATGCTTACGCCGGTCTCGGCGACTCGGAGCGGGTTTTTGAATGGCTGGAGAAAGCATACCAGCAGCGCGAACAGGGCATCGCGTATCTGGCTGTGTGGAAAGAGCACGGCCCCTTCCGGTCTGATCCCCGGTTTGACGCGCTGATCCGGCGAGTGGGCCTGCCTGACAAATAGTGCTACACTCCGACTGGCTTGCTGTCGGAGCAGAGACGATGTTCTGTATTCAGTGTGGGTTCTCCAATGCCGCGGAGGCGCGATTCTGCGCCTCGTGCGGCGCTACGCTCACGCCCGCAGAGAGCAGCGGCACGGCTGCCGCGCCGGCCGAGACGCCCGTCGCCGCTGCGGCCATCGCGCGCCTTGGGGACCGCTTTCTCGCCGTCCTTCTCGACGCTTTCCTGTGGGCGGGTGTCTTCGCCCTTACCGGAATGTGGAGCGCCCGTCGCTGGGGTGGGCTGACTGAGAGCGGTTTTTCGTTGGCCGGCACGGCGGCTTGGGTCGCCATCACGGCAACGCTGCTGGCCGGCCTGTTGTACTACTGGGTATGCGAAGGACTGTTCGGCGTCACGCTCGGTAAGGCACTCATCGGCATCGCCGTGCGCCGCACGGACGGCACGGCGTGCACCATGTCTTCCTCGTTGATCCGCAACCTGCTGCGGCTGGTCGACGGCATCGGCGGCTACCTGGTTGGCTTGGTGGCGGCGCTCCTGTCCCGCTCGCGGCAGCGGCTGGGTGATCACGCGGCGAGAACCATCGTGGTGGAACGGCCGGTCGGCGCGGTGGTGCGGGCGTTGTTGGTGGCGCTATGGCTGGCCATCGTCGCCGGCAGCCTGACCGGGGCGTACCTGCTGCATCGCGGGGCCGGGCCATCTGTCGCTGAGAGCGGTGATCTGAAGTTGGTCAACGTGGATTTCCTCCAGAGCGAGGACGGCCCTTCGCGCCCGGCGGCCCCCTATAAGCCGGGCGAGAAGGTCTACATGAAATACGACGTGGTGGGCTTCGGCCACGGCGGTGATGGAAGAATCGAGCTGGCGCTCAGCGCCGTGGCCCTGGATCCCGACGGCCGGGCGTTGCACACGCCTTGGTCAAAGGATCTCAGCCAGACCATCGCCCGCGGCCGTCCGGTGAACGGGTCGTTCAGCGTCGGATTGCCGCTCTTTGCGCCGGCGGGGCAGTACCGGATCGACCTGCGCGTCGAGGACAAAGTGAAGAACCTCCGGTTGCAGTACGCGCCGGCGTTTCAGGTGGAGTCGGCTGCGAGCCCGCCCGCGGCCGTTCTCGAGATCCGGGATTTCGAGATGTCTCTGGCCCAAAACGGCCCGCCGGTGGCTGCGCCCGTGCTCGAGGGAGGCGGCACCGTCTACATGCGGTGGAAGGTGGCCGGGATCAAGTTCGAAGACGACAAGATGGATGTTCGGGTGGCGCTCCAGGTTCTCGACTCCGCCGGGAAACTGGTGCTGGAGCGGCCCGATTATGTGACGGTCAGCGACACATCCGTCTACCATCCGCCGTCATTCTTCGTGCCAATGTCGGGTCACGTCAGCGTTCCGTCCGGGATGACCAAGGGGACTTACACGGCGAAATACCAGGTGACGGACAACTTCGCGAGAAGCACGCTCGACAACACGGCGAGATTCGAGGTCCGCTGAAGGCGCGCCGGCGGCAAGTTGGCTCACGGCGCAGAGCGAGCAGCCGATAAGAGACCCGAGGGGCGCCAAACCAGGCCGTGACCCAGTAGTGTTCGAGTCGCAACGGAGGCGGATGCGAACCCCCTAAGCCCTGCCTGAGAGCGGCAGGCGCACTCGAAAGTTCGAGCCCCGATCAGGCGCGCTCTCGACCTGAATGTCGCCTTGGTGGGCCCGGGCGATCCAGCGGGCGATCGACAGGCCCAGGCCGGCGCCGCCTGCCGCTCGGGAACGCGCCTTGTCCGCCCGGTAGAAGCGTTCAAAGATGTGGGGCAGATCTTCGGCGGAAATGCCAATCCCCGAGTCTTGAACTTCAACGACCGCGAATCCATCAAGGGTGCGGAGGCAGACGGCCACCTCGCCGCCGGCGGGCGTGTACTTGACGGCATTGTCGATCAGGGTCAGGAAGAGCCGCCGAAGAGCCTGGAAGTCTGCTTCGACGGGGATCGGTTCTCTGGGAAGCTGGGGGAGGAAG
>JACQDF010000036.1 GCA_016201205.1 Acidobacteriota bacterium
GGCTATGGGATGGCCGTCGCTCAGGCCCAGCACAAAATCCGCGAGCTGACCGATCAACTGATCAAGCGCGGCGTCGATGTCCAGTTCGCCATCCACCCTGTGGCAGGCCGCATGCCGGGTCACATGAACGTGCTGCTCGCGGAAGCGGACATCTCTTATGACCGGCTGCATGAGATGGACGACATCAACCCCGAATTCGGCGAATGCGACGTCGCGCTGGTGATCGGCGCCAACGACGTCGTCAACCCGGCCGCGCGCCACGACACCACGAGTCCTATCTACGGCATGCCGATCCTCGATGTCGACAAGGCGCAGACCGTCATGGTGATCAAGCGCAGCATGAGCCCGGGCTTTGCGGGCATCGACAACGAGCTCTATTACAGCAACCGCACGCTGATGCTGTTCGGCGACGCCAAGCAGTTCGTCTCCGAGATCGTGAAAGAACTGCCGAAGGCAGCATAGAGTTGTTGCCCTTTTCTACGCCAGAATCTCTCGAATCACGTGGCCGTGCACGTCCGTGAGGCGAAAATCACGCCCGCCGAACCGGAACGTCAACCGCTCATGATCCAGGCCGAGCAGGTGGAGCACGGTTGCATGCAGATCGTGAATGGTGAGGATGTTCTCGACGGCCCGATAGCCATACTCATCGGTGCCGTAGATCGTACCGCCCTGAATGCCGCCACCGGCCAGCCACAGACTGAAGCCGGAGGGGTTATGATCGCGGCCGTCAGCGGCCTGCACGAACGGCGTGCGGCCGAATTCGCCCGACCAGATCACCAGCGTTTGATCCAGCAGCCCGCGCGCCTTCAAGTCTTTGATCAGAGCGGCGATCGGCTGATCGACATGGAAAGCGTTGGCCGCGTGCCCTTCCCTGAGCTTGCCGTGCTGGTCCCAGGAGTTGCCGCCGCCGAGTCCCTTGGGTGGAACGATGGTGAGCTGGATAAAGCGGACGCCACGCTCGACCAGCCGCCGCGCCAGCAGGCATTGCCGCCCGTAGGCCGCCTTGCCCGCATTTTCCGAGTCGAGGCCGTAGAGCTTCTTTGTGCCTTCACTTTCGCCGCGCAGATCGACCAGCTCCGGGACGGCCGCCTGCATACGGTAGGCGATTTCGTAGTTGCGAATCGCAGCTTCGACATTGCTGTTCTGGTCAACCGCGTCCAGATAGCGGCGGTCCAGTTGCTCGATGAACCGCAGACGGCGCCGTTGCCGCCCATCCGGCTCCTTCGGCGTGACGTCCTGGAGCGGTTCCGGCCGTTCCGGGTAGACGAAGGAACCCTGATGAATCGCGGGCAGAAAGCCGTTGCCGAAGACGTTGATGCCGCCCAGCGGAATCTCGCCGCTGGCGAGCACGACGAAACCCGGCAGATTGCGCGATTCGCTGCCGAGGCCGTATGTGGTCCATGCTCCCAGGCTGGGGAAACCGGCGAAAGGCTGGCCGCACAGATAATAGAAATTGGCCTGGGCGTGCTCCATGAACTTCACCGTCATCGAGCGGATCACGCACAGCTCATCGGCCACCGAACCCATATGCGGGAACAGATCGCTGACCGGAATTCCACTCCGGCCGTAGCGGCGAAACTCCCACGGGCTCGGGAAGATGTTCCCGTTCTGGTTGAACATCGTGCGGTCCAGCGGCACCGGCATCGGCTGGCCTGCTTCTTTGGCCAGACGCGGCTTGGGGTCGAAGGAGTCCACATGGGAAACGCCGCCAGACATGAAGCAGAAAATGACGCTCTTCACTTTGGGCGGGACGTGCGGTTTCAGGTGCGGGTCCTCAGCCATCAGGCTCTTCAGCGCCAGCAGGCCGAAGCCGGTGGCGGCTCGTTCGAGCATCCGGCGGCGGCTGACAACATCACCGGACATAAACAAACTCCTTGAGGCTGAACAGAGCCTGGGCGAAATCGCGCCACACGCGGCGGTCGCCCGAGACATCGGCGGCCTTGTGCTCCCGCGCGAAGTCCTCGATCAAAGATAAAGACAGGTCGCGCTCTTCACTCGACGGCACCCGCCCGAAGGCGCGGGCGAACATGCGGTCCACGCGGTCCGCCGGAGTCCAGGCGCCGTCGGCGACCAACCGTCCAGCCCACCGGTCCGCCTGATCAATCATAAAATCGCTGTTCATCATCGCCAGCGATTGCGCGGGAACGTTGGTGACGTCGCGTGCGCCGCGCGTCGAAGCCGGTTTGGGCGCGTCGAAGACTTCGAGAAACGGATTGGTGGCGTTGCGGCGGATTTCGAGATAGACGCTGCGGCGGCCCTTCCCGTCGAGCGGCCCCTTGGGGCGGTCGCCTTTCGTCTTCCCGGTTTCGTGCGCGTAATAGACCGGCACCGATGGACCGTACATGGCGAGGTCGAGCTCACCAGACACGGCCAGCACGGCGTCGCGGATCTCTTCTGCCTCGAGGCGCCGCAGCGGCATCCCAGCCTGGTAAGCGCGCGAGGTGACCAGCAGCCGGGTCATCTTCTTGATGGACCAGCCGTCCGCGATAAAGCGGGTGGCGAGCCAGTCCAGCAATTCCGGGTTCGATGGCGGCTCGCCGAGCTTGCCGAAGTTGTCCACCGTGCGTACGATGCCTTGACGGAAGTAATAGCTCCAGAGCCGGTTGACCATCACGCGGGCGGTGAGCGGATTGTCCGCGCTGGCGACTTCTTCGGCCAGGCGCAGCCGCACCAGGCGCGGATCGTCGTAAGTCCGGCTGCCGAGAGCGCTCAAGTACCGGCGCGGCACCGCCTCGCCCGGACTCTTGTGATTGCCGCGAATCAGCAGCAACTGATCCGGGGCGCTCTCTTCGAGAACGGCAGGAGCGCGGCGCGGCACGGGCACTTCTTCTTCGAGCTTGCGGTACTCGGCGACCAGCGGCTTCAGCCCGGGCAGCTTCTCGAGCGTATTCGGCAGCAGGCCCCGGCGCACGAAATGATCGAGGAACGCCGCCTGGTCCTCGGTCATGTTGCCGGAGCGCCAGGCCCGGATCGCATCTTCAAGCGACTGCGCGCCGTGAACCGATTCCTCCTTTGGCAGCTCTTTTGCGTTATGGAAAACCACCTGCTGTGCGCCGAACCACGAACGGCCGTCGCGCTTGGGCTCGGGGCGTGGTTTCATGCCCAACGCTTCGTCGTCAAAGAAGAAGTGCGTCGCGTCCTCCATGGTGGCGAACTCGACATACGCGGTGAACCCTTTCCAGTAGGCGACATCCCAACGGGTCCAGCTCATCTCATCCTTCTTAGGACTGTGGCGGATATTGTAGATGCCGCCGCGCGGAACGGGGTAGTTCTCGATGATGAGCTGAGCAAAGCTGAAGTTGCCGCCCAGCATGCGGACGCTGATGAAATCGGTATCGATCTTGAAGCGCGGGGACTGGATCACGCCGTTGTGCTTTGGCGAGAGAAGATGCGTGTAGACGCCGCCGGGATAGATGCCGCTGATGACTTGGGCGCCGTTCGGTTCGATCGCGAATTCGCCCGGCGGCGCCAGACGCACGTTGGTTCCCAGCGAAAGCCACTGATTGAAATCCTTGCGCAGGTCCCATTGCGTTTTCGCCTTCACCGCAAGGTGTTTGGTCGCTTCCGCCGCCGTCAGCGACGGGGCCGCTTCCAGCCACGCTTCCACAAGCTTGTCGCGAATATCAAGACGCAGCCGCTCGAGCTGCTCCCGATTCCGGTTCAGATGCTCCGGCAGATCGATCGCCTTCTGCACCGGCCTCGCTCCGGCGAAAACGCCGAACAGCGCGTAGAAATCTTTCTGGCTGATGGCGTCGAACTTGTGATCGTGGCAGCGGGCACAGGAAACGGTCAGGCCCTGGAAGGCTTTCGAGAACACGTCGATCTGGTTGTCCGTCCACTTGACGCGGTCTTCCCAGGGATCGACCGGCTGGAA
>JACQDF010000152.1 GCA_016201205.1 Acidobacteriota bacterium
ACGATGGACATGTTGGTGTAGATCTCCGGCCAGTACGAGTTGTTCGAGCCGGAGGCGCCGTGCGTCGTGGTCATCAGCGGCAGAACGCGGCTCGCGCTGGCAAGCGCTGTCTCGGCTGCCGCGGCGCCTGCGTCAAACGATTTCCGCAGGTGGCGGCGCCACACCTCGGGATCCGTGTCCGGATTGTAAATCAGGCGGCCAAAGACGCGATAGGTGTGGAGATATTTTTCCCAGTCGTACCTGGGATTGAGGGAAGCATCCGCGTAGGAGCACCGCCCGCCGGAAACGCCGGAGCCCATGCGGCCTTTGAAGGTGAGCGGCTCGCACAATTCGACACCGGCGCTGCCACAGAAGCTCGCCAGCCGGCCATAGCCGGATGCCAGCGCCGGGTCACCCCATAGCAGCACGCGCTGCGTGCCCGGCCAGATGCGGTGGAGCACACCGTAGCGGCGGTTTTCCTTCAACAGATCGCCATAGCCGTACCGCAGAAAGCGCCGCGAGCCGGAGCTAAGCGCGAACACGCCCTCCACTTTTCGCTCAGGCGGCATCTCCAGCTCGCGAATTGCGGCCTGATGATACGGCAAACCCATGTGCTCGGCCCAGTACTTGGGCGAGACGTTGACGGGCATCCCAGTGGCCAGCGCCACGTCGATCATCTGCTGGTCCATGCCCTTGGCATGCATGTCGATTTCGATGCGCCGTCCGGTGCGCACAATACCCTCGAACACGGTTTTCCAGAAATCGTAGCTGCCTTCCGGGATGCCGCTTTCGCCATGTATGCGGAAGGTGACGCCGCTGATGGCTGGGACGGCCTCGAGCAGGGCGTGCAGCGCGTCGCGGCAGTAAGCGGGATGATTCGAGGGCGTCAGGCCTTCGATCACGTAGTTGGCCTTGGGGCTGTCGACCCATTCGTAGGCGTGCGTCCACAGCGCAAGCTGGAATTGCAGGCCGCGTTTTACCGTTTCCTCGCTGATGAAGCTGAGCATTTCGAGATTGCGGTCGCGCTCGGAGTCCGGCAGGCCCCTGGCGCGAACGCCGTAACCGGGCACGGAGAGCAGAAAAGGATAAGCGAAGTAGAAATAGACGTCGCTCACATTGCGCGGGAAGTTGTAGCCGAGGCCGAACGTGAGATTGAACCGGTTGAAACGCCCGGTGGCAAGCATCGAAAGATAGGCGCGCCACATGTCGCGGTCGTAAAACCAGCTCTTGTCCTCGAGGTCGCTTTCAAAGCAGCGGGCGATGCTGCGGATGGCGTTGGCGGGCTTCTCGACAATCGTGTTGCGAACCGCCAGCGATGCCAGCGCGTCCGGAACATCCCGCGCGCGGTCGGCCAGCTCGACAAGTGCGTACATCAGCCCGCGCGGGTCGTTCGCGCTGGCGGCGAGGCCGGATCTGGCCGGCGTCAGCGAGAGCGCTTCCGGTGCGCCGCCGGCGACTTTGGCCCCCGCTGCCTGGATGACAAAATCGCCGGCCGCCGCCTGGCCGGTTCTCTCGACAATGCGCGCGGAGACGCCCCGCGCCGTGAGCGCCTGCTCGAGCTCGCCGGCCGCCCACCGCGCGGCCGCGGACGAAGCGACCGGATCATTGGGAGGAAGAACAATGGCCACCGAGCCGGCTTTGGCCCGCGCCAGGCCGGCCGTTGCCGCCAAGCTGGTGTGCTTCAGGAAATCGCGGCGATCGAGCAAAGACATGCGATCATCTCCTTCCAGCAAGGATGAAGGCGTCCGCCAGCGTTGTCAATGTGGCGGACGGCTACGCACCGCTACGAACTGCTACTCCTCATCAAACAGCCCGGCCCGGTCTACCCGCTCGCCTTTGAAGAATACCGACGAGATGCGCTCGGTGGCCATGATGTCTTCGAGCGGATTGCCGTCCAGCAGGATCATGCTGGCGTCGTAGCCTTTGCGGATCAGGCCCGCTCTGTCGCCGATGCCGAGCAGTCGCGCGGTTTCGAGCGTCGCCTGCAACGCATCCGCCGGCGGAATCCCTGCCTTGACCCAAAGCTGCAATTCCCGGTGCACGGTCGGGCCATGGATCACCAGAAAATTACCCGCATCGGAGCCGGTTACCAGCGGCGCTCCTGCCTTCCAGGCCCGTCGCAGGTTGTCCATGGCGATCTCGAGATCGAGTGGGGCGCTGGCGGGGCGTCCGTGTTCCTGCAACGCCTTGCGGGTAGCGCGGATGAGCCCCTCCGGCGCGACCTGCTGCACCAGCGTGCGTTCGAGCAAATCGATCTTGCCGGCGCCCAGTTGTGCAAAGGCTTCCACGACAGAGAGCGTCGGATCGTAGGCAATCCGCCTCCGCGCCATTTGCTCGAACAGCCTGGCTGGAATCGCTTCGCGGGCCGAGCCGTGCTCGATGACAGTGGCGCCGGCGGCGATCGCATCGGCCACGTCCCTTGCATCGCCGGTGTGCACAGCCACCGGCAGCCCGCGCCTGCGAGCCTGATCAGCAATCGCGTTGAGGATATTCGAGTCCAGCCGGTTGAACAGCATCCCGCCCTGGCCTGATTCGAGAATCACCTTCACGCCGTCGGCGCCGTTTTGCTTCTGCTCATCCACCTGGCGGCGCGCTTCCTCGGGTGTTTTCGGCAGATACAATGTCTCCCGCTCGGCCATCTGGCGCGACGCCTCGGGGAGATTCTTGAAGTACTCGGTGCCGTGGCCACCCTCGGTGGTGAACATCTTGCCTGCGTAGAACACTTCCGCGCCGGGTTTTTCTCCGCTGGCCACGATCATCTTGGGGCGGCGAATGACGGATTGCGCGTCGCCAACGCTTTTCACGGCGATGACTCCGCAATACAGATAGGCGCCCAGCGCGCGTCCGACGGCCTCTTCCGGCTTGAACTGCTTCCACGATTCAATGGCCCCGCCAGGAGGAATCAGGTGTACATGCGCATCCATCAGGCCGGGCATCAGCGTTTTTCCCGCCGCCTCGATCACCTCCGCCGGAACCTGCTTCTCCGGAGGCGGCGTATCAAACACCTGCTGAATCCTGCCGTCGCGAATCAGCACGCCTCCGTTCTGGATCACCTTCCCGTCGCCCACCAGGATGCGCGAGCCGCGAATCAGCAGCGCCCGGTTGCGCCGCATCTCCCGGTAGAGGATTTTCGCTTTGGCCACATTCTCCCTGCTATAGGCCTGGTACGTGCCGAGCAGCAGGAACGGAAGCATCACCGCCAGCAGCCACAGCTTGGCGGAGTTCGCCATCTTCTCATCCTTCTCCCAGCGGAAGAGCTTCACGCTGAGCAGCGTCGAGACCGCCAGCGTCACCACCATGGCCGCGCCTGGTCCGGCGTTCACCAGCAGGGAATCCTTCTGAACCAGGATGCCCTGCAACCCCGTGTACAGATAGGAAGCCGGGATGAACTGCGCCACCACTTGCAGCCACGAAGGCATGATGCTGATGGGAAACGTGGCCCCGCTCAGAAACAGCATCGGCAGGTAGAGCAGTTGAATAATGATCTGGCTTTCCTGCATCGAGTTGACCACCGAAGCGATGATCAGGCCGATCGAGCGGAACGCGACCAGTCCCAGCGACAACAGCAGCAGCAGCGAGATCCACCGGTCCGGCCATGCCATTCCGTAGAACAGCGTCGAGATGCCCAGGATGAGAAAGACGGACGGCAGATAGGCAATCAGCCCGGTCACGAGGCTGGCCGTCAGAATGGGGAGCGGCGTGATCGGGGCCACCTTGAAGCGCCGCAGAATGTTCGATTCGCGCTCCTGCACCGCCCGCAGCCCGGCGCCGAAAAAGCCGCTTCCCAGCACGCCCAGAATCAGCACCATCGTGATTACCTGCTGGATGGCGCCGCCGCGGTCGGCCTGAAACGTCTGCGCGAAGATAATGAAGAACAGCAGCGGAAGAAAGTAATTGAAAAACAGCACCACCCGGTCGCGCATCACCAGCTTCAGCGTGATCTTGGTGTAGGCGAGATAGGTGCGCATGATTCAGTCGCGGAGCCGCTTGCCCGTCAATTCGATAAACACATCTTCCAGCGTGGGACGCTTCACGTGGATATCCACCAGCTCGATGCCGAGCTGGTCGATCCACTTGACGATCTCGACCAGCGTTCGCGCCGGCCGCGCTGAGTGCGCCACCATCGACTTGCGGTCCTCGCCGACGTGGAGCCTGTCGGCGTCGGCGAACACCGGCGTCCCGTTTGCCGGCAGCGGCTCGAGTGTGTGCAGCTCGATCATCGAATGGCCCAGCGTCCTCGCCTGGATCTCGCGCGGCGTGCCCATGGCAATGACCTTGCCTTCGTCGATAATGGCCACCCGGTCGCATAATCGCTCGGCTTCCTCGATGTAATGCGTCGTCATCAGGATGGTGCGGCGCGCCTCCCGCAGCTCCTGAATCAGGCCGTGGATCTCCAGCCGCACCTGCGGATCAAGCCCGGTGGTCGGCTCATCGAGAAAGAGGAGCTGCGGATCATTGACCATGGCCAGCGCGAGCGCCAGACGCTGTCTCTGCCCGCCGGAAAGCGTGCTGTAGGCTGCGTTGCGTTTCTCCCAGAGTTGCAGGCGTTTCAGAAGCTGCGCCGCGTCCGTGTTGCGTGTGTAGAATGCGGCGAACAGCTCCATCGCCTCGGTGACCGTGATTTTTTCCGGAAGATTGGTGGCCTGGAGGCTCACCCCGATGCGGTCTTTGATCTCCATCGACTGGCGCGCCGGATCATAGCCGAGCACCTGCACATCGCCGCCCGTGCGCGGCCGCAGTCCCTCGAGGATCTCGACCGTGGTCGTCTTGCCGGCCCCGTTCGGGCCCAGCAGTCCGAACACTTCGCCTTCCGCGACATCAAAGTCGATGCCGCGCACCGCCTCCACCTCGCCATACGACTTGTGCAGGCCGCGGACGGAAATGACGGGTGCCGAGGCCAAGATCAGACCGCCACGGCAGCGTGCAGCAGTACCTGAATGGCCGCGCGGCAGAAGGCCGGCAGGTCATCCGGCTTGCGCGAGGTCACCAGATTTCCGTCCACCACCACTTCGGCGTCTTCCCAGCTCGCGCCTGCGTTTACGACGTCGTCTTTGATCGCGAAGAAGCTCGTGACACGCCGGCCCTTGAGCAGTCCGTAGGCCGAACACAGCACCCACGGCCCATGGCAGATCGCCGCCACCAGCTTGCCCTGATCATGGATTTCTTTTACAAAATGATTCGCTTTGGGGTAGCGGCGGATATGATCCGGCGCGTATCCGCCCGGAATAATCACGCCATCAAACTCCGATGCTCTCAGATCGTCATAAGAAAGCTGCGTGGTCGCGGGGTAGCCGAGTTTGCTGGTGTACGTCTGGCCTGCCTTAGCGCCGGCCACGACGACCTCCGCCCCGGCTTCCTGGAAGCGATAGAGCGGATACCACAATTCCATTTCCTGGTAGACATTGTCGGCCAGGATGGCGATGCGCTTGCCTTTTAGCTCCATAACCTATTTCATTCTAACTGTATGCGGCAGGCCGGATCAGCCTGCACACTCGTATCCTGAAAGGAACCTCGATATGACGCTCGAAAGCGAACGTCTGTTGCTGACTCCCTGGGAGCAGGAAGATTGGCAGCCCTTTCACGCCCATCTGGCATCCGACCCGCGGGTGATGCGCTATATCACCGGCGGCGTGCCGTGGACCGAAGAGCAGGCACGGGAATTCGTCACCCGCCAGCAAAGGCATTACCTCAGTCTCGGCTACTGCATGTGGAAGCTGACATTGAAGGCCGAGAAGGCCGAATGCTCGCTGGCGGGATTCTGCGGCATTCAGCCCATTGTGATCGAGGGAGAGCAAAGCGTCGAGATCGGCTGGTGGCTGGCAGAGCGGCTCTGGGGACAGGGGCTGGCGACCGAGGCCGCCCGTGCCGCGTTGGCGGATGCCTACGGCCGGTGCGCTTTGGAACGTATCATTGCTTTTGCCGTGCCGGAAAACCTGGCTTCGCGGAATGTCATGGAGAAGATCGGTCTCACGTATCTCCGCGATGCCGTCTACCGCGGGTCCCAGGTGGTGGTGTACGCCGGCGGCTCCGTCTGAGTTGGCGGGTCGAGATCGATGACGTAGCCGATGAAGTTCTCCAGGATGCTGGTTTTGCCCAACTGCGCTCCGGACATCAGCACGACCTGCTCGGCTTTGTGCTGCTGGCGGCGTCGCTTAAGTACCTCAGCAACATTGACCAGGTTTTTCAGTGGAACGTGCTGAACCGCCATTCATCTCGCGCTTCAAGGGGTCACGCAGTCCGTCCTGCACGGCGACTTCTGGCCGGAAGAGGAGTCCATCGAGGATTTTCTCGCGGCACTCCATGAGTGGCGCGGCCACAAGCGGGCAGATCCCGCCGCATGACCCGTGTCGTCGTCGATACCGACGTCGTCTCGTTCGTTTTCAAGAACCATCCCATCGCCGCCCTTAAGGACGCCGCTCAGCCCAACTCAACCCGGTCCATCGCCAGGAACTCCTGAATGTGCGGATGATCGGATTCATCAAGCTGGGCTACTGAGCCAAAGTAGATCACTTTGCCTTCAAACAAAACAACGACACGATCGGCTACCTGGCGCATCAGCTCGAGGTCGTGGGTGACCACCACCGAGGTCAGCCGGAGCTGGTGCTTGAGGCGCAACATCAGGTTGGTGAGGTGGGCCGACATAATGGGATCCACCATCGTCGTCGGCTCATCGTAGAGGACGCACTCGGGCTGGGCGGCCAAGGCGCGGGCAATGGCCACTCCACGCTTGTAGCCGACCGACAAGTCGCTGGGGTAGGTGTCCTTGTACTCAGCCAGTTCCACCATGCGGAGCAGGCCCTCGACGACGTCCTCCTTGTTCTGCTCGTCGTAGTCCTCACGTAACTCCAAGGAAAACAAGATATTTTCCGCGACGGTGAGGGAATCAAACAACGCCCCGTTCTGAAACACCATGGTGACTTTCTTGCGGATGGTGCGAAGTTCCTTCTCGGTGAAGTCCGTGATGTCGATGTGAGACACGATCATTCGGCCTTCGTCCGGCTTGAGAAAACCCATAATGTGTTGCAAACTCACGGACTTCCCCACTCCGCTGCGGCCGATGATGGCGACCGTTTCCCCCGGATCCAGATGAAAACAGGCATCGACTAAAACCGGCTGGTCAAACGTCTTATAGACGTGGCGGAATTCGATGTAGTGTGGAAACCGGTCAGTCACCGCTCACCTCGACGTGCTTCAACATGGACGCCCAATCTTCGGGCGTGTTGGCGCTGGCCAGCAGGCTTGCCGGCCCGGCCGGCACAAGCTCGATCCGCAGACGAGAGAACGCATCCGTGATTTTCAGACGCCCTTCCGCCAGCGCTTCTTCGGCGCACGCCAGGCACGTTCGCCGGTATACGGCACACAAAGGCTCCGGGAACCCTGAAAGACTCACTGGCATCAGCACACTCGAATCGCGGCGCTCAGCTTCCTCCAATAACCAGCATAGAAACTCCGGGGTGAGATTGGGCATGTCACAAGCCGTAACCAGGTTCCATTCGGCCTTGGAATCGCTGAGTGCGGAGTGGATGCCGCTGAGCGGCCCGAGGCCGGCCAGCCTGTCTTCTATCAATGGAAGTCCAAGAAACGAATACCTTTGTGCAGGACCCACGACAGTGACATTGCCGGCTGCCTGGCGTACGGTTTGGGCCACGCATTCCAACAGCGTAGAGCCGCGAAATGGCAACAGAGCCTTATCCTGGCCCATCCTCGAGCTGAGGCCGCCGGCAAGGACGTACCCGGCGCGGTGCATGGCAGCAATGGTAGCATTAGGGTTGGTTTTGCTCGCGGCATGGGCCACATGGGCCACATTGGCCAAGGGGGGCCGTGCGGCAGCCGCAAAATAAGTATATACTGGTTTGAAACAAAACCATGCGATTTTGTTTTCTCGTATCTCTGCTCTGGGGTCCGGAAGCTGTCCTCTTCGCTGCCGGTGACGGGGGCTCGACTGCCTCCGCCGAGCCGGCCCACAAAGTGGCCACGGTCCGCGCCGATCGATTGAGCGGCCGCCTGGTGCGGACGACCGTCGTTGTCCCGCCCCGCATTGTGCAGCCGGTGGCGGTCCGCAGCGCCGCCCCTGAGCACGAGCCCAGAGCAGCCGAGGCGAAGACGAGCCCAGCCACATTGGTGAACGAGATTGTCGAGCGCGCCGCCAGCCGCTATGACGTCGATCCGTTGCTGGTGCACTCGGTGATCCAGGTGGAAAGCGCCTATAACAAGTACGCCGTCTCGTCCAAGGGTGCGCAGGGTCTGATGCAACTGGCGCCTTCCACGGCGCGGCGGCTGGGGGTAAAGAACCCGTTCGATCCTAGAGAGAATATCGAAGCGGGCGTCAGGTATCTGAAGCAGTTGCAGATGATGTTCAAGGACGACCGGCTCGCGCTGGCGGCTTACAACGCCGGCGAAGCAGCGGTCTCCCGGCACGGCTGGATTCCGCCGTACGCCGAGACGCAGAACTACGTCTACCAGGTTGGTATGCGATATGGCGCCGCCAACGCTGCCCGGCGCGCAGCCGAGCGCTGGAAGCAGCAGGCGGAGACAACCCAGGAGCCTCGGAAGATCGAGCAGTTTGTGGATGCCGAAGGCAGATTGCATCTGAGGATGCGGTAAGTCGGGTCGCGCTCATGGAGGGGCGCGGAGCAAACTATGACTGCGAAGGCAGGCAGTTTCAAACGCCCGGTTCTGCTGATTGCGCTGTTGCTCGGCGGCGGCGTCAGCACCACGGCCGAAGACCAACTGGCTGTTACCGCTGTCCGTTACTGGTCTCTGGCCGACGTCACCCGCATCGCCGTCGAGGTGAGCGGGCCGTTCACGTACCGGATGGATAGGCTGTCGAGCCCGGACCGCGCCTTCTTTGACCTGAAAGAGACACGGCAACTGCTCACCCGCAAAGGCATGTACACCGTTCCGGTCGGCGACCCGCGAGTCAGGCAGGTCCGCGTGGCTGAACCACAGCCGTCCATTACCAGGGTGGTGCTCGATCTGGAAGATGGGCCATTGGAAGTGGTGGCCTCCCAGCTCTCGGTGCCGGACCGGCTGGTGATTGAGGTTCGCGCCAAAGGAGAAGTCCCGCCGGCCACTACGTTGAGCAAAAGCGGCGTCGAGAAGATCGAGGAGCGCCCTGTGCAGGCCTCCGACAAACCCTCCGAGAAGCCCGCCCCCCCGGCTCCGCGTCTCGAAACCGCGCCCGCCGAGAATGTGGCAAGGGAATCGCCAAAACCCGCGGATCCGGCCGCCGTCGCCCGTCCGGCACGGCGGAACAGCAATGGCGAGCGGTCCATGACACGCGTTCTGGGGTTGAAACTCCGCCGCGTGGTGCTCGACCCCGGGCATGGCGGGCAGGATCACGGCAGCACGGGCCCGGGAGGAGTCGTCGAGAAGGAGCTGGTTCTGGATGTGACCAGGCGGCTGGGCGCCTTGGTGTAAGGGCGCATGGGCAGTGAAGTCGTCTACACGCGATCGGACGATTCCTTCATTGCGCTCGAAGAGCGGACGCAGCTCGCCAATACGAACAAGGCGGATATTTTCCTCTCGATCCACGCCAACTCGTCGCAGATCAAGACCGTGTCTGGCGTCGAGACGTACTATCTGAGTTTCACCACGTCGAGAACGGCGCTCGAGCTGGCCGCCCGGGAGAATGCCTCCTCGAAAAGCAGCATTCATGAACTGAAGGAGCTGATCCAGCAGATCGCGCTCAAGGACAAAGTGGATGAATCGCGCGAGTTCGCCAGCAAAGTGCATACAGCGCTGCGGCAGGTGAGCGCTCCCGCCCCGAAGACCGGTCCGCAAAGGGACCGGGGAGTGAAGCGTGCGCCGTTCGTGGTTCTGATCGGCGCTTCGATGCCCTCGGTTCTGGCCGAGATCGGATTCCTGAGCAACACCAGGGAAGAGACGCAGTTAAAGAAGCCGGAATACCGGCAGCGCCTTGCGGAAGCACTCTACAAAGGTCTGGCGCAATACGCGGATTCGCTAAGCCAGTTCCAGATGGCGCAGCGCCGCCGTTCTTCAGACGAGTAGAACAGCTTCCGCTCCCTCACGGTCGCGGCTCGGAAGCACTTGCTGAGCCGCGCGCGTCAGCAAGCGGAGCGCAGGCTGGGCTCCGGCACGCTCGAGCGAAAGATCACGCGGTTCCGGCCCAGCCGCTTGGCCTCGTAAAGCGCTTCGTCGGCGATGCGAATCAACTGCCCGGTGTCGACGAGCTGCCTGGGAAGGAATACGGTGGCCCCGAAACTGGCGGTCACCGAAAGCATCTGGTCGGCGGAGCGGAATGGCTGGGCGGCGATGGCAGAGCGCATCGCCTCGGCGCGTCCTCTCAAGGCCGGTTCATCGCAACCCGGCAATACGACCAGGAACTCCTCACCTCCGTAGCGTCCGACACCGTCGTATTGGCGGACGGAAAGCTGAAGGCGTCGGGCGGCTTCCTGGAGGACCATGTCGCCGGCCAGATGGCCGTACGTATCGTTCACTTTCTTGAAGTGGTCCAGATCCAGCATCAACAAACCTACGGGGGCGCCTTCGCGGGCCGCCCGGATCTGTTCGCGCTCGAGACTCTCGAGGATGGAGCGCCGGTTCCACAGGCCAGTCAGAGCGTCGTGTGTGGCCTGCTCGCGAAGCGCCTCGCGGGCCGCGACCAGCTCGGCCTGCAACTTGAGGATGCGGAGGCCGGCGCGGAGGCGCACTTCGAGCTCGTGCTGGTCGAATGGCTTTGTAATATAGTCATCCGCGCCCGATTCCATGCCCTCGATCAGATCCTCTCTCTGCGACTTCGAGGTCAGCAGCATGAGGTAGATATAGGGCTCAGGCCCTCGCTGGCGCACCAGACGGCAGATCTCGGGACCACTAAGCCCGGGCATCATCCAATCGAGCACCGCCAGTCGCGGCGCGTTCTCCTGCTGAAGAACGTCCCAGGCCGCCTCGCCGTCCCGGCAGGACACTACCTCATAACCCCACTTGGCCAAGGTCCGCTCCAGAGCCAGCCGGGATGGGCCGCTGTCTTCGGCGATCAAGACACGCATGTTCGGAGTCCGGTTCGAGTTCCTTCTAAATCACCTATCGGCGCTCGGGGCCTTTTGGATAGTGTAACCTGTCAGGAAACGATTTGTTTTTGACCTTATGGACCTGCTGGTTTGCCGTCATGTTGCGCGCGAGCACCTGGGCCTGCTGAGCTCCTCTCTGGAACGCTTTCAGTTGAAGTTCCAGTACGTGGACCTGCACGAGAACCAGGTGCAGGTGAGCATGGATCCCTACCGTGGTCTTATCGTCCTGGGCGGCCCGCAATCGGCAAATGACCCGCTCGCATTCGTGAACCAAGAGATTCAGCTCATCGAACAAGCTCTGCGGAAAGACAAACCGATTCTTGGCATCTGCCTCGGATCTCAATTGCTGGCCAAGGCTCTCGGTGCGCCGGTGTACGCCAATGCCCAAAGAGAGATCGGCTGGTTCCCGGTTACGGCGACCCAGGCTGCCGCGGACGACGCGCTGCTGGGCGACTTGCGGCACGAGATTGTCTTCCACTGGCACCAGGAGACGTTCGACCTGCCGGCGGGCGCTGCCTGGCTTGCCTATTCGGAGGCTTGCCGGCACCAGGCCTTCCGATACAACCGCGCTTGGGGGCTCCAGTTCCATCTCGAGGTCACCCCGGAGATGATCACCACCTGGTGCGCAGAGGATGAGGCTTGCGGCGATGCCAGTGAGCTGGATCGGCCGATAGATCCGAAGCATCGGGAGACTGAAATGCGCGCGCTGGCTGAGCGCGTCTTTGACCGATGGGCGAAACAGGTCCTGCTGTCATGAAACTGCCGATTGCCGCCTTGGCTCTGTTCCCTTCTCTGTTTGCGCAACCTGTCCGCTTGACCCCTTACCGGCAAGCGATCCGGACCAGCCACGCGGCCGGCGATCCTGCCGTTCCGAAAGCGCTGGCGAGGGCTTCCCGGCAAGCCACGAGTGCGGACGACGCCGTCTGGAGTGGAACGGACGAAGGACTGTGGAGGGAAGAACCGAAGGCAGCGCCAGGGGACCGCAAGCGCTACTTCGCATCGAAGCGCTGGCTCCCGGATGATCACGTCGCCGGCTTGCATGCTGACACGACGGGCGGAATGTGGGTGCGCACCAAGACCGGCGTTTCGCACATCGAGCTTCGGCGGATGACTCTCGGCGAGAAGGCGGGCGAGTTCGAGAAGCGGATCGAGCAGCGGCATAACCGCCACGGCATGGTGGCCACGTCCTCGCTGCGAGAACCGGGAGAGCTGGCCAGCAACGTCATGGTCTCAAGCGACAACGACGGTCTGTGGACGGCGATGTATGGCGCAGCCGAGTGCTTCCGATACTCGGTCGAGAAGTCCGGGGAAGCGTTGCGGAACGCGCGCCGGGCGGTGGAAGCTGTCCTGAAGCTGGAAGAGATCACGGGGCGGCCGGGCTATCCAGCACGCTCGTACCTGCTTCCATCCGAGCCTAAGCCGGCGGGCGGCATCTGGCACACCAGCGCCGATGGGAGCGCACTGTGGAAGGCTGATACCAGCTCCGATGAAATCGTAGGGCACTACTTCCTCTACTCGATCGCGTGGGACCTGTTGACCGACCCCGGAATCAGAGAGCGCATTTCGTCGGCGACACGGCGCATCACGGATCACATCCTGGACCATCACCTGACGCTCACCGATATCCATGGCTTGCCCACCTGGTGGGGACGATGGGATAGCGAGTATTTCCAATCGAGCCGCGGCAAGCCGGACAGCCCGCTGAACGCGGCAGAGATTCTGAGCTTCCTCAAAACGGCGCACCATATCACGGGCGACCCGCGTTATGAGCGGGAGTATCGCCGGCTGGCCATCGAGGAGGGGTACGCCGCTTTGACGGAGCGGTACCACGAATTGCGAGGCGGCCCGATCAATTACTCCGACGAAGAGCTGGCCATGCTGTGCTTCTACCCGCTGCTCGGCTACGAGAAGGATCCCGAGCTGGCGAAGCGCTATCGAAATGCGCTCGAGGCATGGTGGCAGAACATGGCGCGCGAGAAGAATCCGCTCTGGATCTTCATATACAGGGCGGCCAACCAGCACGGGAAAGCGAGCCTGGCCGATGCCGTGTGGACGCTGGAGCGCATTCCGATGGACCTGGTGAGCTGGACGATTGGCAATTCACACCGGCTGGACATCGAGTGGGAGGGCGGCGGGGACCGCTTTGGCCGCCGGCAGGCCCGCACTCTGCTTCCGGCAGACGAGCGTCCGGTGATGAAGTGGAACTCGAATCCGTTCATCGTGGACGGGGGCAGCGGCGGCAGGGCGGAAGACGACGGCGCTTTCTTCCTGCTGCCGTACTGGATGGGCCGCTATCACCGGTTGCTTCTGGGGCAATAAGGGCCGGATAATCAGCTATGCTATTCTCACGATCCGCGGAGTATGCCATCCGCGCTTTTCTCTATCTGGCCAAGCAAGAGCCTGGGAAGCTTGTGATGGCCAAACGGATCGCTGACCGCACGGATCTGCCGAGCCACTTCCTGGCGAAGCTGCTACAGCAATTGGCGCGCCGGGGGCTGGTTCGCTCGAACAAAGGCCCTTCGGGGGGATTCACGTTAGGGAGGCCCGCGCGGGAGATCACGCTCTACGACATCGTGGCAGCAGTGGACGGCGTGCAGAATCTGGAACGCTGCCCGGCGGGGGAGAGCAAGTGCACGGATCAGGCGTCCTGTGAACTGCATGTTGGCTGGAAGCCGGTGCGTTCGCGTATCATAGATTACTTGGAGCACACGACGCTGGCTGAGGCGGTCAAGCCCGGCACAGCGCGGTCTCAGGCGAAGAAGCGGAAGGCCGGAAAACGATAAGCCAAGCTCCAAGAAGGAGCGCGGACGCGCATGCAAGACTCGGTGCTGGTTCCGATGGTGGTCGAGCAGACGTCGCGGGGCGAGCGTGCCTATGATATCTATTCGCGTCTTCTGAAGGAGAACATCATTTTCCTGGGCACTCCGATCGAAGACGCGGTAGCCAATCTGGTGATTGCGCAGATGCTGTTTCTGGCGGCGGAAGACCCGGAGAAGGACATCTCGTTGTACATCAACTCGCCGGGCGGATCGATCACAGCGGGTCTGGCCATTCTGGACACGATGCGGCTGATCGAGCCGGACATCGTGACCTATTGCGTGGGGCAGGCGGCCTCGATGGCGGCGGTGCTGCTGGCATGCGGGGCCAAAGGGAAGCGCTTCAGCCTGCCGCACTCGAGGATTCTGATTCACCAGCCCTCGATGAGCGGGCTGGCGGGTCAGGCTGCCGACATTGACATTTATGCGAGGGAGATTCTGCGCATGCGGGAAAGCCTGAACCAGATTCTGGCCAACGCCACCGGGCAGACCCCTGATCGGATCGCCCGGGATGTGGATCGCGATTACATCATGGAGCCGGAGCAGGCGCTGCAATACGGGATGATCGACCGGATCATCAGCTCGCGCGATCAGGCGCGGAGTTAATTGCTCAGGGGTCAAGCGACCGGAATCGCTCATAAGCAGCATCCCATCCGGAGGCGTGCGAGGGTTCGACGACGGTGACCGGGAACGAGGCAGCAACGACGGCGCGCAGCTCCTCGAGGTTGCGGATCAGGTCCGCGCCGATCGCCTGCACCAGAATATTACCGGCGACAGTGGCTTCGGCGGGGCCGGCGATGACGGTTCTGGCGGTGGCATCGGCGACAAACTGATTGAGAAGCGTATTGCGTGAGCCGCCGCCGACGATGTGGATGCGGGTGAGTTTTCGCCCGACGAGTTGTTCGAGGCTCTCGAGCACTTGCCGGTAGCGCAAGGCGAGGCTCTCGAGGATGGCGCGGCAGAATTCGGCGTGGGATCGCGGGGGATGCTGGCCATGGGCCTGACAGTGGGCGGCAATCCTGGCGGGCATGCGGTCCGGCTCGAGAAAGGCGTCGGGGCGGAGGATGGCGGAGAACGGCCGGGCGGCGGCGGCCATTTCGGTCATCTGGTCATAGCTGTAAGCGGCTCCTTCGGCTTCCCAGGCGCGGCGGCACTCCTGCCACAGCCACAGCCCGGCGATATTCCTGAGCAGGCGGACGCGCCCCTCGACGCCGATTTCATTGGTAAAGTTCAGCGCGAGGCACTGGTCATTGATCAGCGGTTCCGGCCACTCGACGCCCATCAGCGACCAGGTGCCCGAGCTGATGTAGCACCAATCGGCATCCCCGCTGGCGGGAACGGCGGCGACGGCAGAGGCCGTGTCGTGGCCGGCGACAGCAAACACCGGAATATCCCGTGTGCCGGATTCGTCCTTGAGCGGCCCCAGCAGCGAGCCGGGAAGGATGATGGGGGGAAGCAGGCGCGGATTGAGGCCGAGGCGCTCGAGCAGGGGGGCGGCAAACGATTTCTTGACCGGGTTGTAGAACTGCGAGGTGCTGGCGATGGTGAGTTCGGCGCGTTGCACTCCGGTGAGCCAGTAATTGAACAGATCCGGCATGAACAGCAGTGTGTCAGCGACTTCGAGTGCGGGGGAACCGGCGAGCTTCATGGCGTGCCACTGGAAGAGGCTGTTGAACTGCATGAATTGGAGGCCTGTCTCGGCGAAGATCTGCTCCGGAGGCACGACGGCAAAGGTGCGCTCCATCTGGCCGTTGTTGCGGGGATCGCGGTAGTGGTGGGGGTTGTCGAGGAGGGCTCCGTCGCGGCTGAGGAGACCGAAATCGACGCCCCAGGTATCGATGCCGATGCCGGCCAGCTCGAGCTTGCGCTCGCGGGTGGCGATGGCCAGCCCGTGGCGGATTTCGTGGAACAACCGCAGAGTGTCCCAATAGAGACCCGAGGGGAGACGAACGGGCTGGTTGGGGAAGCGATGGATCTGGTGGAGGCGGAGCGTTCCGGCTTCGAGCTCGCCGAGCATGGCGCGACCGCTTTCGGCGCCTAAGTCGAATCCCAGGAAGTGCGTCTTCATGGCATCTCGATGACCACTTTGCCGACGTTGTCGGAATAATTGGCGAGCAGCTCGAAGGCGCGGGGCGTTTGCTCGAAGGGCAACCGGTGGGTGACGAGCACATCGGGGATGCGTCCGGCTTCGAGCAGCCTGGCCGCCTGTGCGCCTTTGTGGTTGGAGCGCTTGAGGGTCTGGATGCGGATTTCATTATTCATCGCGGTGAACCAGTCGATGCTGAAATCCTTTTCGGTGGGGATGCCGATTAACAAGAAAGTGCCGCTGGGACGTGTAAGGGCGATGGCGAGATTGATGGTTTGGGAGGCGGCGGCGGCGTCCATGACGAGATCAGCGCCGCGGCCACGGGTTTCGTCGAGGACGGCCTGGGCGATGCAGGCGACGTGGACGGCAAGGTCAGCGCCCATGCGGCGGGCCAGCTCAATGCGATGTGGGAGCTGGTCGCAGATGATGACTTTGGCAGCGCCGGCCTGTTTGGCCATGGCGGCGCACAGCATGCCGATGGGGCCGGCTCCCATGATGGCGACGGTATCGCCGACCTGGATGCGGACGAGTTCGAGAACGTGAACCAGGACGGCGACGGGCTCGATGAGGGTGGCCTGCATCCAGCTCAGTCCGGCGGGCACGGGATCGGCGTTGTGCTGGGGTATGACGGCGTACTCGCGGAACAAGCCTGGCGCCGCCGGGCTGCCGAGGAAGATGCAGTTGAGGCAGTTGTTGTGGCGGCCGCGCAAGCAATACTCGCAGTGGCCGCAGGTGATGGAAGGCTCGATGGAGACGCGGTCGCCGACCTTGCGGTTGTGAACCTGGGGACCCACAGCGATGATTTCGCCGGCGGGCTCATGTCCAAGCACCTGCGGGTAGACGGCGGAGATATTGCCGATGCCGCCCTCCTTGTACCAGTGCAAATCGGAACCGCAAATGCCGACGGCTTTGATTCTGACAAGCACCTCGCCGGGGCCAGGATCGGGCGGATCGGGCATGGGGTGATCTTCAAGAACGCGTGGAGCGACGAGGGCGATGGAGCGCATGAGTGAGTTAGTATACCGCCACCGGCGTGGCGGGGACCGGGTTAGGCGGGGTTGGGGCGTGCGGGGGCCGAGGGGGGCTCGGGTTCGTTTTGCAATTTTTGAGCTGGAGCCGGAGCTGGAGGAGGTTGCGGAGAGCGCGGTCGAACATGCGGCGGTAGCGGGACTCGAAGCGGTCTATGGTGTTGAGGGAATGGGAGGAATCGCAGAGTTTGAGGAAGGCGAGGCCCTGGCGGGCGAGGGGATCGCAGTGGAGGAATTCCTTCTGGATACCCGGTTCGTTTTTCTCGATGGCGTAGTCGAGGATGGCGGTTTCGTGGGACCAGGCGCGGCGGAGGCGCCAGCGGGCAGCGGCCATTTCGGTGACGAGGTCGGTTTCGACGGGGTTGGCGGGGCGGAAATAATCGACGTAGCTTTTTCTGACTTTCTCGAATTCTTCGCCAGATTCGGAATTAAGGACGGTAGTGCGGGCGGAGAGACCATGTTTGAGAGCATTTTGGGAGGAGCGGTTGTTGCCCTGGGGAGTTTTGGGGCCGCGGGACTTGGCTCCGTTGCGGCGGGCGGTACGGATCTGTGCGGGTGTGCGCGTGGCCATGGAAGAGGCTCCTATCTTTATGGTCGCACGGGGGGGGGGAAAGAGGGTGTCTTATTGGCTTTTGGAATACGAATAAAATCAAAAAGATAGAAAATAATGGCGGCATGTGGCGACTCGGTGACGTGGAGGATGGCGGACTTTCGCACAGGGAAATCGGGACGCTCGATTGTATGGAGTTGACATCATATGTTCTATATGTCATATTATCAGGGTGAGCTGGATTGTTGAGATTGGCGATGAGTTCAAGGAAGATGAGCGTTTTACGCTCATCTGGCCGGGCTGAGAAGCAAAGGAAATAACCATGCCCACGAACGTGGATGACATCATCAGGAAGCTGAGCCCCGCCCAACGCAAGAAGGTGGAGGCCCGCGCTGCCCAGTTGATCGCAGAGGAGATGACCCTGCGCGAGCTGCGGCACGCACGCAAGCTTACGCAGGTCCGGATGGCCAAGGCTCTCGGGATCACCCAGGACAGTGTTTCGCGTCTCGAAAAACGCAGCGATCTCTTGCTGTCCACGCTGCGGAAGACCGTCGAGGCCATGGGCGGAAACCTGTCGCTTATTGCTGAATTCCCCGACCGCGCGCCGGTTGTTCTGTCCGGCATTGCCAAAGACGATCCGGGGCCTAAGCCTACGGGCAGAAAGCACGCGCACGCCTAGTCTCAGGTGGCCAGCGGAGCACGTCCCGTCAGGCAGCAGACGGGCGGCGCTGACGAGAGTTCGGAGCGCACGAATGACACGGTCATCAACCTTGTACCAGAGAACCCCTGCTGCCGGTCGGCAAGGTTTTCGTCGGTGAGGCGACGCTGAGCCTGCGACCGGCAGCTCGAAGTGCAGTAGGTTTCAGTCCCATTCTCGACGGGGACGGTCCTGCATCGCGGAGCGCCGCGCCCGTTCACCGCGGCGACCGCCGGTTTCAGTCCCCTTCTCGACGGGGACGGTCCTGCATCCCTAAATTCCTTTCGACTCATCTTACTCTCTCTAGGC
>JACQDF010000157.1 GCA_016201205.1 Acidobacteriota bacterium
CAGGCGGGTATTCGGAGCCCGCCCGAAGACCTTCAAATACTACGAGGAAATGCTGGCCGACCCGGAACTGGATGCGGTGATGATCGCAACCGGGGACCACCAGCATGCGAGGATTCTGGCCGGCGTGGTCCGGGCAGGCAAGGACTCCCCGACGACACTGTGGCCAACGGAGGCATTTTCGCGTGGCCAGACGGCCGCGAGAATCCGGATACGTTCGCCTGCCTGTCGACGTTCGCCCGGAAAGAGGCGCTTTACAGCTTCAGTGTTTGCTTCGGCAACGCCTTTGGCGACCACACGATTATTCGAGGCACTCGCGGGACGCTGTATTCTCCAGGCGGCGAGGGATGCCCGCAGTGGTGGTTCATTCCTGAACCGGGCAGTGGCTGGCGCTCCAACGTCATTTTCGAATCGAAGGGCAAGAAGCCGCCCAAGCGCGAACTCGTCACCATTCCGGGACACACCGGGGTACCGCCGGTAGTACAGAGCGACGACCTGGTCTACCACACCGACAACTGGCTGGCGTGCATGCGCAGTCGTGAAACCCCCAACGGCAGCATCGACACCGGATTTGCCCATTCGGTCGCAGTAGTGATGGCAACGCGGGCGTACCGCGAAGGGAAGAAGATCTACTGGAATAGGAAGGATGAAGAGATCCTCGACCATCCGCCGCCGGGCTAAAGGCCGATCGCTCGAAACTGCTCGCTGTTCAATACCTTCGAATGAAGGATTGGAACCCTGTTGCTTCCAGCGTCTTGTGGGCTTTCTCGATTTCGTCGGCGTCCTCGAGCGGGCCCACCAGCACGCGTTGAAGATTAGGCCCGGTGCCCGACGCCGTGCGCGCCTTCAGGCCGAGCCGCTGGAGGTATTCCACAAAGACTGCCGCGATTCCGCGGTCCAACAGGCCGACTTGCCAGAAGGTCTGACCGCGGGGCGGGTCGGCCTGTGGCTCGGGAGTATTCACTGCCACAACAGGCTTTGGAGCCACAATCGTCTGCGCCTTGGCTTCCATGGCAGCCGGAGGCTTTGGCTGCGCCGGCGCGCGGCTTGGGGACGAAGCAGACCGCGTCGGATCAACCATGATCGCCGCCGCCGCGGGCCGGCTGCTTTCGAACTGAGCAGCCGTGATCGAGCGGCCGCAAACATAGGCAAGGGTGGCGACGAGGCCCATCACGACGAGACACATGGTGCAGACAGCGATCAGTTGCCGCTGGCCGAGGACAATGGCGAGTTGGTCGTCGGAGGCGTGGGTCATAGTACACTTGCGATCGGTCGGATCGGGGATTTTCTTTAGAGCGTTCTAAGTATTTCACCTGAGCAGGTCCTAATGCCCGCACCCCGTGCAGTTTCCAAGGCTTTCCTCCGATATCGGAGTGTGGCATCCGACTACCGGCAGGCGCGCTTGGCGCGTCTCCGTGCAGCGCAGAACGCCGATGGCGGCTGGGGCTATTTCCCGAAACGGCACTCCTGGCTCGAGCCGACCTGCTACGCCCTGCTGGCGCTCCATAAGGACGCCGGGTCGGAGCAGGCCTGGCGGAGGGGCTGGGAACTGGTGCGTTCCTGGCAACTGGCCGATGGCAGTTGGAAGCCCAGTGCGAATGTAGCCACCAGCGGCTGGGCCACGGCGCTCTGCGTGACATTGCATTGCGTACAGGGGCTCTTTGATCAGCCGTTTCATCGCGGCGCTGAATGGATGCTGCAAACGCGAGGCTCGGAAGGAAGCCTGTTGGAGCGCGCGATCAACCTGGTGCGCCCGCTGCCGGTGGAATACGACCGGCGTTTCAAAGGCTGGCCATGGCATCCGGAGACGACGAGCTGGGTCGAGCCGACGGCCCATTCTGTGCTCGCATTGAAGAAGTCGGCGGCGAAATTGCCCGGAGCGGCGGCGCGCATCGAAGAAGCCGAGCGGATGATGGCGGACCGGCGGGCCAAAGATGGCGGCTGGAACTACGGGAACAGGCGCGTGCTGAACGTGGACTTGCCCTCCTTCCCGGAGACCACCGCGATCGCGTTGCTGGGCTTACAAGGAAGCAAAGTGGTGGATCTGGAACCCGCGTTGCTTCTGGCCGGGCGGCACTTGCGACAGACGCGGTCGCCGCTCGCCAAAGCGTGGCTGGGGATCTCGCTTCGCAACTTCGGACGGGACCTGCCACCGCCGGCGGCGAGCGAGCCGGGGGACGATCTGCTGCTGGCGGCGCTGGAGGCGCTTGCCTATCCGCAGGGAGGGCATCAATGGCTCAAAGCAGGTTAACCACACGCCGCGCCTTTTTTCCGCTGGCGGGGGCGGCGCTGGCTGCCGGCTGCAGCCGCACCCGGCGCGCGAATTCAGCAGTGTTCATTGCCAAAGCGGCTTCCTATACGGCGGATCTGGCCCGGCTGATGGAGTCGGGGATACAAGCCTGCGGGTTGGAGGTGCGTGGCAAGAATATCCTGTTGAAGCCGAACCTGGTGGAATTTGACCCGGCCACCGCGATCAACACGCATGCCGCGGTGATTGCCGCGGCTTTTGAGGTATTCCGCAAGCTGGGCGCCGCCAGCATCCGAATCGGAGAAGGGCCTGGCCATCGCCGGGACACGCTGTTTCTGGCGGAAGAGGCGAAATACCGCGAATCGCTGTCCGGCTTCGAAAGCTTTTTCGTGGATCTGAATCGCGACGATGTGTCAGCGGTGAAAGGATTTGCGGATCGCGAAGAGATTTATCTTCCAAACACCGCGCTGGGCGCGGATCTCATCGTGTCGCTGGCCAAGATGAAGACGCATCATTGGGCGGGCGCCACCCTGTCCATGAAGAACCTGTTCGGGCTGACGCCAGGCTCGGTGTACGGCTGGCCCAAGAATCTGCTGCACCAGGTCGGCATCCCGCGCTCAATTGTGGAATTGAACCGCATCTTCCGCAAGACATTTGCCATCGTGGACGGCGTCGTCGGAATGGAGGGAAACGGCCCGATTCAGGGAACGCCGAAACCCTGCGGTGTCCTGGTGATGGGGCCCGATGTGGCAGCCGTGGATGCCACCTGCTGCCGCATCATGGGAATCAACCCTGCCAAGGTCACCTATCTTCAGATGGCGGGCGAACTGGGTCATACCGAGGAGTCGCACATCGAGCAAAGAGGAGAAAGCATCGCCAGCGTGCGGACTCCCTTTGCACTGATCGAGGAATTCCGTCACATCCGGCTGGCGTAGCAGGTTGACACCTCCGCTTGCTCACGCGCGCGGCTCAGAAAGCGCTTCCGAGCCGCGACCGTCAGGGAGCGGCTGGCACACTCATTTCGTGGCAGGCCCTAGGCGGCGCACTCGCCGCGGCCCAGTTGCAGCGAGAAAGCCTCCTCATCGCCCCAATCCTTGTAGATCTCGGGGAACATCTCGATCGGCTTGGCCAGATCCGCCGTCAACTGCCGGAAGAACTCGACCTTGTGGCGCAGAACAAACTCGCGGAAGCTCTCGCCGGCGGCGCGGTTGCTGCCGTAGTGGTCGATGACGCGCTGGACCGCCTCTGGTGCAAGACGCGCCGGGATGCTCTGCACTGCAAGCGCGAAGCGCATGATGCCCCCGGCGTCGTAACCGCCGCCCAGCAGCATCTGGTAGTAAGGCACCTCCTTGCCATCGATCTTGCGCGCGTTTCCGTAAAAGCCGATATCGCCGATCCAGTGGTGGCCGCAGGCGTTCGGGCAGCCGCTGGCCTTGATGCTCAGCTTACGCACCGCTTTGTCCGGGTGATTCTTCACTACGCCGGCCAGCGCGGCGCCGAGATTCATTGTCTTGGTCAGCGCCAGGTTGCACGAATAAGCGCCGGGGCAGGTGACGATGTCGTCGATCTCATTGGCGCCCGCCCTGTTCAGTCCGATCAGCTTGAGCGCGGCGTAGACCCGCTTCAGATGGGACACCGGGATAAAGCCCAGCACCAGGTTCTGCACGATGGTCACCCGGAGCATGCCGTCTCCGGCGTCTTCCGCGATTCTGGCCAGCCCGCGCATCTGGTCCCCGGTGAGGTTGCCCTGTGGGATCACGGCCGTCACCGCGGCGTAGCCGGGCTGGCGCTGCTGGTGGACGTTGGTTTCCAGCCATCGGTCGAATTCCGCATCCGGCGTGCGGTCCACCACCGGCAGCAGATCGCCCGTACCCAACGGCGGCGGCGCCGGGACGAATCCTCCGAATCCTTCCGGAACCGTCTCCAACGCCGCGATTCCACCATGGGCCTGAATGTCCTGATACTCGGCTTCGATGGTGGCCTTTACCCAATCCCAGCCGCGTTCTTTCAGGACAAACTTCAATCGCGCTTTGTTCTTGTTCTGACGATTCCCGTGCTTGTTGAACATCCGGATCACCGCTTCGATCCTCGGCACGAGATTCTCCACCGGCAGAAATTCATCGAGAAGATGGGCTTCGGCGGGCATCGGCCCCAGACCTCCGCCAATCACCACCCGGAAACCACGCTGATCCCCACGCACGGCGGCGGTCAGCCCCACATCGTGAACGGCGCCCACCATCCGGTCTTCGGGATAGCCCGAAAACGCAATCTTGAATTTGCGCGGGAGGCTGTCCGTGAGTTCTTTGTGCAGAAACGCGAACGCGGCCTGCCGCGCATACGGCCTCACATCGAACAATTCGCCGGGCAGCAAACCCGCCATCGGATCGCCGGTGACGTTGCGGACCGTGTTGTAGCAGGCTTCACGCGTCGTCAACCGAACATCGGCCAGCAATTCGAGCACCTCGGGCACCTTCTCGAGCGGCACGAAGTGGTACTGCATATTCTGCCGCGTGGTCAGATGGCCCTTGCCGCCGCCGTACTCGTCCGCGATGCGAGCCAGTTGCCTCATCTGCGCCGCTGTCATCGTCCCCCCTGGGATCTTGGTGCGGATCATCTGGACGCCGGCCTGCCGCTGGCTGTAGATGCCGCGCCGCAGACGGTAGGGGCGGAACTGGTCCTCGTTTATCTCGCCCGCGCGCAGCCGCCGGATTTGAAGGCGGAAGTCCTCGATGTCCTGGCGGACAATGTGGTCGTAATCGGCCTCGAGGGTGGCGGCGAGGGAAAGAGGGGTGTCCTCGGCAATGTCCATAATCTCTATAGAGATTACTATATTCCACGCCGCCTCGTCAATCTAAATCTGTACTTTCTCGTCTTCGACCCCATCCCCATCCCCGCCCCCGCCACAGCCCGTGCTACCGTCTCAGCTATCCTGAAAGTCTGATGAACACCGTTCGTCTTACAGCGCACGTTAAAGCCGCCGGTTGAGCCTCCAAGCTGAGTCCAAAGGTTTTGGACCAGGTGTTGCGCCATCTGCCCAAGGTGGCCAACGAGAATGTGCTGGTTGGTTTCGATACGTCGGATGATGCCGGCGTGTACCGGCTGAGCCCGGAGTGTGCGCTGGTGCAGACGGTGGACTTCTTCACGCCAATCGTCGATGATCCGTTCACCTATGGCGCTATTGCAGCCGCCAACTCCTTGAGCGACGTCTACGCGATGGGCGGACGGCCCCTCACGGCGCTCTCCCTGGTGGCGTACCCCGGCAAAGGCGACCTTGATGTTCTCGAGCAGATTCTGCAAGGCGGCTCCTCGAAGATGCAGGAGGCTGGCTGCCCGGTCATCGGCGGACACAGCGTCAACGACGAAGAGATCAAGTTCGGCTATGCGGTCACCGGTGTGGTGCATCCGGAACGGGTGTGGACGAACGCGGGGGCTCGCGCAGGCGACGAACTGCTGTTCACCAAACGGATTGGCACGGGTGTGATTGCGACGGCGCTGAAGCGCGGGGTGGCGAAAACGGAAGATGTAGCGGACGCGATCGGCTCGATGCTGATGCTGAACCAGGGCGCGGCCGAAGCGCTGGAGGGACTTACTGTACACGCCTGCACCGACATCACCGGCTTCGGCCTCATCGGCCATGCGCGTGAGATAGCCGAAGCGAGCGGCGTGACGCTGGAGATCGAGGCGAGCCGTGTCCCATTGCTTGCCGGCGCGCTCGACTACTCGCGTCAGGGCGCGATCGCGGGCGGGCTGAAGAACAACCAGGAATTTGCCTCTTGCGATGTGGACATGGCAGCCGCGGTGTCGCCCGAACTGGAAGCTTTGATGTACGACCCGCAAACCTCCGGAGGCTTGCTGATCGCCGTACCTGCCGCGGATGCAGCCCTGTTGCGGGAGCGCTTTCCGGCAGCGGTGCGGATCGGCCGGGTCACCGGGCGAGGGCAAAAGAGAATTCGCATCCTATGAAGAATCCGATTATCGTGGCGCTGGATCTCGCTTCGGCCGGGCAAGCGCGCGATCTGGTGCGGTGTCTCGGCGACACGGTCGCATTCTACAAAGTGGGCATGGAGCTGTACGCCGCCGCGGGCATGGGCTTTGTCGAGGAATTGGCGGCCGAAGGGAGGCGCGTTTTCCTTGACCTGAAGTTTTACGACATTCCGGAGACCGTGAAGCGCGCCACCGCGCAGGTGGCGGCGAAAGGAGTTCATCTGCTCACGGTGCACGGAAGCGGCGCGGTGATGCGCGCCGCTGTCGAAGGGCGCGGCCAGGCCGCCCTGAAACTGCTCGGCGTGACCGTGCTCACCAGCTTCGATCAAAGTGACCTTGCCGACCTGGGCTATCCGTGCAAGCCGGAAGAGCTGGTGGCGCTGCGCGCGAGGAAGGCGAAAGAAGCCGCCATGGACGGGATCGTGTGCTCGCCGCTTGAAGCGGCGCAGATGCGCGAGATGATGGGACCTGGAGCGATCCTGGTCACGCCGGGTGTGCGCTCGGCCGGGGCGGGCCAGAGCGATCAGAAGCGCGTCGCCACGCCCGCCGAAGCGATCCGCAACGGGGCAACGTATGTCGTCATCGGCCGGCAGATCACCCGCGCCCGAGATCCTCGTGCGGAAGTGCAACGCATCCTGGAGGAGATCGCCGCTCAGCCATGATAAGATCTGCGGCATGATCACGCGACGTCACTTATTGTCCACAGCGGCGGCCACGCCCTGGCTGAAGGCCGCCGATCGGAAGCCCAATATCATTTTCCTTTTTAGCGACGACCATCACTTTCAGTGCCTGGGCGCGGCCGGCAATCCGCACATCCACACGCCCAACCTGGACCGGCTCGCCTCGAGCGGCATCCTGTTCATCAACGGCATCATCAGCACCTCACAGTGCTGCCCCAGCCGGGGCATCATGCTGAGCGGGCGGGAGACGTATCAGACCGGCCTGCTCAGCAACGGCGCGACGGATTTCAAACCCGGCGTGGGGCCCACGGTTGTCGAGCAGCTACGCCGCGGCGGCTACGACACCATTCACATCGGCAAATGGCACATCCGCCCGGAGCCCGGCCCCAGCGGCTTTAACCGTTCTCCACTGTGGCTGCGCGGCGGCGGCAGCATCTACCGCGATCCCATGCTGCGCCGCGGCCAGCAGGGCGCCGACGAGAAAGTCGAAGGGCACATTACGGACCTGTTCACCGATGCGGCCATCGGCGTGGTGAAGGACGCCAGGCAGCCGTTCTTCCTGTGGCAGGCGTACAACGCCCCCCACGTGCCGCTGTACGCAGCCCAGAAATACTACGACCGCTACCGCGGCAAGACCAATGAGCAACTCGCGCCACCGCTGCATCCCAAAGGGGGCAGCCCGTTTGATTGGGCGACCTACTATGCGGTGATCACGCATCTGGACGAAGCCATCGGCCGCCTTACCGATGCACTAAGGAAGTCGGGCCAGTGGGACAACACGGTGATCTTTTTCATCGGCGACAACGGCTACATGGCGGGCACGCGCAACTGGAACGGCAAGGTGCGCCATTGGGACGAGTCGGTGCGTGTTCCTTACTTCGTGTCGGGCGGCGCGGTCAAGAAGGCATTCCGTGTGGACGACCCGGTTGCTTCCGTCGATACAGCAGCCACGTGGCTGGACCTGGCGGGAATCAAGCCCGAGAAGCCTCTGGCCGGACGCAGCCTGCGCAGCTACCTCGAGACGGGAAAAGGGGATCTCGACGCCGCTTTTTCAACCTGGGACGACGGCCGCGCGGAAGGACTCGCGGCGCGGGTGGCCATCGAGCCGTACCGGCTGGTGCGCACCAGGCGGCACAAGCTGGTCGTCTGGCAATCGAAGAAGCAGGCGCTCTACGATTGCGTGGCGGATCCGGCCGAAGAGAGAGATCTCATCGAAGATGCGAAGCTGGCTGCTGTGCGTGAGGATCTGCGCAAGAAGCTGCGGGCGCGCATGGAAGTTACCGGGGACCATGCCGTTGCCTGGTTCAGTTAAACACGGCGTCTGAAGTGCTTGCGCAAGACCGCTTGCTGACGCGCGCGGCTCAGCAAGGGCTTCCGAGCCGCGACCGTGAGGGAGCGGTTGGAAAGGTTATTTAACAACAAGCCCTCGCTCGGATTCCTTTCGGTTCCCACGCATCTGTTTCCGGCAAAACATTCCAATTTCTCGCTGGCTTTGCCGGGCGTCGAAACGCCGCAAAAGCCGGTGCTGTTTCCTGCCGACGTGTGGGTGACCGAGGTCTGGTCGTACCGGTCGGCGAACTTTGGCGGCTACCAGCTCTATTTCCAACCCTGTGACCGGGTGCGCGCCTACTTCTTTCATCTCAAAGATATTTCGGATGCGCTGAAGGCAGCCTTCGAAGCCGGCGAGAAGCACTGCTCGGATTTTCAGGATCCGCAAGGCACGATTGTCAAGTGCCAGGCTCGCGTTCAATATAAGGCCGCTGCCGGCGAGCAGGCGGGTATCTCCGGAGACGGCGCCGGCGTTGATTTCGGCATGGCGGACTTCCGCATCGCGCCTTCCGGCCTGGCCGATCTAAGCCATTATCCTTTCGATTACCCCTACTATGTTTCGCCCGTCGAGTACTATCCGTCCGATCTCAAAGGGCTGTTTGAGACCAAGCTCGCAAGCTGGGATGGCACGATGAGGCGCACCGCGGAACCTCTGCCAGGCATCTACCGTCAGGATGTCCCCGGCACGGCGCAGGGCAACTGGTTCTTCCCCGGTCTGAACCTGCGCATCAACTCAGAGGACTTGACTCCGCATCTGGCGCTGGTGCAGGACTACATCAATCCCGCGCAGCCGGTTCTCTCCATCGGGGCGAGCGTGAAGGACGTCCGCATGGGCCTTTACAGCTTCACGCCGGCGGAAACCGGATTCGTAAACCGCGTCTTCCGCGAAGTGACGGCGGACGGAAACACTTACTGCTACGACAATCTCAAGGCCGGCCGCACTGCCGGGCTGTTGCCATTGACGTCGCTGGATGGAGTCCTGCTTGTCTCGATGCCATCAGAATCGACGATTCGCCTGGAAAAGCAGGGAGCGGCCGGCATGACGTGTGAATCGGCGCGCCCCTGGCAGTTCACCGACAACGCCACCCTGTTCGAGCGATTAGGACCGCTTGCTGACGCGCGCGGCTCGGAAACAGAGCCGCGACCGTAAGTGCCGTTGTGTTCAGTCGATCGCGAAGACCGGATCGGGGTGCGAGCCTTTGGCAGTTGCAGCGTCTTGCGCGAGCGGCGAGTTCAATGGGTCGAAGGTGATCCACATACCAGCCATGAGCGATGCGGTCCATGCCCGCACCGACAAGGGGTGCAGCGGTCCTCAGGCTCGCGCGGAGAGCGACGGCATCGGTTTTTCCCCAATGCAGAACCAGGTTCCGCTGCCGATAGAGCCTTACAAATGTGTCCGCGGCATGCAGCTTGATGTCCTCAATTCGGCGCGCGGAAACGAGCACGCGACAAGCGCAGCCAACCGCTCTTGCAGCCCCTCCGCGATCGTTGGCTTCACTGAGGAGCGCCTCGATTGCGGCCCAGCCTCCGGCAACCGCGGCACTGGGCGAACTGCTCTCCAAATTAGACAACAGCTCAATAGACTAACAAGCTGAAACAAAACAGCAAAGGCCGCGGTTCCTCAAAAGGCTGGCGAGGCCAGCCGGAATTGAGCGGCGCTTCCGTGGAGGCGGGTGCGAAAACGGCGGGACGAAATCCGGCGGAAACGCTGAAGTCGATCTTCCTTTCAAGTGACGGTCCGATCGAGCTGGATGCGCTAACCGCCATCGTCGGAATTACCGGCGCGCCAACGGGCGGCTCTGCTGTTGAATCCACGGGATCCCCAGGGGAACGGCTGCATCGAGTTGTTCCCGTTGACGGGGGTGGCCACGATCAGGGAACTCGCGACAACGCATGATATGCCGGCGCAAGAGTTCAGCCGGCTCTGGAACGAGCTGCCTTGGGATGATCTGAGAATCGGCGCGATGCTCAGCGTCACACGCCAGCAGGTGATCGCGTCGCCAGTCGCCAGGGGCAAGTCCACCGCGTGTCACACTAGGGAAAGCCATGGCCCTCTCGCGCCGCATCGCCGGAATCGCCGTTCTCGTCGCCTTGGTTTTTTTCTGCGTGCCGCCGGAAGTTCTTGCGGCGGCGGTGGCCGAGCGCGCGGCGCGGCTGGGGCTTCGCTTGACCGCGGACCAGGTGCGCGTCTATCGCTCCGACGCCGGCGCCTACATCGAAGGGCGCTACGCGGTGCGTGTGGACCTGTTTGTGTACACGGTAGATCTGCACTTCCGGCCGGCGGCTGGCGCGCGCTGAATGAACAACTGGCGGATCGTGGTGTTAATCGGCCTGGCGGGGGTGGCCATTGCCATTGCGCTGGCAGTTCCTCCTGTGGCGCAAGATCCTGCGTACCACGCGTTCGCGGATCGCCGGACTCTGGCGGGCATCCCGCATTTCTGGAACGTGATTTCAAATGCACCGTTCCTGTTTGCCGGTCTGTACGGACTCTGGGGCTGGAGACGTTCGATCTGGGCCCAGCCGGGAGATCGCTGGCCGTGGCTCGTGGTGGCGTTGGCCAGCCTGCTTATCGGCGCCGGCAGCGGCTACTATCACGCCGATCCCAACACGCAGAGCCTGTTCTGGGACCGGCTGCCGATGACACTCGCCTTTATGGGCATTTTCTCGGCCGCCATCGCCGAACGCATTCACGCGCGCCGCGGAGTGTTGCTGCTGGCGCCGTTTCTGCTCTTAGGCGTGTTGAGCGTCGAGGTGTGGCGGCGCGGCGAGCTCACCGGCGCCGGCGATCTGCGTTCTTACGCGCTGGTGCAGTTCTATCCGATGATTGCGTTGCCATTGATATTGTGGATGTTTCCAGCGCGATATTCACACGCCGGAGGCATGTGGTGGATGGCGATCCTGTATGGCGCCGCCAAGCTGCTGGAAGTGGCGGACGCGCCCCTCTACTCCTGGTCGGGCGAGACGATCAGCGGTCACAGCCTGAAACATATTGGGGCGGCCCTGGCGCTGGCTGCGGCGTTTCGCATGCTCGCCGCGCGGCGGCCATTATACTGAGTCATGATGCGACGCCTTCTTCTCCTGACGTTGGCCGCAGGAGCCGCGCCGCGATCAATTCTTCATCGGGATTGACGGGTTGGAGCGCGCCCCTGGCAGTTTACCGACAACGCCACCCTGTTCGAGCGATAAAGACCGCTTGCTGACGCGCGCGGCTCGGAAACAGAGACGCGACCGTAAGTGCCGTTGTGTTTACTCGATCGCGAAGACCGGATCGGGGTGCGAGCCTTTGGGCAGTTGCAGCGTCTTCACCAGCTTTCGCTCCCTGATGGAGAGGATGTAGACGGTGTCACGCTCTTCGGCGGAAGCGAACGCGAACTTGCCGTCCCTTGATACGGTCAGCGAGACAAGCGGGCCGGGGAGCTTCCCGGTTCGGCCAATCACCTTACGCGCTTGCGTGTCGGCGAATTCGACCACTTCGTCATGCATGCAGGCGTAGATGATCTGGCGGTCATCAGGCGTGCGGGCGATGCGGACGGGACCCTTGCCGGTGGCGATCCTGGCGACGATCTCCTGCCTGCCTGTGTCGATCACGTCCACAGCGGCGGCCTCGCGGTTGACGACGTACACATACCTGCCGTCCGCGGAGAGAACGCTGCCTTCCGGGCGCGCACCCGTGGCCAGCAGTTTCACCTTCCCGCCGGCCAGATCAATCACGGCGATGTTGGCGGAATTGGAATGGCTGATGTAGGCATGTTTGGCGCCCGGGCCGAGCGTCACCATGTGCGCCGTCTTGCCTTTGGTTTCCCAGACGCGCTCGATCTTCCGCGTTTGGGTGTTAATGGCGAGCAGGCGGTCGGGGAACTCGGTGGTGACGTAGAGAAGGCCGGTCTTGGGATCGAGGTCGATGCCGTGCGGGCGGCGGAATTCGCCGATCTGGATCTCTCCGGTCTTCTGGCGCGCCTTGACATCGACGATCGAGACGAAGTTGCCGCCCGAGCCCGGCTGCTCGATGCGCATGGTTCCGTTGTCAGTGGTGTAGAGGAAGCGCCGGTCTGGCGAGAACACCATTTCGTGCGGATGCTCACGGACGGGCGTGCGGGCGATTTCCTTGCCTTCGGCCGAATAAAAGGCCAGGGCGCTCGCGCCTTTGAGCAGGATGGCGAGCTCGTAGTTTTGGGCCGCCGCCGAGCAAACCAAAGCGAAAAGCAGCTCAAGCATAAACGTCCTTCTTAACGTAGCGCACGATGCCGAGAACAAGCAGCGCTGCGGCGATCAGATACACCACGGCGGTGATCGAAATAGCGAAGCCGAGCCCATAGAGGTCCGCAAGATAGCCCACCACGACCGGTGCGGTTCCTCCGCCCGCCAGCCAGCCGGCAGTGTTCATCAGGCCGGCGGCGGCGCCGCGCGCTTCCGGGCGCACGACTTCGTACACCGAAGCGAAGATGTTGGCGTCGTAGAGGCCTTTGAAGAAGCCCCATCCGATCAGTGCGAAAATCAGCACGGGGATGGACTGGGTCGCGCCACAAAGCAGGACGAACGGCGCGCCGGCAAGGACTCCGATCGCCTGCACGATCATCCGCCCGCCGGGCGTCCGTCGCCTCAGCCGGTCGGCGAGCCAGCCGCCCGCGGGCGAGCCGATCATGCTTGCAAGCTGGAGGAAGAGCGTTGCAGTGAGACCGGCCATGGCAAGGCTCAGATGGAACCGGTCGTAGAGAAACTTGGGCATCCAGGAGAGCATCACGGTGGCGACGAAATTCGAGCAGACGAAGGCGGCCAGCAGCACGCGAACAGTCTTGGTGCGCCAGGCGAGCGTCAGGAATCCGCCGATGCTGAGCGGGCGTCCGGTTTCGAGGCGCTCGGAGGCGCCGCGCCGCGGTTCGTCGAGCCAGCGGGTAAGAACGAACCCGAGCACAATGCCGGCCGCGCCGAACACGAGGAACGACAGACGCCAGCCGTAGTGCTGCCCGATGAGGCCGGCAAAGAAGCCGCCGCCAATGGTGCCGACATAGACGCTGGTTTGATGGAAGCCCATGGCGCGGGAGCGCGTGGTGCGGTCGTGGTAATCGCTGAGGAGCGACATCGAGGCCGGGAAGTAGAAGGTCTCGCCGAGGCCCTCGGCCGCCCGGAACAGAAACAAGTGGGTGAAGTTGCGCGAGACTGCCGTGGCCATGCAGATGAGGCTCCAGACATGGAGGCCCGCGAGGATCGCGGCCTTGCGCCGGACGCGGTCGACAATGGCGCCCGCGAAGATGGCTCCGAGCCCGTAGACCCAGGCGAAGGAGGCGCCAAGCAGCCCGAGCTGCGTGTTGGAAAGCCGCATTTCCTCTTGAAGCAGCGGGAAGACGGAGAAGATCGCCTGGCGGTCGGCGTAGTTGAAGAACGCGATCGACCACAGCATCGCGACCACGCACCACTTGTAGTTGGGCCCCATCCGCCGTAGCTGAACCTGCTATACTCTCACACAATCCCCTGACCGGGTAAGCAATGCTCGGGAAGGCGGTGCAAATCCGCCACTGTCCCGCAACTGTGAGCGGCGTGATGTGGGCAGCGTGGTCACTGTCCCGGAACCGGGAGCGGGAAGGCCGCGCGAGACACCCAGCCGCAAGTCAGGAGACCGGTTGCTTGCCTCTTCGAGTGGGTGCGTTCCGAGGGAGAACGGCTCATGTCGTTATCCATTTTCATTGGCGGCACGGGCTCGCACGCCGGCAAGAGCTGGATGGCCGCCGCCGTGTGCCGCTTCCTCAAGCGCCGGGGCTATCAGGTAGCGCCCTTCAAGGCCCAGAACATGTCGCTCAATTCCTACCCTTGCCGCGAAGGGGGCGAGATCGGCCGCGCGCAGGTGGCCCAGGCCGAAGCGTGCGGCCTGGAGCCCTCCGCCGACATGAATCCCATCCTCCTGAAACCGAACACGGACACGGAAAGCCAGGTGATCCTGCTGGGCAAAGTCTGGCGCAATCTGCCCGCGCACGAATACTACCTGCATTTCGACTTCCTGCTCGAGCAGGTGCTGGCCGCCTATGGGCGGCTCCGCGCTCAATATGAGTTCCTTGTCATCGAAGGCGCCGGCAGTGTCAGCGAGATCAATTTTCGCCATGTCGATCTGGTGAATCTCGGCCTGGCGCGCCGCCTCGATGCCCCCGGACTGCTGGTGGCGGATATCGATCGCGGCGGGGTGTTTGCCTCTGTCGCCGGCACGTTCGCCGTGCTCGACCAGGAGGAGCGGGATGTGCTTCGCTCCTTCGCCGTGAACCGCTTCCGGGGCGATCCCGCCTTGTTTGGCGGCGGAGTGCGCGAGTTGGAAAACAGAGCTGCTCGAAAATGTCTGGGCGTCTTCCCGCACCTGGAGAATGTCCGCCTCGATGAAGAAGACAGCGTCTGGTTCGACCGGAGGGCGCCCCGATGCGGCTTCGGCGGCGATGTCGCCATCCTGCAATTCCCGCTCTGCTCGAATTTCACCGACTTCCAGTTGCTCCCCGGCGCCTGGTGGGTGGACCGGCCCCTGGGGCGGCAGTTTCGCCTGGTGATTCTGCCCGGGTCGAAGAATACGCTGTCCGATCTGGCCTGGATGCGGGCACGCCGGCTCGATGACTGGGTGCTCCGGCAACACGCGGGAGGTGCGCGGATCCTCGGCGTCTGTGGCGGTTATCAGATGCTGGGGGAAGCGATCGAAGACCCGCACGGCATCGAGTCGGATCGCGGCTGCGCGCAAGGTCTGGGCCTGTTGCCGGTCCGAACCGTGCTTTCGCCCGAGAAAACCACGCGTGTCGTCGAGGCGCAAACTCCTTCCGGAGTGCGCTTCTCAGCCTACGAGATTCACATGGGCGTGACCGCGCGCGGCCATGGTTTCGCTCCGTTCGCCGTGGTGAAGGATGAACCGGAAGGAATCCGCGCCGGCAACTGCTACGGCACCTATCTGCATGGCGCACTCGAGAACCCCGCCGTGCTCGAGGAATTGCGTGGCGCGAGCCCGCCCGGCGAGGACCCGCCTGTGCGCGACAAAGACGCCGCTTACGACGCTCTCGCCGATTGGTTCGAGCAGCACGCCGATCTGCGCCTGTTCGAGGAGTTGTACTTGTGAAACGCTGGCTCTTCATTCTCTCGGTCCTGTCTCCCCTCGAAGCAGGCCAGCGCATTGTCTCCACCTCGCCCGGCATCACCGAGATCCTGTTTGCGCTAGGTCTGGGCGACCGCGTCGCCGGCGTGACCAGCTACTGCCGCTTTCCGGATGAAGCCAGACGCCTGCCCAGGATCGGCTCGTTTCTGGACCCGCACCTGGAAACGATTCTCGAGCTTCGCCCCGATCTGGTCATCGTGCAAAAGAATCCCGTGCGGCTGACCGAACGCCTGCGCGCGGTGAGACTGCGTGTGCTCGAAGTGAATCCGGAATCCATGCAAGGGGTGCATGAGGCGATCGCTGCGATTGCGGCGGCAGCCGGCGTGCCGGATCGCGGGCGGCAGTTGAGCGAGCGGATGCGCTCCGAGCTGAACACGCTGGGCGAGCGCGCAGGCAGACTCCCGCGCACGAAAGTGGTCTTCTTTGTCGGGCGAACTCCCGGCACGCTCGACGGTCTGATCGCCGCCGCCAAAGGGTCCTATCTCGCGGAACTGCTGGAAATCGCCGGCGGCGACAATATTTTCGCCGATGCCCCGGCCGCTTATCCCAAAATCACGCATGAAGAATTGCTGGCGCGCAATCCGGACGTGATCATCGACATGGGGGATAGCACGCACACCGGCGTCATCTCGGAGGAGCACCGCCAGGCGGTGATCCGCCTGTGGTCGCGCTACCCGGTGCTGAATGCCATGCGGAACCGGCGTGTCTATCCCGTCGCCGACGATCGCTTCGTCATTCCAGGCCCTCGCATGGCGCAAGCCGTGCGGCTGTTCGGAAAACTGCTGCACCCGGAGGTGTCCTGGTGAGCGCATTCGTCGAGATCGAGGGAGTCTCGTATGCCTACAATGGCCGGCTGGTGCTCGACGCCGTGAGTGCATCGTTTGAAGCCGGCGAGCTGGCGGCGATCGTAGGGCCAAACGGAGCCGGCAAGTCCACGCTGCTCCAGATCTGCACCGGGCTTCGTGCGCCGCTCAGTGGTGCTTGCCTCTACCAGGGCAGGGAAATCGGCCATTGGCCGCGGCGCACGTTCGCTCAGCAGGTGGCTTTCGTCCCGCAGACATTGCAGATGCCGTTTCCATTTACCGCGGAGCAAGTCGTGCTGATGGGCCGATCTCCGTTTGGGGACGGCTTGTTCGAATCGGCCGAGGACATCGCCGCCGCCGAACAGGCGATGGCGGCCACCGATTGCCTCGGGTTCCGCGGCCGCGATTTTCGCGCTCTCAGCGGAGGCGAGCGCCAGCGGGTGATTCTCGCCGCGGCGCTTGCTCAATCCCCGCGAGTGCTGCTGCTCGATGAGCCGACAACGTTCATGGACTTGAAACATCAGGTGGCGATCTACTCGCTGCTGGCCGGGTTGCGTGCACAAGGCATGCTCGTCATTGCCGTAACCCACGATGTGAATCTGGCGGCCGCCTACGCGGACCGCGTCCTCATGCTCAAGGACGGCCGCGTCGAGGCTTTCGGGCCGGCCCGTGACGTTCTTTGCGAGCAGAACATCCGGCGCGTGTTCGAAGTCGATTGCGCGCTGCTGCGGCAGCCGGATGGAGGAGTCTGGATTCGCTATGGCCGCTAGCGCGCTCACGCCCGCCCGTTTTGCTCGCGTGCTCGGCGCCTGCCTGGCGATATGCGCGCTGGTATTGCTGGTGACGCCTTTTATCGGCTCGGCGCACGTGGATTATCAGAAAGCCCTGGCCGGCGAGCCGCCGCATGCGCAGATCCTGTTCGAGGCCCGCCTGCCACGGGTGCTGCTGGCATCGCTGGTCGGAGGAGCGCTGGCAGTCGCCGGTGTCTTATTCCAGGCGCTGTTGCGCGATTCGCTTGCTGATCCTTACACGCTCGGTGTTTCCAGCGGCGCTTCGCTCGGCGCCGTCCTCGCAATCTGCCTGGGCTGGCGCGACACCGGCTCGATCCCGGCCATCTGGATCGCCGCTCTGGTCGGCGCCGCCGCCGCCCTGCTGGTGGTGATGGGCATGGCGTCCTTCGGCCGCCGGGTCTCTTCGTTTTCTCTGCTGATGTCCGGCGTCACGGTGAACAGCATTGTCATCGCTGTGATTCTGTTGCTCCAGAACGTCGCCACTTTCGCCCAGTCGTTTGCGATCATACGGTGGTTGATGGGCGGGATCGATGCAGTCGAGTATCGGACCATCGCCGCGCTGGCCGCGATCCTGGCTCCGGTGCTCGTGTACCTGGTATGGAGCGCGCGAAGCTGGAATCTGATGGCGGCGGGCGAGGAATGGGCGGCCACCCGCGGAGTCGCCACCACGAAGCTGATGTGGAGCGGCTTGCTGGCCGGGTCGCTCATAACAGGATCGGTCACCGCGATCACCGGACCGATCGGCTTTCTCGGGCTGATTGTGCCGCATGCACTGCGGCTGCGTCTGGGCGCGGATCACCGCGTGCTGATTCCCGCTTCGTTTTTCATCGGCGCAGCCTTTCTCGCCATCTGCGACACGGTGGCGCGGACCGCGCTTGCCCCCGCCGATATCCCGGTGGGCGTCATGACGGCGATGCTCGGAGGGCCGTTTTTCCTATGGCTGCTGCGCCACCGCCAGAAGAGGTACTGGTCATGATTCTGGTGGGCGGCGGCAGCCGTAGCGGCAAAACGCGCTTTGCTTTGCAGCTTGCGCGTGAGTGCGGCCGCCGGCTGGCGTATGTCGCCACCGCCGAGCTTCTCGATCAGGAAATGCGTGAGCGAGCCTTCGCGCACCGCGCCGAGCGAGGCGACGCCTTCACTACCATCGAAGAGCCCCGTGAGCTGCCCGGAGTGATCCGGGATGCGGATTTCGACGCGATCGTCGTGGATTGCCTCACCATCTGGGTCAGCAATCTTCTGCATGCCGGCGCCGGCGACGTGCAGTCGTGCGGCCGGAGCCTGGTGGAGGCAGCCGCCGCTTGTCCGGCTCGCGTCATCCTCGTCACCAATGAAGTCGGCTGCGGCATCGTGCCGGACAATGAGCTGGCCCGGCGATTCCGCGATGAGGCCGGCTGGATGAATCAGATGCTGGCAAGCCGGGCGGAGCAGGTCTGGTGGCTGGTGTTCGGCTGCCCGCTGAAGGTGAAAGGATGAGGCGGCTCATCGGTGCGATTCATTTTCTGACGATTCTTCCGCTCGGTGCGAAAGGCGCCCAGCCGGGAGAGGCGGCCGTGTTCTTTCCACTCGTCGGCGCCGCGATGGGATGGCTGGGCGCGCGCTGGTTCGGCTTCCTCGAGGGGTGGCTGGGCGCTTCGGTCGCCGCGCTGCTGATTCTTGCTTTCTGGACGCTGCTGACCGGCGGATTGCACGAAGACGGCCTGGCGGACGTGGCGGACGCGATTCGTGCGAACCGCAGCCGCGAGCGGATGCTCGCCATCCTGAAAGACAGCCGCATTGGCGCCTTCGGGACGATGGCTCTGATCCTGGCGCTGGCGTTGCGATGGCAGGCGATGCTGCGAATGCCGTCGAATCCAGCGGCCGAATTGACCGCCTGTCTTGCACTGTCCCGCGCTGCGATGGTGGCGCAAGCCTGGTTATCCCGGCCCGCGGGCGGCGGCCTCGGCGCGGAATTCGCCGCTCGGCTGACCACGCCGGCGGCGTTTCTGGCGATGGCGCAAGGAGCCGCCGCGGCGTTCCTGCCGGGATGGCGAGCAGCGATCGTGCTGCTCGCCGGAGCTGTCTTTGCCGTGTGGCTTCTCAACCGCTGGTTTGACGCGCGGCTTGGCGGCGTCAACGGGGACTGCCTCGGCGCCACTTCGGTCGTCACCGAAACATTACTGATGGTTCTCGTTTCATGCCGAAACTGTTTCTGGTAAGACACGCCGAACCCGAGCTCACCGGAATCCTGCTGGGACGGCTGGATCCCGGCCTCAGCCCCGCGGGCCACGAAAGCGCCCGCCGTGCGCTGGAAAGCATGAATGCCGCAATCGCCTATGCCAGCCCTTTGCGGCGCGCGCAGCAGACGGCGGCCTACCTGCCCGCATCCATCGAACGCATCACGCTTTCCGAACTGGCGGAAATCAGCCTCGGCGAGTGGCAAGGTCTGAGCTGGGAAGAAGTCACTGCCGCCTGGCCTGAGCTGGCGCGGAAGAAGATGGAGGGCTGGCACGCTGCGCCCGCTCCCGGCGGGGAAACGTGGCGCCAGGTCGCCGAGCGCGCCGCCGCTGCTCTGGGCCGCATTCGCAGCGGCCCATTGCCAGCGATCGTTGTCGCACACCAGGGCATTCACTCGGCGATTGCGTCCTGCCTTGACGGCTCTGACCCGCATGCATTCAACCAGGCCTATTGCCAGATCCTCAGCTATGATCTCTGACCTTGTCCAGAAGCGTCTTGATTCGCTCACCAAGCCGCCCGGCAGCCTCGGCCGCATGGAAGAACTTATCGTTCGCTACGCTCAGATTCGCGGCGCTGAGCCGCCGCGGCAGTTACGCGCGACGGCGTATGTCTTCTGCGCGGATCACGGCGTGGTGGCCGAAGGCGTCAGCGCCTGGCCAGGCGAAGTCACCCGCCAGATGGCGCTCAACTTTGTCTCCGGCGGCGCCGCCATCAATGTCCTTTGCCGCCAGGCAGGCATTGATCCGTTCATCGTCGACATGGGCGTGCTCGGCGGCCCCGTGCCCGGCGCTCTGAATCGCAGGATCGCACCTGGTACGCGCAACTTCGCTCGAGAACCCGCCATGACGGCTGAGCAGGCGCTCGGTGCGATCGAAACCGGCAGGCAACTTGCCAGCCGGGACCACGACTTGATTCTCTGCGGCGACATGGGGATTGGAAACACCACAGCCGCCACCGCGCTGTTGTGCGCCTATGCCGGTTGCGATCCAGCCGAAGTCACCGGCGCCGGCGCAGGCCTCGATGACGCCGGCATCCGCCACAAGAGCGAAGTCATCCGCCGTGCCCTGGCGCTGCATCCTTCGCGCGAGCCGCTGGATGTGGCCGCCTGCTTCGGCGGCTTCGAGATTCTCGCCATCGCCGGTTTGATTCTTGGATCTGCGTCCGTGCGGGTGCCCGTGGTGATGGATGGCTTCATCACCTGCTCGGCGGCGCTGATCGTAAAGGCGCTCGAGCCGGCCGCTCTGGACGCCGTGCTTTACTCGCACCGCTCAGCCGAGCGCGGCCACCGCGTGATGCTCGAATTCCTCGGCGCGCGGCCGCTGCTCGATCTCGACTTGCGGCTGGGCGAAGGAAGCGGCGCCGTGCTGGCGCTGCTGCTGATCCAGGCGGCGTTCCGGCTGTACCACGAGATGGCCACGTTTGACCAGGCCAGCGTTTCCAGGAACGATTGAAGAAACACGGCGCTCCCGCTCATTCCACTCTCTTCGCAGTCATGCTCCGCCCGCTCTGGTTCAAGATCAGCTCCGTCGCCTTTCCAGTTGCGTCCTTCACAAAGGTGATCTGCGCATCCACCACCTTCACGAAAAACTTCGCTTCCGACTCGGGATAGATCTCCACTTGCGGCTGGCCCGTCACCTGCGTCAAAAAGCGGGCACCCTCGCGCGATACCGTCATCACCACGTTCGGCGCCAGCTCGTACTTGCCGGTGTAGCTGTCAAACACCGCCGGGTTCAGCGAAATCACCTTGCGAAGCTGCGGCAGATCGTATTTCTCTCCATGAGAGATCGCGCCCAGATCCCTCGCGACGCGGCCGGCGTTGGACTCCTGAACGTTGCTCAGCACGATCACCACGGAGTTCTCCGCGCGCGCCCGCCCGATGAATGTCGAGAACCCGTTGATGCCGCCGCCGTGCCCGATGACCGCGCGCCCGAACTCCTCGGTGACGCTCCAGCCATAGCCGTAACCGTTCTTCACCGGCGTAAACATGCGCTCGAGCACCGCCTGCGGCAGCACCTTGTCCGTATACAGCGCCCGGTCCCACAGATACAGATCATCGATGGTCGAATACAGCGCTCCGGCCGAGTAGGGAAGCGTCATGTCGAGATAGGCCGCGTTCACCCAGCCCCTTGAGCCTCTCGAATAACCGGCGGCGCGGTTCGCCAGGATCGTCTCCCAGTGGTCATAGCCCGTGTTCTTCATCTCCAGCGGCTCGAAGATGTTCCTGCGGATGAACTCTTCGTACTTCTCACCGGAAACGCGCTCGATGATGTCGCCCAGCAGCACGTAGCCCGAATTGCTGTACTTCCAGCTCGACCCGGGCTCGAATTCCAGCGGCTTGTCCCGGAACCCGGCAATCAGTTCCGGCAGGGGATGCGGCTTGAACATGTTCTTGAGGTAGCCGGGGTCATTGGTATAGCTCGGAACTCCACCCGTGTGCGACAGCAGGTGACGCACCGTCACCTTCTTCCAATGATCCGGCGCATTCGGGAAGTGCTTGTCGATGGCATCCTCGACGCTGAGCTTGCCGCGCTGCTCGAGAAGCATGATCGCCGTCGCGGTGAACTGCTTGGTGATCGAGCCCAGCCGGAATTTCGTTTCCGGCGCGTTGGCCACATTCAGCTCGCGGTTGGCCAATCCGACGCCACGGCGGAGCCAGACCTTGCCTTCCTGCACGTAGAGGACGGAGCCGCTGAAGCCGTTGATCTTTTCCTGCGCCTGAAGGTATTCGGCGGCTTTGATGTTGAAGGTTTCCTGCGGAACGGTGGCCGCCCCGGCGGCCAGGCTCACCAGCAGGCTGATCAGAAGGCATCGTCGAAGCAGGATCATACAAAAAGGATAATCTAAGACCATGCTCATCCCGCTGCTGGTTCTGTTTACTTCCGCGGCCGCCGAAAACTGGCCGGCATGGCGCGGCCCGGATGGAAGAGGAATCTCGACGGACCGTGGCGCCCCGGTCCGGTGGTCGAAGACGGAGAACGTGCGCTGGCGGATCGAATTGCCCGAGCCCGGCAATTCAACCCCGATCGTATGGGGCAACTCGATCTTTGTGACACAAGCCAGGAAGGCCGCCGGCGAGCGCCTGCTGCTGTGCTTCGACAGCGCGACAGGCAAACTCATGTGGGAGGCCGCCGTGCCCTACAGCGCGGACGAGCCCACGCATCCGACGAACCCGTACGCCTCCGCGTCCGCCGTCACCGATGGCGAACGCGTCATTGCGTGGTTCGGCTCGGCGGGTCTCCACGCCTTCGACAGGAACGGCAAGCTTCTCTGGAAGCGCGACCTTGGCCGCCAGCGCCACACCTGGGGCTACGCCAGCTCGCCGCTGATTCACGGCGACCGCCTCTTTCTGAACTTCGGCCCCGGCGACCGCGCGTTTCTGCTCGCACTCGATAAGAAAACCGGAAAGACGCTCTGGCAGGTCGACGTGCCCCCAGGTGAGGGCGCCGCGTTCAACCAGTGGAAGCCCGAGGATATGTACGGCTCCTGGAGCACGCCCGTCCTTGCAGGCGGTGAGCTGATTCTCATGCATCCCAGGAGAATGGCGGCTTACGATCCCGCTTCCGGGAAAGTGCTCTGGTCCAGCGACGGGCTGGGTGACCTCATCTATCCGTCGCCCGTCGCCGCCGAAACCGCGAAGGGCGACCACGTGATCATCGCGGCGAGCGGATTTCAGGGCCCGGCCATGGTGGTGAAACCCGGCGGAGAGCGCCTCTGGCACTGGCCGAAAACCAAGGCCTTCATCGGTTCCGCCGTCGTCAAGGACGGATTCCTCTACTGGATCGACATCGGCGGCGTGGCCCAATGCGTCAACGTGTCCAACGGCGAAGTGATGTGGACCCAGCGGCTGCCGGGCGCCGGAGAGGACAACGGGCGTGGGCTTAGCCCGCATCAGACTGCCGCGCAAGACCGGCGTGATTGTGGATGCCAAGGGCGGTATCGGCTCCATCAATGCCCATGGCCTCGTCAAGAAAGGCGACCGTTACTACAACGAAGCCTATGACCCGGGCAAGCCTGCGGTCCGTGTCGAGGTGCGCGGAGGCATCGGAGAGATCTCGTTGCGTGTCGAGTAGAATCGGGTTGTAGGCTTACTATCGCTATGCCTGAACCTCTCTCCGATATCGGCTTGGCCGGCCTGGCCGTCATGGGCCAAAACCTTGCTTTGAACATGGCGGATCACGGTTTCCGTGTCAGCGTCTACAACCGCACTCGCGAGACGATGGAGAAATTCGTCTCCGAGAACCCCTCCACGCCCGGAGGGCTGCGGGGTGAAGCAACCCTTGAAGCTTTTGTTGGTTCCCTGAAGCGTCCACGCAAGATCGTCATCATGGTGAAGGCCGGCGGGCCCACCGACGCAGTCATCGGCAGTCTGGCGCCGCTGCTCGATGCCGGTGATATTTTGATCGACGGCGGCAACGCCCACTGGCTGGACACCATCCGGCGGGAGCGGGATCTGAAGGCGAAAGGCCTTCGCTTTGTCGGCTCCGGCGTCTCCGGCGGCGAGGAAGGCGCGCGCTTCGGCCCATCCCTGATGCCCGGAGGCGAGTTCGCCGCCTGGAAAGAGATCGAGCCGGTCTGGAGGGCGATTGCCGCCAAAGTCGATGAAACCACCGGCAAGCCGCTGACCGACGCCGGGCCCGGCCAGCCGGTGAAAGGCGGCGTCCCCTGCACTACGTACATTGGACCGGACGGCGCCGGCCACTACGTCAAAATGGTGCACAACGGGATCGAATACGGCGACATGCAGATGATTTGCGAGGCCTACGCCTTGCTGACCGGCATGCTCGACTTTTCCGAGGAGCAGGCAGGCGATGTGTTCGCTGAGTGGAACCGCGGCCTGCTTGACAGCTTTCTCATCGAGATCACCGCCGACATCCTGCATCAGAAGGACCCTGTAACCGGCAAACCGTTTGTCGGCGTGGTGCTGGACACGGCGGGGCAGAAAGGCACTGGCAAATGGACGTCGGTAAACGCGCTGGATCTGGGCACGCCGGCGCCGACCGTCGCCGAGGCTGTCTTTGCGCGTTATCTGAGCGCAATTAAGCCAGAGCGAGTCGCTGCATCGAAGCGGTTGTGCGGCCCCGCCCTCTCGTACTCGGGCGATGGCACGGCGTTTGTGCAGGCCATCCACGATGCGCTGTATTGCTCGAAGATCTGCGCCTACGCGCAGGGCTTTCAACTGATGCGTGCGGCGCAGGCGGAATACAACTGGAAGCTGCCCTTCGGCGAAATCGCGAGCATCTTTCGCGGCGGTTGCATTATCCGCGCTCGCTTTCTGCAAAAGATCACCGAAGCGTACCAGCGGACCGCGGAGTTGCCGAACCTGCTGCTGGATCCGTATTTCAAAGGCGAGATCGACCGCTGCCAGTCGAACTGGCGCAAGGTGATCGCGGCGGCGGCCGAGAACGGGATTCCGGCGCCCACCTTCTACTCCGCTCTGGCGTATTATGACGGCTACCGCAGCGAGCGGTTGCCGGCGAACCTGTTGCAGGCGCAGCGGGATTACTTTGGCGCCCATACCTATGAACGAATCGATCAGCCGAGGGGCAAGTTTTTCCATCTGGACTGGCCGGATCCGGCGCGCCCGCAAATCGGCTAGTTTTTGTGGGGCGGCCAAGCCCGCTGAAAGCGGGCTTGCGGGCTGAAAGCCCGCCCCACAAGTTTCTGGGTGAACCACGGCCGCGACGTTGGGTCCTTTTTCAAATGCTCGACAAGCAGCCGCGCCACCTTCTGTCTTCCTGATTGCGACGGGTGTGTTCCGTCCGCGGCCAGATCCTCGCGCAGCCACGCGAGGCCGTCGCTGCGCTTGCGATCACCCATTTCACGGCAAACGCACTCTCGTAAGCATGCGGTTCAGGGTTCAGCGGCGAGGCGGCATGACCCGCGTAAATCCTGCTCGACAGATAGGCCATCTTCAGGTTCGGGTACAGCTCATGCCGGCTGCCTTGAGCCTCTCATCGGCGACCTTCCAGGAATTGGCCTGCGGATCGGCGGTGACCATCGCCACCTGACCGCCCTGCGCTCCGTCCACGATCAGCAGCCGCGAGTTGATCTCCGGATCGGAAGCCGCGTGCCGGATGAAAGCCTGCGACTCCATGGTCGTGTTCGACATGCCAATGGTGAGCAGGACAATTCTGCCGTCCCCGGACGGGGCGCCTTGCACGTTCAGTGGCCCGATACGGCGAGCAATCTGCAATCCGGCTTTCAGATGCGCAGCCGGTGGCGTGTTTTCCCCGCCGGGATAAAGGCCGCCCTGTTCGTTCTTGTAGCCGCCTTTGCCCAGCTCCGGGAGAGGAACCATACCGGTGGTCTCTCGCGGAGGATGCTCTTTGGCGTAGGATGCCAGACGCTGATCGTCGTTGGATCCCGCACGCGCCGTTTGCCCGAAACAGGATCGAAGGAAGGCAACCGCGCGCCGGGCCGCTCTCGCGTTTCCGGAATATCCGGGCGGCCGAAATAGAATCCGTGCGGGCCGTTGTCCGGCAGGTACGTCTCGGCGCGTTTGCCGGCGGTCCGCAGCCGGACCATGTAAGCGTCGATGACCGAAGTGGGCGGAGAGGTATCGTTGCGGCCATTTATGATCAGCAGCGGGAAGCGCACTCCGGACGCCTCAGTCAAGGCCGATTGGTAGCCATGTTGCGTTTCCATCCCGGCGACCATCTTCTTCAGAATGGGCGCCGTGGCTGCCGCCCATCAACGCCACGCTTTGCGCGTCGATGAAAGGCAAGCTTCGGACCTTCCGGACAGCGGCGATCATGTCCTCCCATTCGGCAGGATCCAGCATGGCGCGCGGGTTCGGGCCCGGCGGCGACCAGGTCCGCAGTGGGAGGACCGCTCGAGCGTCCCAACGCGTACGTCGCCTCTTTGGAATTGCCTCCGCCGTGCAGAAGAACGACTACGGGAAACGGCCCATCGCCGGCGGGCTTGCGGAGATAGGCGGCAATGGCTGTGTTCCCGGCGCCCTGAAACTCCAGCTCCTGGCCGTTCGAGCGGTCCGGGAATGGCTCCCATTCAGACGGCTCGAATCCATGATACACATGGCCTTGTCGCCCAGACAAAGTTGCGCTATGTTCGCGGCCAAGGAGGCCAACCAATGGCGACTTTCTTGTTGCAAGCTGCCTACACCTCTGAGGCCTGGTCGGCGATGGTGAAGAACCCCCAGGACCGCAGAAGCGCCATCGACAAAACCCTCAACAACCTCGGTGGAAAGATGCTCCATACGTTCCTCTCGTTTGGGGACTATGACATCGTATCGATCGTGGATCTACCCAACAACGTCAGCGCAGCCGCGTTCTCGCTGGCGGCGTCGGCTGGTGGAGCTGTCAAGTCCATCAAGACCACACCGCTGCTGACGTATGAAGAAGGAATGGAGGCGATGCGCAAAGCAGCGCAATCCGGCTATCAGCCGCCGATGGCGATGGCCAAAGCGGCAACCTGATCCAGCTACAATAGTGACGCTGGCTTTTAGTGATAAGCTGGCACAGGCCGGGCCCGCCTCGATACCGGTGAGGGAACTCGCCGGCTGCCGGCAGGCCCGGCGCGTTGTGCGAAACGTTCGGAGGGGGCTATCGATGAACCTTTGCCCGGCGATACTCTTGTTGCTGCCGCTTTCCGTGGCGGCAGCTCCCAAAGTCACGTTTCACAAGAATGTCGCGCCGATCCTGCAGGCTCGATGTCAGGCCTGCCACCGGCCGGGCGAAGCTGCGCCGATGCCATTGATCACCTACCGGGAGACGCGGCCATGGGCCAAGGCAATGAAAGCGGCGGTGCTGACGCGGAAAATGCCGCCGTGGTTTGCCGAGCCCGGCGTCAGCCATTTCAAGAACGACCGCACGCTGGCCAAACAAGAGATCGACACGCTGGTCGAGTGGGCCGACAAGGGCGCCCCGGAAGGGAATCCCGACGAGGCGCCTCCGCCGCTTGTGTTCACCACTGGATGGAGCATTGGCCAGCCGGATCAGGTTTTCGAGATGCCACAGGCCTTTGAGGTGCCTTCCACGGGCATCGTCGATTACCAGTGGGTCCTGCTCCCCACCCGCTTTGCGGAAGACAAATGGATTCGCGCCATCGAGCTGCGCCCCGGCAACCGCGGCGTTGTGCACCACATCGCTGCCTTTGCCCGTCGCGGGGGATCGAAGTGGCTGGCTGAAGCCAAGCCCGGCGTTCCCGTGCCGAAAGCGCCTGGCGGGCCGGAGGCAGGACAATCCGATGGCCTGATCGGCGAGTACGTGCCCGGCCTGCCAGCCAAGCCTTTTCCGGACGGCAGCGCGCTTTTTTTGCCGGCTGGTTCCGAAATCGTCCTTCAGCTTCACTACACGCCCAACGGCAAAGCGGCGAGTGACCGGTCCAAGCTCGGCTTGATTTTCGCCAGTGAACAGCCGAGAAGCCGTTTCTTCTATTTCGGAGTCACAAATATGGCCTTCGTGATTCCGCCTGGCGAGGCCAACCATAGCGTGACCGCGCGAGTCACCTTGGGAGCGGATGTCCGGCTGATCGATTTGCAGCCACACATGCACCTCCGCGGCAAGTCATTCGAGTTTCGAGCAGTCTATCCGGATGGAAGCCAGGAAGTGCTGCTGCGCGTCCCTCGTTACGACTTCAACTGGCAGCTCACCTACGAAGTGGCCGGAGAAAAAATACTGCCACGAGGCACGCGAATCGAAGCCACGGCCATCTTCGACAATTCGCCCAACAACCCGCGCAACCCCAATCCGGAAGCGGAAGTGCGGAACGGGGATCAGACCACCGACGAGATGATGGCCGGCGTGATGCATCTCGCGTTGCCTGTGGACTTCGACCTGCGAAAGTTGTTCCTGAGGCCGCCCTCGCCTGCATACGAAAGGAAATCACCGTAGTATGGCGCGCCCCATCGAAGTAGCGGCGCAGCCCGAGGACTTGAACATCGCCGGGTTTCGCTTCCACGGCCTGCGCGGCGACCCGCAACGCTGGTCGGTGCGCGTGACCGGAAATTACCGGATCACCTTCGGCTGACCCTGTTCCCACAAATAGACCCATGAACACTCATGACTCGACTGCACTAGCTTTGTTGGCGTTGCTCGCCTCCGCCGCCTCTGCAACGGAGTTCCATGTTTCCGTTCGGGGAAACGACAGCAACGCCGGTTCGTCGTCGAAGCCCTTCCGGACGATTTCCGCCGCCGCGCGAGTGGCGCAGGCGGGCGATGCGATTACGGTGCATGAAGGCACGTATCGCGAGCGGGTGACGCCGCCCCGCGGTGGCGAGTCCGATTCCCGGCGGATAGTCTATCAGGCTGCCGCCGGGGAAAAGGCCGTTATCAAGGGATCGGAAGTGATCAGCAACTGGAAGCCCTTCCAGGGCGGGGTGTGGAAAGTGACACTGCCGAATTCCTTCTTTGGCGGCTACAACCCCTACCAGGATCGGATCGTGGGGGACTGGTTCACCGATCGCGGGAGGCCTCATCACACCGGGGAGGTATATCTCAACGGCAAATCCCTCTGGGAATCGCACGTGCTCGAGCGGGTGCTCGATCCGCAACCCGTTGCCGGCGCCAGGGACAGCGAGAGTTCCACCTACACCTGGTTCACCGAAACCGACGGCAAGGATACCTATATCTACGCCAATTTCCACGACAAGAATCCCAACCAGGAGTTAGTGGAGATCAACGTCCGCGACAGTTGCTTCTACCCGGACCAGCCGGGCCGAGACTACATCACGGTCCGCGGCTTTCACATGAGCCAGGCCGCGACGCAATGGGCCGCGCCGACTGCCGAGCAGATCGGCCTCATCGGGACCCACTGGAGCAAGGGCTGGATCATCGAGAACAACGTGATCAGCGACTCAAAATGCGTGGGCATCAGTCTCGGCAAGGACCGCAGGACCGGCCACAATGTCTGGATCAACGACCCCCGCAAAGACGGCGCCACTCACTACAACGAAGTCATCGTGCGCGCGCTGGAAGCCGGCTGGTCGCGCGAAACGATCGGATCCCACGTCGTGCGGAACAACGTCATCTTCAACTCCGAACAGGCCGGGATCGTCGGCAGCCTCGGCCCGGTTTTCAGCCAGATCACGAACAACCACATCTACAACATCTGGACCAAGCGGCAGTTCACCGGCGCGGAGATGGCCGGCATCAAATTGCACGGCGCCATCGACGTGGTGATCAGGAACAACCGCATCCACAATGCAGGCCGCGGACTGTGGATGGACTGGATGGCGCAAGGGACGCGCATCACCGGCAATCTCCTGTATGACAACAGCACCGACGATCTCTTCGTCGAAGTGGATCACGGCCCGTTTCTGGTGGACAACAACCTGTTCCTGTCCGCTCTGAGTCTGTTGGACATGTCCGAGGGTGGCGCCTATGTGCACAATCTCATGACCGGCCGAATCGTAAGCCGGCCCGAACCCCGCCGCTCGACGCCGTATCACAAGGCGCACTCGACGGCGCTCGCCGGCTTGAACAGCACCACGGGAGGCGACAACCGTTTCTACAACAATATCTTTGCCGGGAGTGGTGGGCCGCCTGCCAGCACCGAGGCCGACGCCGACCCCCTTCGCTTCGGCGGCTATGGATTGTGGGTCTACAACCACCGCGAGTATCCGCTGTACACGGGCGGCAATGTGTATCTCAAGGGTGCTCGCACATATTTCAAGGAGGATGGGGCTCTCAACCTGTCCGGAGCGGATCCCAAGGCCGAGATCGTAGAGGACGGGGACCGCGTATATCTTCGCCTCAACTTAGGTGCGGACATGCGGAAAGCGGCGACCAGGCTCGTGAATACCGAGATGTTGGGGAAGGCGAAAATCCCGGGCCTTCCGTACGAAAACGCCGAGGGCTCGCCCGTAGTCATCGACACCGACTATTCCGGCAAGAAACGAAATACGGCTGCTCCCTTCCCCGGACCATTCGAGAACCCGGGGCACGGGGACCTCAAGCTCAAGGTCTGGTAATCCTGATCGGCGCCGGGATGGGCCCACACACGCGCGTCCAAAAGGGTGCGGCGCGATGAGAGCGGGCATGAGGCGAGAGCGTGAGGGCGGACTTGGCTTATTGTGCGCAGTCGTGTAAGGAAGCGCTAGGAAGCGGACTTGCCAAATCCCGCCAATTCGGTTACCCTATAAGTAGGATGCGTGGATTTGCCGTTCGCATTCTCGGGGCGTGGCTGCTCAGCGCCGTGCTGCTGCTGAGTAATTGCATCAATTGTCTGGCCGCGCCGGCCAGCTCCGCCGATCACGGCTGCTGCAAACACCAGAAGAACACCAAGAAGCAGGACGGCAGCAAGCCTTGCGCGCCGGATCAACTGCTGCTGGAAACGGCCAAGGCGAAACCGGCGGCCAAGCCGGCGCTGTTCGCCGCCGCAGTTACAGCGGCGCCGCTCGCGCCCGCTGCTGGTGAAGCGATCGAAGCCGAATCCTGGCTTGCCAGAAGCTCTCCTCCCAGCTTGTATCTCTCGCATCTGAACCTCCGCATCTGATTCGTCTCTCCTTTCCGTCCTAGCCGAAATTCGGCCAAACCTGTCATTTGCCATCACCAGGAAAGGAGTGTATGGGCTACACGAGACGAATCGTTCTTTCCCTTCTTACGCTGCCGGTCTGTGCGTCCGCCGAGACGAATCTCCGCAGTTTGATCCGCGAGGCGCTCGAGCACAATCCGGAGATCATGGCCGCGCAGCAGCGGTTTGAAGCGGCGCGGAAGCGGCCCGATCAGGCAAGCGCGCTGCCCGAGACGACGTTCAGCGCAGGCTATGCCAGCAACGGCCGGCCGTGGCCGGGCGCCGGACTCGGCCTCGAGCCTACCAGCAATATCGGCTTCATGGTGACGCAAGAGTTTCCGTTCTTCGGCAAGCGCAAGCTGCGCGGCGAGATCGCGAGCAAAGAAGCACAGGCGGAATACGACCAGTATCAAGCGGCCCAGTTGAGTGTCATCGCGCGGCTGAAGCAGGCCTATTACCGGCTCGGCTACACCTTTCTGGCGCAAGATGTGCTCGAGCGCAATCGCGATCTGCTGGACAAGCTCATCAAAGTCTCCGAGATCCGCTATTCGGTCGGGCGTTCGGCGCAGCAGGATCTGTTCAAGCTGCAAACGCAGCTTTCCATCCTCGAGACGCGTCTCATCCAACTCGATCGCGAGAGAGGATCGCGAGAGGCGGAGATTCTCAGCCTGGTGAACCGCCCTCCCACCGGGAAGCTCGGCCGCGTCGCCATGGCGACGCCTCCGCCGCTGGCGAAAACGTTCGAAGATCTGCTGGCCGCCGCCGGCGCCAACGCACCGGCGATCCAGCGTGACCGCCGCATGGTCGAGCGCAATCAGATCGCGTTGAACCTGGCGCGCAAAGATTACATGCCGGACTACGCGGTCAGCGGCGGCTATTTCAACATGGGCGCGATGCCGGACATGTACCAGTTCCGCCTGGACATCAAGCTGCCCACGTCGTTCTTCCGCAAGCAGCGCTCAGCGGAAGCCGAGCAGACGATCAAAATCCGCGAAGCGCGCCGGACGCTGGAAGCGACCGCGCAAAGCCTGGCGTTTCGCGTCAAGGACGACTATCTGATGGCGGAAACTTCCCTGCGGCTGATGCGCGCGTATGAAGCGGCCGTGGTGCCGCAGGCGAGCCTGGCGCTCGAGTCCTCGCTGGCCAGCTACGAAGCCGGCCGGGTGGATCTGCTCAGCGTGTTGACGAATTTCATCACCATCGTCGAATACCAGATGAACTACTACCAGGAGATGCTGAACGCATATCTGGCGGCGGCGCGGCTGGAGGAGATAACCGGGATTGCGCTGATCGAGGAGGCACAGCCATGAGACGCGCACTTCTCGTTCTCGCACTGCTGGCGGGCGGCTTCGGCGCCGGCTACCTGTACCACGCTCGCCACACGCCGTTTGCGCCAAAGGCAGGCGAGCGCAGGATTCTGTACTGGTATGACGCGATGCACCCGGCCTACAAGTCGGACAAGCCGGGCATTGCGCCGGATTGCGGGATGCAGCTTGTGCCGAAGTACGCCGATGAGGGTGCGACCGGACATGCCGCCGTGCCCGCGGATCCGGGCCGGAAGGCGCTGTTCTATCGCGATCCGCAGCAGCCTTCGTTCCAATCCGACAGACCAGGTCTGAATCCGGAGACGGGCAATGAGCTCGTGCCCGTGTATGAAGGCGATGCAACCACCATGGCCGCGGGTACAGTCCGGATTACGCCCGACAAGCAGCAGCTCATCGGTGTTCGCTTTGGCACGGCAGAGTATGCCTCGGAGTCCCGGACGCTGCACTCGGCGGGCAAGGTGACCGCGGATGAAACACGCATTTCGCACGTTCATACGCGCACCGAAGGCTGGATCGATCACGTCTATGTTCACTTCACCGGCATGGAGGTGAAGCAAGGCGAGCCGCTGCTTACCATCTACAGTCCCGAGTTGCTGGCCACACAGCAGGAGTACCTGCTGGCGCTCAAGGCCAGGCAGACGATGAAAGCGAGCCCTCTCGAAAGCGGCCGCGATCACCTCGACGGCATGATCGAGGCGGCCGGACGCCGCCTCAATCTGTTGAATTTCTCCGAAGAGCAGATCCGCGAGATCACTCGCACGGGCAAGCCGATCCAGAACGTTACCCTCTATACGCCCGCGAGCGGCTACATCACCATGCGCAATGCGTTTCATACCCAGCAGGTGAAACCCGACGTCGAGCTGTACACGATCGTGGACCTGAGCCACGTATGGATCATGGCCGACGTGTTCGAGTCGGATGCGCCCAACGTGCGCGTGGGCACGCCGGCGCGGATTACGCTGGCCTCCCTGCCCGGCCGCGTGCTGGCGGCTCGAGTCACGTACATCCAACCGCAGGTGAATCCGGAGACACGCACCCTCAAGGTGCGCCTGGAAGCCGACAATCCTGGCATGCTTCTGAAGCCGGAGATGTTCGTCGATGTGGATCTGCTGGCGCCGGCGCCGGCGCGCCTCACCGGTCCCTCCGATGCAGTGCTGGACGCCGGTGAGCGCAAGACGGTGTTCGTCGACCGCGGCAACGGATTCTTCGAGCCCCGGCAGGTGCAAACGGGCGAGCGGTATGGCGATCGCATTGTGATCCTGTCCGGCCTGAAAGCCGGTGAGCGGATTGTCACCAGCGGCACCTTCCTGATCGATTCGGAAAGCCAGCTCAAGGCAGCCGCCGCCGGCATGGAGCACAAGCATGATTAACCGCATCATCGAGTTCTCGGCGCACAACCGGCTGGTCGTCTTTCTGCTGACGGCGACTGCTGTGATCGCCGGTATCTGGTCGATGCAAAATGTGCCGCTCGACGCCATCCCGGACCTGAGTGAAACGCAGGTAATCATCTACTCGCGCTGGGACCGCAGCCCGGACATCATCGAGGACCAGGTGACGTATCCGATCGTCACCGCCATGCTCGGCGCGCCCAAGGTGAAAGTTGTCCGGGGGTTCTCCGACTTCGGCTATTCCTACATCTACGTCATATTCCAGGAGGGAGCGGACATCTACTGGGCGCGATCGCGGACGCTGGAGTATTTATCCGGCGTTTTGCCGCGTCTGCCGCAAGGCGTGAAGACGGAACTGGGGCCCGACGCAACCGGACTCGGCTGGGTGTTTCAGTACGCGCTGGTGGATACGACCAACACACACAGCCTGGCCGAATTGCGCTCGTATCAGGACTGGTACTTGCGCTACTACCTGAAGTCCGTGCCAGGTGTGGCCGAGGTGGCGCCGCTGGGTGGTTTTGTAAGGCAGTACCAGGTGCAGGTCAATCCCGTACGCCTGCAAAGCCTTGGCATCCCGGTCTCGAAAGTAGTGGAAGCCGTCCGTGCGGGCAACAACGACGCAGGCGGGCGGCTCATCGAGTTCTCCGGCGCCGAGTACATGGTTCGCGGCCGCGGCTACGCGCGCTCGGTCGAGGATCTCGGCAACATCGTGCTTGCCAGCACCGCGGCCGGAGTTCCCATTCGCGTCAGGGACATCGGAGCTGTGACGCTGGGCCCGGATCTGCGGCGTGGTGCGGCGGACCTGGACGGGAACGGCGAAGCGGTTTCCGGAATTGTGGTCATGCGGCAAGGCGAGAATGCGCTCCGCGTGATTGACCGGGTGAAAGCGAAGCTCGCCGAGATCGAGCCTGGGTTGCCCAAAGGCGTCAGCATCGTCACGACCTATGACCGTTCCGATCTGATCCTGCGCTCGATTGACAACCTGAAGTCCACGCTGATGGAGGAGCTGGCGGTCGTCTCGGTTGTGATTCTGATCTTCCTCTGGCATCTCCCCAGCGCGATGATTCCGATCGTCACCATTCCCATCGCTGTGATCATCGCCTTCATCCCGATGAAGGCGATGGGGCTGACGTCGAACATCATGTCGCTGGGCGGGATCGCGATCGCAGTCGGCGCGATGGTGGACGAGGCGATTGTGGTGGTCGAGCAAACACACAAGAAACTCGAGCAATGGGAACGCGGCGGCCGGCAGGGGGATTACCACTCGGTGATCGTGAACGCGGTGAAGGAAGTCGGCGGACCGAGCTTCTTCTCGCTGCTCGTGATCGCGGTTTCGTTTCTGCCGGTGCTGGCGCTGGAGGCTCAGGAGGGCCGCCTGTTTAAGCCACTGGCTTACACAAAGAATCTTTCGATGATCGTGGCGGCCGTGTTGGCGATCACGCTGGATCCGGCCATGAGGCTGCTGTTCACGCATGTGAACAACTTCGACTTCCGCCCCCGCTGGGTGGCCAGAGCCTTGAATGCCGTTCTCATCGGGAAGATTCACTCCGAGGAGCATCATCCCATCAGCCGCATCCTGATCCGACTCTATGATCCGGTTTGCCGCTTTTCGCTGCGCTGGAAATGGATCGTGGTTACGGGCGCGGTCGCTGCCGTCGCGTTCACCGTGCCCGTCTATCAGCGGCTAGGGTCGGAATTCATGCCGCCGCTCGAGGAGGGCTCGCTGCTGTACATGCCCTCGACGCTGCCAGGCATCTCAATCACGGAAGCACAACGGCTGCTGCAGGTGCAGGACCGCATTCTCCTCCGGTTTCCCGAAGTGGAGCGCGTGTTCGGCAAGGCGGGCCGCGCGGAGACGCCGACCGACCCGGCGCCGCTGTCGATGGTGGAAACCGTTATCCTGCTGAAGCCGAAGACTCAGTGGCGCAAGGTCGAGACCTGGTATTCGGCGTGGGCGCCCCCATGGCTGCGCCCGGTCTTGCTGCGCATGACTCCGGATCACATCTCGACGGAATCACTGGTCAACGAGATGAATGAGGCGCTCCAGTTTCCCGGCGTGAGCAATGCATGGACGATGCCGATCAAGAACCGCATCGACATGCTCACCACCGGGATTCGCACACCGGTGGGCATCAAGATCTTTGGCTCGGACATCAAGGAGATCGAACGCATCGGAACACAAATCGAGCAAGCGCTGAAGCCGCTCGACGGCACGCCGGTGTACGGCACGCGGAGCGTCTTTGCGGAGCGGACCGGCGGCGGATTTTTCCTCGATGTCGAGTGGCAGCGCGACAAGCTGGCCCGCTACGGCATCAGCATGGACGATGCGCAGATGGTCATGATGTCCGCGATCGGAGGCGACACGGTGACCACCACCGTCGAGGGGCGCGAGCGTTATCCGGTCAATGTGCGCTATTACCGCGACTACCGCAGCAGCGTCGACACGCTGGGGCGCGTTCTGGTGCCGGCCATGGGAGGCAAACAGCAGATCCCCGTTTCGCAGCTTGCCCGCATCCGAATGGTGAGCGGTCCCGCGATGCTGCGGAATGAAAACGGAATGCTGAACGGCTATGTCTACGTCGACGTGGCCGGGCGCGACGTCGGCGGCTACGTGAACGAAGCCAAGCGCGTGTTGCGCGAGCGCATCCAGTTGCCGCCGGGGTATTCGCTGATGTGGAGCGGGCAATACGAAGCGATGGAGCGCGTCAAAGAGAAGCTCACCGTCGTGCTGCCAGTGACGCTGTTCCTGATCGTGATGCTGATGTACCTGAACACACGGTCGCTGGCGAAGACATCCATCATTCTGCTGTCTGTGCCCTTCTCCGCAATCGGCGCGGTCTGGCTGCTGTATCTGCTCGGGTACAACATGAGCATCGGGGTATGGGTGGGCCTGATTGCACTGCTGGGTGTGGACGCGGGCACCGGCGTGTTCATGCTGCTTTATCTCGATCTGGCGTATGAGGAGGCGAAGAAAGCGGGCAGGATGCGAACGCTGGCGGAGTTGCAGGAAGCGATCTGGCACGGCGCGGTGAAGCGCATCCGGCCGAAGTTCATGACGGTCTCGACGATGTTCATCGGGCTGGCGCCGATTATGTGGTCCGTGGGCACGGGCGCCGATGTCATGAAGAGGATCGCCGCCCCGATGGTGGGCGGCATCCTGACGTCCTTTGTTCTCGAACTGGTGGTTTATCCGGCTGTATACGAGGTGTGGAAATGGCATTCGGAAGTCAAACGTCAATTGTCCTGATTCTGGCGGCAGCGGCGCCGGCTCTTGCGCAGCAGGAGTTTCGCTATGAGGTGCGGCACGCGAGCCCGTTGCAGAAGATGCGTTTCAAGACCGTGCGCGGCGCGCTGCGCCTGGACTCGAACGGCGTGTCGTTCGAGGAAGTGGTGAAAAAGAAAAAGAAGAAGCCCGCCGCCTGGAGCTGGCCGTATCGCGAGATCCAGCAGTTGAGCGTGTCCCCGCGGTCGCTGACGGTGCTGACATACCAGGACAGCGGGTGGAAGCTGGGCGCGGACCGCGAATACCGGTTTGACCAGCCCAGCGAGGGCGGCTTCGAGCCGGTCTATCAATTCCTGAAGTCACGCCTGGATGAGCGCTTTGTGGCGGCCGTCGCCCTCGAAGAAGAGAAGCCGGAGTGGGAGCTGCCGGCGAAGCACTTGATCGGGTACGCCGGCGGGTCGCAAGGAGTGCTGCGCTTCCGCGGGGATGGGATCGTCTATTCGACCAGCCGCAGGGAAGACTCGCGCATCTGGCGGCTCAGCGATATCGAGAACATCTCGAGCTCGGGGCCGTTCCAGTTGACGATCACTACCTTCGAGCGATCCAAGTCCCTCTACAACGGCTACAAGGATTTTAATTTCCAGCTCAAACAGAGACTGGAGCAAGACAGGTTTCAGAAGCTCTGGCTGGCCTTGAACAAGGGCCGCGAGCTGAATGTTCTGAGTGAGTATCGAAAGGAGTCAGAGAAATGAGATTTCTGTTGTGCCTGCTGGTTACCGGCATGTATTTGCCCGCCGTCGAGGAGAACCGCAACTTCACGGGCGTCATTACTGACGACATGTGCAAGAAGAACCACACCATGATGAACATCACGCCGGATGCAAAATGCATTCGCACTTGCGTGAGCATCTACAAGAGCAAGTATGCACTCGCCGACGGCAAGGACGTTTACCGGCTGAGCGATCAGCAAATGCCCGAAAAGTTTGCGGGGCAGAAAGTGGTCGTCACCGGAGTCTTGTACGAGAAGACAAAGATCATCAAGGTGGAATCGATCCGGCCGGCAAAGTAGCCATGCGTTTCCTCAGCCGCAGACAGTTCCTGACGGCGGCCACCGCCGGCGTTGTTCGCGCGCAGGATGGCCTGCTTGAAGCCGGGCTCGAGGCGGTTCCGGCTGCCGCCGACATCGGCGGACGCGCAGTGCGCCTGTTCACGTACCAGGGCGCCCTTCAGGCGCCTCTGCTGGAAGTGCGCGCGGGCGACACGGTGAAGCTGCGGCTGATCAACCGGCTTGCGGAAGCCACCAATCTGCACTTCCACGGCCTGCATATCCCGCCGGGCGGCGAGGCAGGTGGCACGCGGGCTCGCAGGGTTGCTGATCGTGCGGGGCGAAATCGATCGCATGCCGGAGATCGCGTTGGCGCGCGAGCATCATCTCGTGCTGCAAGACTTCGATCCGGCCGCCAATGGCGTGTTGCGTGAGCCCAGCGTGATGGAACGCATGGTTGGGCGCGAGGGGCCGCTGATCACGGTGAACGGACGCGTGCGGCCGCAGTTCTCGGTGGCCAAAGATGGTTGGGCGAGGCTGCGCATCCTGAACGCTTCCGCGTCGCCGTACTATCGGCTGCGCATCGAGGAGCATTCGTTCTTTGTGATCGGTGTGGATGGCGGTCCGTTGCCCGCGCCGGTGGAAATGGAAGAATGGCTGCTCGCGCCGGGAGAGCGGGTCGAGCTGATGGCGCGAGGCGCCCGGGCGCCCGGGTCGTATCGCCTTCTGAGCCTGCCGTACCGGCGCGGGGCGCCAATTGCACCCACTCAATTCACGCTGGCGGATCTGGTTTATGAGGGAGAGATGGAAGGGGACTACGAACTGCCTGGCAGGCTGGCATCGATCGATCCATTGCCTGCGCCTTTTTCGCGCGTCCGCTCATTCACACTGGCTCAAGGAATGATGATGAGCTTCACGATCAACGGGCGCACGTTCCGCGCGGATCGTGTGGACACGGAAGTGGCGTTGGGAGCTGTCGAGGATTGGGAATTCGTCAACACCACAGCCATGGATCACCCGATGCATGTGCATACCAACGCCTTTCAGGTGATCGGCAGCGATGGAGAGCCCGTGCGCGCCTGGAAAGATGTAGTCAACGTGCCGGCGCAGTCAAGGACACGCATTCGCATCGCCTTTCGCGATTACACCGGGATCAGCCTGTACCACTGCCACATTCTGGACCACGAGGGTATGGGAATGATGGGCACGCTGGCGATCCGGTAGAGAAAACCGGGGACGGGGTAGCCTGTCCCTCCGCTTGCTCACGCGCGCGGCTCAGAAAGCGCTTCCGAGCCGCGACCGTTAGGGAGCGGTTGGCTTACGGATGTGGCGCCGAGCGGTCGATGAGCCGGCCCAGCGAAGCAAGCAAGTCCAGAGGCAAGGGGAAGACCACGGTGGTGTTCTTCTCCGAGCCGATCTCGACCAGCGTCTGAAGATAGCGAAGCTGGATGGCAACGGGCTGGCTTTGGATCGTCTCGGCAGCCCTGGCCAGATTGGCGGAGGCGGCGAATTCTCCTTCGGCGTGGATGATCTTGGCGCGGCGCTCGCGCTCGGCTTCGGCCTGGCGGGCGATGGCGCGGATCATGGAATCGGGCAAATCGACCTGCTTCACTTCGACTTTGGCGATCTTGATGCCCCAGGGATCGGTATCTTGATCGAGGACGGTCTGCAAACGCAAGTTGAGCTTTTCGCGATGACTGAGCAGCTCGTCCAGTTCCACTTCCCCGAGGATGCTGCGCAGCGTCGTTTGCGCCAGTTGCGAGGTGGTGTAAAGGAAATTCGTCACCTCGAGGATGGCGCGCTTGGGGTCGATAACACGGAAGAAGATGACGGCGTTCACCTTCACCGTGACGTTGTCGCGAGTGACGATGTCCTGGGGAGGAACCTCGAGTGTTTCCAGTCGCAGCGAGACTCGAACCATGCGGTCAATGGGGCGGAAGACGAGAATAAGCCCCGGGCCCTTCGGGCGCTCAAGCGCGCGGCCGAGGCGAAAGATGACGCCGCGCTCATACTCGGCAAGGATCTTGATGGAAGAAAGCAGGTACAGAATCAGCACCAGCAGAATGATGACGGGAATGTCGAGCATGGAGGTTGTCCTTTCTTTACGAGTCAGGGAGCGGGCTCCACCCGGAGCCGCAGTCCTTCAACAGCGGCGACACGAACCCGGACGCCACGGGCAACCGGGCCGGGGGCGACCGCGTCCCAATACTCGCCGTGGATGTATACTTTGCCTGCCGGCGCCAGGTCCGTGTAGGCAATGCCTTTTTCATGGAGCAGCCCGGCATCTCCGGTGGCCACCGGCTGAGCGCGGGCGCGAATCACGAGAGAAACCAGGAAAACGGTGATCAGAGCGAATGGGATGGTCACGGCCACTGCCGTGGACCAGCGGATGCGGAATTCCGGCGGTCCTTCGACCAGCATGACAGCGCCGAGCAGCATGGCGACGGCGCCGCCGGCGCCCAGCACGCCATGAGAGGCGAGTTTCGCTTCGAGCACAAACAAGGCCACCGCCAGCACCAGCAGCGCCACCGCCACCCAGTTGATGGGAAGCACGGAAAGCGACAGCAGCCCCAGCAGGATCAGGATGGCGCCGGCCACGCCGGGGCCAATCAGGCCGGGAACGGTGAACTCCACATAGAGCAGAATGGCGCCGAAAAAGACCATCAGGAATGCGAGGTTCGGATCGGCGATCGACGAGATCACCCGCTCGCGCATAGAAAGCCGGTAGTCTTCCAGTTGCGCCCCCGGAGTGTGCAGAACCTGCTTGCGGCCATCGAACCGAGTGATCTCGCGGCCGTTCAGAGCGGCGATCAGCGAGGGCTCGTCCGCACAGATCAGATCGATGAGGCCTTGCTTGAGCGCCTCCTGGTCGGTGAACGATTGGGCTTCGCGAATCGCCTTCTCAGCGGCCTGGCTATTGCGGTGGCGGCGCTCGGTGAGGCTGCGCAGCATGGCCGCCGTGTCGCTTTCCATCTTGCGTTGCAGAATGGGATCCATCGGTTGGCTGAGGGCGATTGGAGTGGCGGCGCCGGTGTGTGTGCCGCTGGCCATGGCGGCTACGTCGCCGGCTTGGAGCAGGAAAAAGCCCGCCGAGGCTGCCCGGCCGCCGCTGGGAGTGACGAAGGTGACCACCGGAACAGGCGACGCGATGATCTTTTCCACGGTCTGCCGGGTCGCCTCCAGCAGCCCTCCCGGCGTGTTCAGGCGGATCAGAAGCGCAACTGCGCGCTCGCGCTGCGCCTGTTCGATGCCGTGTGTGATGATTTCCGCCGTGATCGGATGAACCGCCGAATCCACCGAGACGGCGATGATTTTATTCTGCCCAAAAATGCATGGGGCTAGCGGAACAAGGAACAAGAATAGTCCGAGCATGCTGCTCCCCTTCTTTACGATAGGCCGATCCGGCGGCGGTGTAAACCGGGCTCCGATCAAGCGGCCACGCCTCTGGCCACCTTGGAGAATCCAGCCACCACCGGCTGCGTCAGGCGCTCGAAATCTTTGTAGGCGAGCCGGATCAGCTCGTGGTGGGTCCCCGCGTTAAACGTGATCTGCTCATCCTGCGCCATCGCCAGCGACGCATACACAGTCATTCCGTAAAGGTTGCCGAACGGAGGCATGGCGCCGGTTTCGCAATCCGGAAAGAGGCTCTTGAATTCGGATTCCGTCGCCAGTTGCGCTGAGCCGGCGTCGGCGGCGTTTTTCAGAGCGTTGAAATCGACCATGTGCGAAGCGGGAATCACCGCCATCGCCAGTTTGCCGTCCAGTTTCACCATGACGGTCTTGGCAAGCTCCTTGCCCGGAATGTGCGTGAGCGCCGCAATCTCCTGGGAAGTGTACGCAGTGGAGTGGTGGATGGAGACGTACTTGATCTGGTTTCGGTCGAGAAACTCCTTAAGCTTCTTAGCAGGCATGGGAGGCCTCCTGGCTTGGTTATACACCCCTTCGTGAAATGATGCAAAGCGTCTGTGCTATAAATCTCCGTTATGGAGGTGACAGGCTGAGTCCTGCCCCGCAACGATGGAGCTTTATCCGCTGAAGGTGTTTCTGGCCGTCGCGAGCGAAAAGAGCTTTTCGCGCGCCGGGGAGAAACTGCTGCGGACACAGCCGGCCGTGTCGCTGGCGGTGCAGCGTCTGGAAACGCAGTTGGGCGAGAAACTGATCGACCGGTCGGGCAAGGATCTGTTGCTGACCGATGCCGGAAGAATCGTGCTGGATTACGCGCGGCGCTTCGAGAACCTGGAGCGGGAGCTGGAGAACGCGCTGGCCGAACTGAGGGACAATTCGGCCGGGCGGCTGATCGTGGGAGCCAACGAATCGACCTCCTTATATCTGTTGCAGCACATCGAGAAGTACCGGCGGCTGTATCCGAAAGTGAAGGTTCAGGTGCGGCGCACGCTGTCCAGCCGCATTCCGGCTCAGTTGATTGACGGGGATCTGGAATTGGGGGTGATCAGCTACGATCCCACTGACGATCGCTTGCAGGCGCGGGTGATCTACACGGACCATCTGGCTTTTGTGGTGTCGCCGGAGCACCGCTTTGCCCGGCGCGATTCGATCTCGATTTCCGAATTGGGGATGGAGACGTTCGTGGCGCACAATGTGGTGTCGCCGTACCGCGAGGTGGTGCTGCGGGAGTTCCAGCGGCACAAGGTGATGTTGAACATGGATGTGGAGATGCCGACGGTCGAGACGATCCGGCTGATGGTGCAACGCAACGAAGGGGTGGCGTTTCTGCCGCGGATGTGTGTCGAGCAGGACCTGGAGAAGGGGCTGCTCAAAGAAGTGCGCGTCGAGGAGCTGAAGGTGGAGCGCAAAATCCGGCTGGTGTATCCGGCCAGAAGGGCGTTGAGCCACGCTGCGCGGGCGTTCCTGGAAGTGGTGGGCGGCTAGAGTCAATACTGTTCACTTTGTCTCGGTGGGGTCAGGCTTTCAGCCTGCGGCGGGCCTTCAGGCCCGCCCCGATCGCAGGCTTCAGCC